>NZ_JBDPLU010000014.1:0-243167 GCF_039871525.1 Streptomyces sp. B6B3 | reverse complement strand
CGGTTCGGCGGGGCCGTCGGCTCCGGTGTTCGCCGCCCAGCCGTCCACCACCGGCCCGGCGCCCCGCCGCGCGGCCGGCACCCCAACCGGCGTGGTCCAGCGAGCCGCACGCCCGGCCGCCCGCCGGACGGCGGCATCTCCCAGGCCGCCGGGGCCCGGAGAACCGGCGCCGCTCGTGAGCGACACCCGCGTCACGCCCACACCCCCGGCGCCCGTCGCCCCGCCGGCGCCGCTCCCGCCCCCGGCGCGCACCGGAGGGCGGCCACCCACCGCCGCGCGCCGCGCCGTCGCCGGGCCCACACCGCCCACGCCGGCGGCCGGCCCGATCCAACGCAGGGGCGGCGGCGGTCGCCTGCCTCGCGGCGAGGGCCCGAGGGTCGCCCCCACCCCGGCGCCCGAGGCCGCCCCCGACCCCGCCCCCGACCCCGAGGTTCCCGGGGGAGGCGGCGCCACGGCCCGGACCCCGTCCGCCGCTCTGGCGGCCACGCCCGACGGCACGCGGCGGGAGGACGCCCCGACACCCGACGGGGACGCCATCCTGCGGGGCCTGGAACGCCGGCACATGGACGCGCTGGCCCACCGGCTCATCGGCCCGCTGGGCCGGCTGCTCCGGTCGGAGATGCGGCTCGGCAGGGAACGCGCCGGGCGACTGCTGGACGGTGGCCGGTGACGCCCGCCGCGACCACGCCCACCGTCAGGACGGAGAGACCGCGCCATGTCGACCACGGACCCGGGGACGAGCGTCCACTTCCGGCTGCAGATCGACGGCATCGACCTCGGCCCCTTCAACACCTGCACCGGGCTGAGCGTCCAGGTCGAGGTGGAGCAGCGCCGGGAGGGCGGCAACAACGACTTCGTGTGGCAGCTGCCGTCCCGGATCACCTATCCGCACGTCACCCTCACCCGCCCGCTGACACCCGACTCGACCCGGGTGACGCGCTTCCTCGCCACGCTGCCCCAGAAGGTCAAGCGGGGCACCGCGCAGATCACGGCGCTGCGCCCCAACCTGTCCGAGACCATCGTCCAGTGGTCGCTGCGGGACGTCGTGGTGGTGAGCTGGACCGGGCCGACGTTCGACCCGAGCCGCTCGGAGGTGGCGACGGAGAGCATCGAACTCGCGCACCACGGCTTCCTGTGAGCCCCGCGGGCCACACCCCGGTCCGACGGGCGTCCGCCCCCCGACGAGCAGGAGGGACCGCACGATGCCCACGCGGGCACGCGCCACGCTGACGGCGTACGAGCCGCCGAAGAAGCCGGGCAGGCCACCCGGCGGGATGCTCGGGTCGCCGGTCTCGTTCCAGTTCAACCCGGAGACGCTGACGCTGAGCAAGGGGGCGGAGTGGATCCGGCACCGGGCCAGGAGCGCCAAACAGGTGGGCGTCGCCGAGTTCACCGGCTCGCAGCCGCGCCGGCTGAACGTCGAGGTGTTTCTGGACGCCACCGACACCCATGACACCCGCGTCCAGAAGGGCGTGGAGACGCTGCTCAGCTGGTGCTCGCCCACGGCCCGGAGCATCGCGGCCAAGGCCGCCTCGGCGCCCCGGGTCCGGTTCGCCTGGGGCTCGTTCGACAGCGTGTCCTTCTACGGCTATCTGGAGGACGTCAGCGCCACCTACTCGCTGTTCGACACGGACGGCACGCCGCTGCGGGCCACCTGCACCCTGCAGCTGATCGAGGCCGGCGATCCGACGCCCCGGCAGAACCCGACCTCCGGCTCGCCCAGTACCCGCCGCACGCACCGGCTGGTGGTCGGCGACTCGTTGGAACTGCTCGCCCACGAGGAGTACGGCGACCCCACGGCGTGGCGGGTGATCGCCGAGGCCAACGGGATCGACGACCCGCTGCGGCTGCGGCCCGGCACCGAGATCCTGGTGCCGTCGCCGGACGAACTGGAGGGGAACGGCGCATGACCATCGGGGAGAACACCAACACCTTCCTCGTCCAGGCCCCGGGCCCGCTGCCGCCGCCCTGGGACACCATGCCGGTGCGGGTGGACGTCGAGGAGAGCAACACGCTGCCCGCCGTCGCCCAACTCCGCTACCTCGACCCGGAGCGGACGCTGCTGGAGGACACCGGCATCCGCATCGGCACCCAGCTGCGGATCAGGGTCAAGTCCGGCGGGGCGTCCGCAGAGTTGCCCCTCTTCGAGGGCGAGGTGGTCTCGATGGAGGTCGAGTACGACAAGGGGAGGGGCAGCTTCACCACCATCCGGGCGATGGACGCCGCGCACCGACTGCAACGCGGCCGCAAGGTGCTGGGCTTCATCAACCAGAAGGCGTCCGAGATCGCCACCCAGGTGGCGCGGGCCGCCGGCGTTCCGCTCGGCCGGATCGACGCCACCGCCACCGCCTATCCGCTGCGGACCCAGGCGAACGTGACCGACTGGGACTTCCTGGCCACGCTCGCCCGGGAGAACGACCGCGAGATGGGCGTCAGCGACGGCAGGTTCTTCTTCCGAACCCCCGTGCCGGCGGCCTCCGCGCCCGCCAGCTCCGGGGCCGTGGAGGAGAGCCCGGTGGGGATCAAGATGGGCGAGAACGTGCTGTTCGTCCGCTCGTCCGTCACCTCGGTGAACCAGACGTCCGCGGTCACCGTGCGCGGCTGGGACGTGAAACAGAAGAAGAGCCTGCGCGCCGAGAAGGCCGTCAAGGCCGGCGACGGGCTGCGGATCGGCGTGGACTCGGCGGAGGCCGTCAAACCGTTCGAGGGCCGCCGGCCGTCCGAGACGCTGGTGGCCGACTACCCGTACCAGACCGACGCCGAGGTGAAGGCGGTGTCGACCGCGTTCGCCGCCGACCAGGCCGACGCCGTCGCCGAACTGGAGGTCGTGGTGCACGGGAACCCCCGGCTGCGGGTCGGCACGCCGGTCGTGTTGGACGCCGCCGGCAAGCCCTTCGACGGCAAGTACACCGTGACCGCCAGCCGGCACACCGACGAGCCGGGCAGCGGCTACGAGACCTGGTTGACCGTCAGCGGGCGGCAGGACCGCACCCCGTACGGCCTGGCCACGGGCGGGTCCGCGGCCGCGCACTCACCCCGGGTGCCCGGCGTCGCCGTCGGCATCGTCACCGACGTGAAGGCGCCGCTCGCGTTGGGCGAGCAGGGCTGGGTCCGGCTGAAGCTGCCGTGGCTGTCGGACGACGTCGGCCGGGAACGCGCCTACACAACCGACTGGGTGCGCACCGTCCAGCTGGGCGGGGTGGGCGGCGGCGGGGTCTTCAGCCCCGAGGTGGACGACGAGGTGCTGGTCGCGTTCGAACAGGGCATGTTGGACCGGCCCTACGTCATCGGCGGGCTCTACAACGGCGTCGACAAGCCCACCGCGGATCCGGTGAAACTGGTGGACGGCCGCAGCGGCAAGGTGAACCGGCGCTCGTTCGCGTCCCGCGGCGGGCAGCGGATCGAGCTGCTGGACGCGGTGCCAGGACCCTCCGGCGTGCGGCTGCGCACCAACAGGGACCGGCTCTCCCTGCACCTGGACCAGCAGAACACGGTGATCACCGTGCACAGCGACGGCCGGGTGGCCATCGACGCGCGGCAGGACATCACGGTCACGGGCACCGGCATCGTGCTCGACGCCGGGAAGGGGGAGCTGAAGCTGACCGGCCAGTCAGTGTCGGTGGAGGCGACGACGGGGGTCGAGGTGAACGGCGGCACCCGCTGTGCCGTGAACGCGAGGATCGTGGAGATCAACTGATGGCCGAACAGTTCATCGGGTCGGGATGGGCCTTTCCGCTGCGGACCAGCGCGACCGGAGGCATCGCCCTGGTGGCACGCGACCGGGAGATCGCCGAGTCCATCCGGCTGATCCTGGCCACCGCGCCGGGCGAGCGGCCCATGCGGCCGGAGTTCGGCTGCGGGATCCACGACCACGTCTTCGCCCAGGCCGACGAGAACACCGCGGGGGCGATCGGCTACGAGGTGCGCCGCGCCCTGGACCGCTGGGAGCCGCGGATCGAGGTCACCGACGTCGAGGTGGTGGTCGACGCGGTGGACGACGGCACCCTCTACATCGACATCCGCTACACCCACCGCGGCGCCAACGACCCGCGGAACCTGGTGTTCCCCTTCTACATGATCCCCTCGCACGACGCGGCGGCGGACGGACGCCCCACCGACCAGGAAGGTGGCCGCTGATGGCCCTCCCCGCCCCGCACCTGGACGACCGCCGCTTCCAGCAACTCGTGGACGACGCCAAGCGGTTCGTCCAGCAGCGCTGCCCCGAGTGGACCGACCACAACGTCTCCGACCCCGGCGTCACGCTGATCGAGGCGTTCGCCCACATGACGGACCAGCTGCTCTACCGGCTCAACCGGGTGCCGGACAAGAGCTACCTGGCCTTCCTCGACCTGCTCGGCATCACCCTGTTCCCGCCGGCCGCGGCCAGCGCCCCGGCCACGTTCTGGCTGTCCGCCCCGCAACAGGCCCCGGTGGTGCTGCACGAGGGGACCGAGATCGCCACCGAACGCACCGAGACGGAGGAGGCGCAGGTCTTCGCCACCACCGCCGATCTCACCGTGCAGCCGTGCGAGTTCGCCCACCTGCTCACCCAGGAGGAGGGCGGACGGCCGGTGGAGCGGACCGACGACGTGCGGCACGGCCAGGCCGTGCCCTGTTTCGGGGCCACGCCGAACCCCGGGGACAGCATGCACGTCGGGCTCTCGGCCGCCGTGCCGCACTGCGCCGTGGTCCTCCGGCTGGACAGCAGTGTCGAGGGCATCGGCGTCGACCCGCGCCAACCCCCGCTGCGCTGGGAGGCGTACGACGGCGCCCGGTGGCTGCCCTGCGAACTGGAGGAGGACAGCACCGGCGGGCTCAACCGGCCGGGCGACGTGGTGCTGCACGTGCCGGGCGACCACGCCCTGGCCTCGCTCGGCGGACGCCGGGCCGGCTGGCTGCGCTGCCGGGTGACCCCGGCCGAACCCGACCAGCCGTTCTACTCCGCCTCGCCCACCGTCCGCGGCGTCGAGGCGTTCACCATCGGCGGCACCACCGAGGTGCTGCACGCCGAGGCCGTGGACGGCGAGGCCCTCGGCACGTCGACGGGAACGCCCGGGCAGCGCTTCGCCGTCGGCCGGCCGCCGGTGCTCCTGGGCCGCGACCCGTTCGTGGTGGAGGTCTCGGACGGCACCGGCTGGCAGGAGTGGACCCACGTGGAGACCTTCGGCGCCTCCGGTCCCGACGACCGGCACGTCCGTCTCGACCCGACCACCGGAGAGGTCGCCCTCGGGCCCGCGGTGCGCGAGCCCGACGGCTCGTTGCGCCAGTTCGGCGCGGTGCCGCCCAAGGGGGCGCGGCTCCGGGTGCGCCGCTACCGCACCGGCGGCGGGCGCGGGGGCAACGTCGCCCGCGGCACCCTGACCGTGCTGCGCACCTCCATCCCCTACGTGTCCCGGGTGGAGAACCGCGAGGCCGCGGCCGGCGGCGTGGACGGCGAGTCGGTGGCCAGCGCCCGGCTCCGGGCGCCGCTGCAGCTCCGCGCCCAGGACCGGGCGGTGACGGCGTCGGACTACGAGCTGATCGCCCGCCAGGCCGCGCCCTCCGCCGCCCGGATCCGCTGCATCCCCGCCGGCGACGGCGCCGAGGCGGGCGGGGTGCGGGTGCTGGTGGTGCCGGAGGTGGTCGCGGACACGGGCCACCGGCTGCGGTTCGAGCAGCTGGTCCCGCCCGACGAGATGCTCGCCGCCATCTCCGAGCACCTCGACGAGCGCCGACCGGGCGGCGCCCGGCTGCTGGTCCAGCCGCCCTACTACCAGGGCGTCACCGTGGTCGCGCGGCTCACCGGCGAGCCCGGCGCCAGCGCGGGGCGGCTGCGGGAACGCGCCTCGGACGCGCTCTACCGCTACTTCCACCCCGTCAGCGGCGGCCCCGGCGGCGACGGCTGGCCGTTCGGCCGCCCGGTGCAGACCGGCGACGCGCACGCGGTGTTGCAGGGCGTGCCCGGGGTGGGACTGGTCGACGACGTCCGGATCTTCGCGGCGAACCCGCTCACCGGGGAGCGCAACGACGTGGGGGACCGGATCGACCTGGAGCGCCACGCGCTGGTCTTCTCCTACCAGCACCAGGTGAGGGTGGAGGAGGCATGACCGTCGTCGCCCCGCCGCCCGACCGGCCGCCGTCCCGGCGCCAGCACGTCGAGGGCCTGGTCTCCCCGCACCCGTTCGGGGAGCGGCTGCCGGGCCCCTACGCCGAGGACGGGTTCGTCCAACGGTTCGTCACGGCCTTCGACGACGTCCTCGCACCCGTCCTCGCGGTGCTGGACTGCCTGGACGCCTACTGGAACCCCGCGCTGGCCCCCGAGGACTTCCTGGAGTGGCTGGCGACCTGGGTCGCGGCCGAGACCGACGACGGCCGGCCG
Source organism: Streptomyces sp. B6B3 (assembly GCF_039871525.1). NCBI lineage: Bacteria > Bacillati > Actinomycetota > Actinomycetes > Kitasatosporales > Streptomycetaceae > Streptomyces > Streptomyces sp. B6B3. The sequence continues at coordinate 236,809 of NZ_JBDPLU010000014.1, read as the reverse complement.
CTCGCCGACCGCCGCCGCGCGGTGGCCCGCGCGACGCGGCTGCACCGGCTGCGCGGCACCGCGCACGGGCTGTCCGAGCTGCTCAGGGACGCGTTCGACGTCGAGGCGGAGGTCGTGGACAGCGGCGGGGCCGCCTGGTCGGCGACCCCGGGCGGTGAACTCCCGGGCAGCGCCGAGCCCTCGCTGCGGGTGCTGATCCGCAGCGACGACCCCGACTCGCTGCCGATGTCGCGGCTGGAGGTCCTCATCGACGCCAACCGTCCGGCACACGTGCCGTGCACGGTCGAGGTGGTGGGGACGTGACGGGCCGCGCCGCCGCGCCGCGGCCACGGGGGTCCCTCCCGGGGCCCGGAGAACAGGGTCGGCCCGCGGGCTCCGCGGGCCCGGACGGAAGGGCGGTGGGGCGGTGACCTGTGACCAGTGCGGCGCGCGGGTGAACGAGGGCGACGCGTTCTGCGGCGAGTGCGGGGCCTTTCTCGACTGGAGCGCGCCCCGGCCGGCACGAGCGGCGGCGGATCCGGATCCGCCGCCGGCCGACCCCACGCCGGCGCGGGATCCCGAGCCAGCCGACGCCTCGCCCCCGGAGCCGCCCCCGGCCGGCGCCCACCCCGAGCCGAACCGGGACCCCGAACCCGCCAACGCCGCGTCCTCAGCCGCGCCCCCGCCACCCCCGGAGGCACCGCAGCCACCGCAGGCCGACCCGACCCCGGCACCGGGTTCCGGACCCGTCGGCGCCTCGCCCCCGGCACCACCGCGCCCACCGGGCGTGCCGGCAGACGGCGCCCGGCCGGCGCCGGAGACACCTCACGCCCCCTCGGGGGCCGACGAGGCGCCCGCGTCCGGCGTCGGGGCGCCCAGCGCCGACCCCGCCGACGACTCCGACCAGGATTCCGGTGCCAGGGTCAGCACGGCCGCCGCCCCCGACGACTCCCCTCAGGGCGACTCCGACGGGGACTCCACGGACTCCACGGCCGGCGGAGCCGCCGACGACTCCGCCCCGGATTCCGGTTCCGAGGCTGGCAAGGCCGCCGCCCGGGCGGCGGCCTTGCTCGCGCCCACCCCGACCGGCACCCCGCGACCGCGGGCCCGGCCCCGGGACCGTTCGACCGAGGCCCCGGCGGCCAGGACCGGGCGGCCGACCGCGCGGCCGGTCGCGGTGCAGCCCGGCCGGGAGGCCGTCCGACGCCCCCAGGTCGGGCCCGCCGCCGACGGCTACGCCGAGGCTCCCGACGACGTCGCCTGCGGGGAGTGCGGCACGGCCAACCCGGCCGGCCGCTCGTTCTGCCGCCGCTGTGGCCTGCCGCTGCGCCCGCCGGACGCGGACGCCCGCCTGTCGTGGTGGCGACGGCTGTGGCGCCGGCTGCGGGGGCGCCGGTCCCGCAGGCGAGGCCCCGCGGGACGCTTCCGCCGGCCACTGACCCGGCTGCTGCTGCTCGCCGCGCTGGCCGCGATCGTGCTGGCCGCGATCGGCTACGGACCCCGCCTCGTCGACCGGGTGCGGGAACGGTTCACCGAGCCGCAGTCCGTGCGTCCGGCGGCGGTGGAGGCGTCCAGCGCCGCCGCCGACCATCCGGTCGACCTGGCGGTGGACGGCACCTGGAACCGTTTCTGGGCACCCGTGGCGGACGAGGAACCCGCGGGGCAGTGGCTGGAGGCGTCGTTCGAGAAGGAGTTCCGGCTGACCGAACTGGTGGTGCACTCCGGCAGTTCCGACCGGACGGACGAATACCTCACCCAGGCCCGCCCGGCGTCGCTGACCGTCACCGCGTGGAACACCGAGGGCGAGCAGGTCGGCGAGCGGACCGTGACCCTGGAGGACCGTCCTGGTGAGCAGGTCGTGGACCTGACCATGGACGATGTCGCCACGCTGCGCCTGACGATCGGTTCGGCGTACGGGCATCGGCCGACCCGGTTGGTGGCGCTCGGCGAGGTGGAGTTCTTCACCCGCGGCTGATCTCACCGGCAGAACTCTGCTACCTGTTCTGCCTGGTCGCCGGCCGGTCACCCGTGATCTGCTAGAGGGCCGCAGCCCTCAGCTCCTCCCGTGTTGCCCGGGGGGCCGAGGGGGCGAAGCGATGGGTCGGGTGGAGCCAGCGCGCGGAGGGGATCGGCTGTGTACAGGAGTGTGACGGATGCCGGGCGGTTGGGCGCTCCCGATCGGGAGCCAGGACTTCAGGAGGTCGAGGAGCTGCTGTCCACGGCGGTGACGCTGTTGCGTCCCTACCTGGACGCGGCCCGCCCGTCCGCGGAGGCCGCGGCGCCGGAGTCGGTGCTCGGCGAGGCGCCGGACGCGCCCGCCGGCGGCGACGAACGGCCGATGGTGGAGATCCGCTGTTTCGGCGGCTTCCGCGTCACGGTCGGCGGCACGGCGGTGGACTGCGGCGCGGTCCGGCCGAAGGCCCGCAGCCTGCTGCGGCTGCTGGCGCTGCGCGCCGGGTCGCCCGTGCACCGGGACGTGCTGCTCGACGCGCTGTGGCCGGACCTCGGACACGAGGCGGGCGTGCGCAACCTCCACGTCACGGTCTCCCGGCTGCGCACCCTGCTGGAGCCGGGGGCGGAGCGCGGCTCGGCCACCCTGCTGACCCGGGACGAGCACTCCTACGGGCTGGCCCTCGGCTGGCCGTGCGCCTCGGACGTCCGCGAGTTCGACCGGCGTTCGACCGTCTGCCTGCGCCCGGCGCCCGGCGAGGACCCGGAGCGGCGGATCGCGGCGCTGCGGGCGGCGCTCCGCTGGTACGGCGGGGAGTTGCTGCCCGAGGAGGGCGCCGCCGAGTGGGTGGTCGGCGAGCGGCGCCGACTGCGCGGCCGGGCCGCCCGGCTGTGCGCGACACTCGCCGGCTGCGAGCTGGAACTCGGCCGGCCGGACGCGGCGGCGGCCGCGGCCGAACAGGCCCTCACGCTCGACGCGTATCTGGACGAGGCCTGGCGCGCACTGGTCACCGCGCGGGAACGGCTCGGCGATCCGGCCGCCGCGGAGCGGGGCCGCCGGGCCTACGCGCGAACGCTGCGCTCGCTGGGGGTGACCCCGGGTCCTGACGCCGCGGTCACGGCGGGCCGATGGTGGTCCGCGCCGCCCCGCCCCTGAAGCCCTCCGGGGCCCTGCGCGAGGTCCGGGAGGCGCCCCCACGCCGCCGCCCGGTCCCACTCCCCGGTCAGCCGCCTCAGCATCGCCGCGATGCTCCAGCGCGGACGGCCGGCGAGCCGGGCGGCCATCACCCGGAGCGCCAGCGGCGAGCCGGCGCACAGCTCCACCATGGCCGCCGCGGCCTCGGGCTCTCCGGCCACGCGCGCCGGCCCGGCGAGCCGGGCGAACAACTCGGCGGCGGCCGGCCGGGAGAGGGGGCGGAGCCGGAGCTCCCCGGCCCCGGTCGGCGCCCCGTCACGGTCGCGGTCGCGGCCCTGTCTGCTGGTCACCAGCACCGCGCTGGTGGCCGCCGCGGGCAGCAGCGGCCGGACGTCGGCCACGTTCGGCGCGTCGTCCAGGACCACCAGCAGGCGCCGTCCCTCGGTGACCCGGCGGTAGAGCGCGATCCTGGGCTCCGTGCCGGACGGCACGGCCCGGTCCGGCACGCCGAGTCCGCGCAGCAGCCGGGCGGGCAGCGCGGCGGCGTTCGGAGAGGCACCGCGGCTTGCCCGCAGGTCCACGTACAGCTGCCCGTCGGGGAAGTCCGCGCGTGACATGTGCGCGGTGTGCAGGGCGAGCGCGGTCTTGCCGAGACCGCCCTCCCCCGTGATCGCCGTGACGGCCGCGCCCGTCCGCTGCCGGTCCGGCGCGGAGGCGTCGAGCAGACGGCGGCGCAGCGCCGCCGTCTCCGCCGTCCGACCGGTGAAATCACCAGGAGCCGGGGGGAGTTGGGCGGGAGTCGGATACGCGAAGTCGGGCGTCGGATCGTCGCCCGCACGGATCCGGGCACGGTCGCGGCGTGCCTCGGCGACCGCGGTGAGGAAGGACTCCCTGGCCTCTCCCGTGAGCGACAGCACCCGGACCAGGGCGATCGCCGACCGCTGCTGAGGCACCCGGACCCGCCCGGCCTCCAGGTCCCTGACGGCCCGTACGCTCATCCCCGCCGCGGCGGCCAGCGCCTCCTGGCTCAGCCCCGACTCCGCCCGGTGGGCGGCCAGGAGCCCGGCCAGGGCGCCCCGGGCGCGGACCGCGCCGGCGTCTTCCGGCGACCCGCCCGCGAGCTCTCGAAAACTTTTCGACAATGCACCCTGCCCGCGCCGTTGATGCACGAATAGAATTCTAAAAGCCCTTATGGGCAGCCGGGTAGTGCAGCCCGGGTCCGAAACGTTTCCGGGGAGACGCCGACGTCCGATTCCGACGACCACGCTGGCGGGACCATGGCGACCGATCCGCACCTGCCCACGACCCGCTTCGGACTCCTGTTACGGGAAGCGCGGAGAATGTCCGGGCTCACCCAGCGCGAACTGGCCGTCGCCTCGGGGATCAGCGTGCGCTCGGTCAGCGAGTTGGAGAGCGGCAGGAACCGCGGGCCGCACCGCTCCACGGTCGAGGCGCTCGCGGACTCGCTGGGCGCCTCCCCGCCGTTCCGGGAGGTGTTGCGCCACGCCGCCGCGGCGGGCCGGGCCGGCCGGCGCCGCGATCCGACGACCGACGCGCCCGCCGCGCTCCCCGAGCCGGCGCAGCCCGCGTTCCCCGCGCCGCCCGGCAACTTCACCGGTCGCGGGCTCGAACTGGCCCGGCTCGGCCCGCTGGTCGCGGCGGCGGCCGAGGGCCGCACCGGCACCGCCGTCATCACCACCGTCGCGGGGCAGCCGGGCATCGGCAAGACCGCGCTGGCGCTGCACGTCGCGCACGAGTGCGCCGGCAGCTTTCCCGACGGCCTGTTCCATGTCGACCTGGCCGGCGCCGGCACCCGGCCGATGCCGCCGGCGGAGGCGCTCAGCACGCTGCTGCTGGCGATGGGCCTGCCCGCGGAGCGGATCCCGCTCGACGCCGAGGAGCGCGGCGACCTGTACCGGTCGCTGGCGAACGGGCGGCGGATGCTGCTGCTTCTGGACAACGCGGCCGGGGAGTGCCAGGTCAGGCCGCTGTTACCCGGCGGGCCGCACTGCCTGGTGCTGGTGACCAGCCGGCGTTCGCTGGCGGGGCTGGAGAGCGCGGCGCGGTTCCGGCTCGACGTGCTGTCCCGGGAGGAGGCGGTGCGGCTCCTGGACCGGACGGCCGGCGGCGCCGCCGTGGCCGCCGAACCCGAGGCGGCCGAGCAGCTCGTCCGGCTGTGCGGGCGGCTGCCGTTGGCGCTGCGGATCGCGGGGAGCCGGCTGGCCGGCTCGGTCGGGCGGCTCGACCCGGCCCCGGCACGGCGGCTGGCGGGGCTCCTGCGGCACAAGGAACACCGGCTCGACTGCCTGGGCTACGGCGACCAGCACGTCCGGACCGCCTTCGAGATGTCCTACCGGCAGTTGCCGCCCGAGATCCGCGGGTTGTTCCGGCTGCTGACCCTGGTGCCGGGGCCCGACTTCGGGGCGGAGGTCGCGGCCTCGTTGACCGCGCTCGCCCCCGCGGACGCGGAGGCGGCACTGGACGAGCTGGCCGACGCCGGCATGGTGGAGCCCGCCCCCGCCGCCTTCCGCTACCGCTACCACGATCTGGTGCGGCTCTTCGCGGCCGAGGCGCTGGAGCGGGAGGACGCTCCCGCCGTGCGGGCCGCGGCGGTGTCCCGGATGACGGAGACCCTGCTGGCCCGGGCCGTCGCGGCGGCCCGGGCGGCCGGCGGCGGGCGGGGAGAGGCCTCGCCGGAGGCTCTCGACTGGCTGGACACGGAGTTCCCCAACTGGTCGGCGGCGACCCGGCGGGCCGCGGCGCTCGGCCGGCACCGCGAGGTCGCCCAGGTCGCCGAGGCGATGTATCCGGTGTTCGACGATCTCCGCCATCACGCCTGGTGGTGGCGGGAGTTGCTCGCGCTCGGCGCGCGGGCGGTCAGGGAGCTGGGCAGGAACACGCCGCGCGCACCGGCCGGCGAAGGACCGGCGCGGTGTCCGCGCGCCGCCCGGCACGCCAGGACGTGACCCCGGTCGGCCGGCCCGCGCCGAGCCGCCGAACGCGGCGTCAGGCGTCAGGCGTCAACGGGGCCGACGGGGTCGACGGGGAGGCGGACGATCTGGCCCGGCCAGGGGCCCGAGCGGGTGTCGACGGTGAAGTCGCCGACCACCTCGAAGCCGAGGCTCACGTAGTGCCGCACCACCGCGCCGCCCTCGCCCGCGTAGCAGTCGCCGCGGAGCGCCGTGGCGCCGCGCCGGCGGGCCAGCCGTTCGGCGTGCTCCATCATGACGCCGCTGATGTTGCGGCCCTTGTGGGCGTGGTCGACCACCTGGATCGCCAGGTACAGCTCGGGCTCGGTGGCCGGCGGCACGAACGGCGGCGGCGCCCCGATGGCCAGCGCGCCCACCGGCCGGTCGCCCAGCCAGGCGAGGAACAGCGTGTCCTCGGTCGCCCACCGGGTCGCCTGCGCGACGCCCCCGGGATCCGTGGAGAACGGCCGGGTGCCCCACTGGCCGGTGTGCCCCACGCGGGTCATCCAGCGCACGGCGTCGTCCAGCAGGACGAGCAGCGTGTCGACGTCCTCGGCACCGCCGATGGTGACGACGACGTCGTCGGCGGAGCGGGCGGCCGGCCCGCGATCGGTCGTGGTCATCTGCGCACTCCTTCGTGTGGCCCTTCGTCGCGGGCTCCGTCGCGGAATTCCGTGCCCGACGCGCCGTCGGCCGCGGCTCCGGTCGCGCCGGGCGAGAGCGCCAGGGCGCCGGCGAGGGCGGCCATGGTGAGGCCGCAGACGGCCAACAGGGCGCCGGTGTGGTGGAACGCCAGCAGGCCGAGCGTGCTCATGCCGGCCGTGCGGCAGACGAACGAGAACCAGGCGTCGCCGGCGAGCACCCGGGCGAGGAGGTCCGGGGGCACGGCCCCCTGCAGCCGCGCCGACCAGCGGACGTCGAAGTCGGCGACGCAGCAGCCGATCGCGACGGCGAGGCAGAACAGGCCGACGCGGTCTGACCACACCCCGACCAGGCTGGTGCCGAGGCCGGCGAACAGCAGGCAGACCAGCCCGGCGCGCACCGGTCTGGTCCGCCGCACCAGGCCGGCCTCGGCCGCGCCGAGCACGCATCCGGCGGTGAACAGCGCGAAGAAGATCCCGAGCGTGCCGCTGCCGAGGCGCTCGCGGTCCACCAGCAGCGGCACGCACACCAGCAACGGCACCGTGACCAGCAGGTTGCCCAGGCCGGCCGCGGCGATGCCGGACCACAGCCCGAACCGCCGGGCCACGTAACGGAGTCCGGCGACGGCGTCCGCGATCGCCCGGCGCACCCCGGGACGTGCCCCGGACCGCGCCGGTGTCCCGGCCGCCGGCCGCGCCCGGGGCGCGGGCAGCAGCGCGGCCGCCACCAGGAAGGTGAGGGCGTCCAGCAGAAACCACGCGGGCGCGTGCCAGGCCGCGATGACCAGACTGGCCGCCGTCGGGCCGAGGACCGCGGCCGTGTCGACGACCACGACGCGCAGCATGTTGGCGGGACCGAGCCGGTCCGCGTCCACCAGCGACACCAGGATCGCGCCGAGCAGCGGCTGGGACAGCGCGAGCGACGCGCCGGTCACCACGACGAGGGCGGCGACGGCGCCGACGCTCAGCGCGCCGGCCCGCCCGAGCAGCCACATCGCCAGCAGCGTCAGCCCCGCGGCGACGAACCCGGCCCGGCACAGCGCCCGCGGCCCGTGCCGGTCCGCGAGCGCCGCGCCGACCAGGCCGACGACGAACTGCGGCACGCCGTAGGCCGCGAGCACCAGGCCGAACCGGTCGCCGGCGCCGAGGTCCACCACGACGAGCCAGGCCAGGGCGATCCGGGTGCCCGAGGTGCCGACGGAGGAGACCGCCATCGCCAGCAGCAGCCGGCGGAACCGCCCGTCGCGCAGCGGTTCCGCGGCCGCCGCCGCGCGGTGGTTCACCGCGTGACGCTCGCCAGTCCCCGCGCGACGCGGTCCACCAGGATCTCGATCTCCCGGTCGTCGATGACCAGCGGCGGGTAGATGACGATGTGCTCGCCGCCGTGCTGCACCAGCACGCCGTGCTCGTTGCAGGCCGCCTGGACCCGCTGGGCGATCGCGCCGGGCGGCGGGCCGCCCTCCTGGCCGACCAGTTCGAAGCCGAGGAGCAGTCCCACGCCGCGGATCGCCCCGACGTGCGGGTTGCCGTCGAGCGCCTGCCGCAGCCCGGCGACGGCCTGGGCGCCGCGTTCCCTGGCGTTCTCGAAGACGCCCTCGGACAGCATGGCGCGCAGCGCCGCCGAGGCCGCCGCACAGGACACCGGATGCCCGTCGGAGCTGGAGCCGTTGGGGAAGTGCAGCCCGGCGCCCCGCTGGTTGAACGCCTGGTAGACGTCCTCGGTGACCAGCACCGCGCCGAGCGGCGCGTAGCCGGCGGTGATGCCCTTGGCGGAGCAGAGGATGTCCGGTTCGACGCCGAAGTGGTCGGCGCCGAAGAGGGCGCCGAGCCGGCCGAAGCCGGTGGTCACCTCGTCGTAGATCACCAGGAAGCCGGTGGCCTTCGACAGCTCCCGCAGCCGCTGGAGGAAGTGCCGGGTCATCGGCTGGACCGGGCCCTCCATCATGGGCTCGACGATGAACGCGGCGACCTGCTCGGGGCCGATCTGGTCCAGGGTGGTGCGCAGTTGGGCCGTGCAGTCGCCGGTCCTGGCCGGGTCGCCGGTGCATCCGGGGCAGTCGTCGAAGGCGGGGACCGGCGTCTTCGCCAGGTGCGGCGGCGGGACCGGTACCACCTTCTCCACGAAGTCGTCGCCGGACGCGGCGAGCGTGAGGTAGGTGCTGCCGTGGAAGCTGTTGCGCAGCGAGACGATCCAGGTCCGTTCCGGGGCGCCAACGTTGATCTGGTAGAGCCGGGCCATGTGCAGGGCGTTCTCGACGGAGGCGCTTCCCATGTGGGTGAAGCGGACCCGGGTCAGCGACGGCGGGGCGGCGGCGACCAGTTCGGCCGCGTACCGCACGGTGGCCAGGGCCGGCTGGTTGTAGCGGATCACGCAGCTGAACGGCAGCTGCCGCGCCTGGTCGACCATGGCCGCGACGATGTCGGGGCGGCTGTAGCCGAGTTGCATGTTGCACGCCCCGGACCTGGCGTCCAGGTACCGGCGTCCGGCGAGGTCCTCGACCCAGCAGCCCTCGGCGCGGACCAGCACGTTGTCGGGGTGGGAGCGGTCGAGCCGCTGCCACATCTTCGCCTGGCCGTGCCACAGCGGGTACGCGGCGTGGTCCCACTCGGACCGCCGCGCGACGTTCTCGGGGTCCCAGTAGGCGGCCGCCTCGTCCAGGGGCGCCAGCGGCCCGGTCGCTCCCGTGGTGGTGATGTCTACGGTGGTCACAGCACGGTCTCCCATCCGGTGCTCTCCCCCGGGGTCGGGGTGCGGAACGTGCGGCCGGACGTGTCACCTCCGGCCGCACGCGCGGGCTGGTTACTCCTCGCCCTTCAGGCTGCTCTTGTCCGCGCAGAAGGCGCCCCTGGCTTCGTGCTCCCAGCGCACGTAGTTGAGCGACGCGCCTCTGGTGTTGACCATCTGGGACTCCTCCGTCACGACCGGGACGGCGATGTCGATCTCGTCGTCGAGGCCGTAGTCGGGGCTGAGGTTGGCCATGCTTCTCACCTCCTCTCACCAGCGAAGGGACGCATGGTCACCCGGATGACGACCAGGCGACGAGGTTGTCGTAGAACGACTGCTTGTACCGGTCGGAGCAGGGCACCTGGCCGAGGCGGCCGTCGCCGCGCAGCTGGCCCAGATGGCAGCGTCCGCCGCAGATGTGCCGGAGATCGCAGGTCCGGCACTCGGCCAGCCGGCTCACCTGGAGCAGGTCCCGCTCCCGGTCGATCGTGTCGACGAGTCGCACGGCCCCGTCCCGAAAGACGTTGCCCCGGATGAACCGGGGTGTCAGGCAGGTGGACACGTCGCCGTTGCTGTAGACGGTCAGCGTGTCCCCGTAGCCGCAGCTCTGCCGCGGCCGGACCGGGACGCTGGTCCACAGCGCGCTGCCGTCGACCCCGACCGTGGGCCGGTCGGCGGTCGGGCCGCTGGTCAGCGAGGCGGAGATCTCGGCCAGCGTCGCGCGGAACTCGTCACGGGAGAGGCCCAGCTCGGCGACCTGCGTGCCGCGCCCCTCGGGCACCAGGGTGCCCAGGTCCACGTCCGTACGGAACGGCAGGCTCTCCAGGAACGGCCGCAGATCGCGGACCAGTTCGTCCCTGTTGCTGCGCAGCACCGTGATGTTGAGCACCTTGCGGAACGGCGTGTCGGCCAGGCCCAGCAGGTTCCGGTGGGTGCGCCGGAACGCGCCGGCGCCGCGGATCCGGTCGTGCGTCTCCGGCGAGATGCCGTCCAGGCTGATCGCGCACACGTCGAGCAGCGGGCCGACCTCGGCCAGCCGGGCGCCGCGCAGCAGCAGGCCGTTGGTGATGACGGCGGTCGCGATCGTGGTGCCGGACAGCGAGCGGGCGTGGGCCAGCAACGGCAGCAGCGAGGTGGACAGGAACGGCTCGCCGCCGCTGAAGCTGAGGTGGATGGGCGAGTAGCGCCCGGCCACCTCGTCCAGCAGGGACCGCCACGACTCCAGTTCGGTCTCCGGGGTGATGCGGACCGCGCTGTCCATGTAGCAGTGGGTGCAGGCCAGGTTGCAGCGGTTCGTCAGGTGGATCTGCACCCGGCGGTAGCGGTCGAGCGACGCGGGGTCCGGCGGATCGCTGAGGAACCCGGCGCGGACCAGCCGGCCGAGCACCCGGATCAGCGCCGCTCGCTCCGTCTCGTCGAGGCCGTCGAGCGCCTGCCGCACGGTCGGCCGCTCCCTCAGGCGACGCAGCAGCGGCGCCTCCCGCTCGTCGAGGGCAAGCCAGGCGGCGCGGTCCGCGTCGATGAAGAGCGTCCGGCCGGTGTGCGGGTGTTCGGTCAACGCGCCGAGCGGCAGCGCGGAGTCGAGCGGGATCCGCCGGCTGCCGGCCGGCGTCTCGTCTAGACCCATGCGGCGACACCGCCCTTCCGGTCCCGGTGGACCGCCCGCGCGTAGCTGCTCCCGTGGACCATCGCTGCGCCTCCTTCGTGGCCGTGCGGCCGGGGGGACGTGCGTCCGCACCATGCTGGGGTACCGGCGGTGCGGGAATCTTCGTCACACGTCGCAAAGCGGCGCCCCGCGGCCGGCCGGCGTTTGTCATTTCGCGCAACGCCGTCGCCGGGCACCGGCCACCGGAGCGGCGGCCCGGCGAGGGTTGGCGGGCGGCCTAGGAGCGGGATCCCCGGGGTAGGGAGGGCGTATGGTCCGGACGCGCGCCCGGGGGCCGTGGCCCCGGCTCTGGTTCCGGGGCCGTCCCCCGACCGGGGGCGGTGCCCCCTGGTGATGCGCTTCTTCCGGCGTGCCCCGACCTCCGGTGCGGAACGGGTCGCCGAGCGCCCGCTCCGCTGCGACTTCTGCGAGTTGGCCGGGGACCCGTCGTCGTTCCGGGAGTCGCTCGACGCGGTGGGCCGGCCCCGCGGTTACGCGTGTGCCGGATGCGAGAAGCGCTACGCGGCGTTCGCCGCGCGGCTGGCCCGCGACCCCGCCGCCGGGCGGCCCGGCTGGCTGGGGGCGGACGCCGGCACCGAACATCTGGTGGCCGCGGGAGAGGCGTCAGGCAACGCGGTGCTCGCCGTGGTCGAGGGCCTGGCGGACCGGATCGAGACGCTCCCCCGCGCCACCGCGCGGATCGCGGCGTCCCGGCTCGACGTCTACGGCGGGGCGAACGTGGCGCGCTGCGACGCGCTGCCGGAGGCGGTGGCCGCGGTGTCCGGCGCGATCGCCGGCGAACTCGCCCGCCACCACCGGTCACTCCGGGAGTTCATGGCCGGCCGGGAGTGGGTGACGTACACCGTGTCGCTTTTCGGCGAGGGCGCGGGCGTCCTCCTCTCGCGCACCGGCCGGGACGGCGACCGGCTCGCGCAGTACTGCTTCCTGGTGGAGTTCGACCATTCGGTGCACCTGTGCGTCAACTGGCACGTCTGACGGCCGTTCGGTCATCGGGGACCGTGCATAACCGGCGGGTCCACGCGGGTAGACAACCCTTGAGAAGCAATGGACATGCCAACCCCCACCGGGAGACTCCCCGCATGCCACAACGTCTGAGACGGCTCGCCACCGTCGGCGCGGCCCTCGCCGCGTCCGCGCTCCTCGGATCCGCGCCGGCGCACGCGGATCCGGTCGTGCCCGACCACGCGATCATCGTCTGCCAGAGCGCCAGCTTCTACGACAACTACGACAGCTCCTCCGGCCCGGTCGACCTGAAGCGCACGCTCGGCTACGGCGACAAGGTGGGCCACACCCGTGGCGCGCACCCCGTCTACAACGGCTGGGCCGCCACCTTCGACTTCGGCCCGAACGACTGGGGTTACGTGCGGTACGAGTGCCTGGGCGGGTGGGGCTCATGGTGACCCGCCGCACCCTCGCCACCCTGGGCGCCACCGTCGCCGCCCTCGCCCTGGCCGCCGGCCTGACCGCCACGCCCGCCCAGGCGGACAACGGGACGCCCGGCGTGCGGGAGACCGTCTGCGCCGAGAGCCTCTTCGTCCGCACCGAGCCGCTCGGTGCGTGGATGGGCACGCTGTACCACCCGGAGACCTTCCTCGTCGAACGCGTGTCCGGCGACTGGGTGTACGGATTCGCCTACGGCAACGTCAATCGTCGCGGTTGGGTCCAGGACGGCTGGTTCTGCTGATCCGGTGACCCGCGGCGCGCCACCGACCCGGCCCCCTCCGCACCTGGAGACCGTGCGGAGGGGGCCGACGTCGGTCTCCGGCCGGATCGCCACCCCGACGCCGTCGGCCCAGCACCGCGAGGCACGACGCGTGGATCCGCGCGACGATCGAGTCAACGGGGCGGGCGGTGCCGGCGGGAGAAGGCGGGACGGACCTCGTGGACCAGGAGTCGATCGCCGACGAGCTGTACGGGCTGCGCCCGACCGAGTTCACCGCGGCCCGGGACGGGCGCGCCCGGGCGGCCAGGAAGGAGGGCGACCGGGAGCTGGCGAACCAGGTCAGCAGACTGCGGCGCCCGACCCTCGCGGCCTGGGCCAGCAACCTGCTGGTCCGCGCCGAACCCGACGCGGCGGAACGCCTGACCCAACTCGGCCGGGAACTGCGCCGCGCCATGCGGGAGCTGGACGGCGCGCAGCTGCGCGAGCTGCTGGGCCGGCAGCGCCGCCTGGTGGCCGCGCTGGCCGGACAGGCGGCCCGGCTCGCCGACGAGGCGGGGCACCCGATCGGCGAGGAGGCCCAGCGGGAGGTGGAGCGGACGCTGCTGGCCGTGCTGGCCGACGAGGAGGCGTCCGACCGGTGGGCCGCCGGCCGGCTGGACCGGCCGCTGAGCCCGCCGTCCGACCTCGGCGGTGTGGGCCTCGGCGACGCCCCGGACCGAGCGGCGGGGCCCCGGGGCCCGGCACGCGAGCGGACCAGAGACCGGGCCAGGGCGGAGGTGGAGGACCGGGGCCGGGCCGGGAGGCGGGCGGACGTCGGCGACCTGGACCAGGCCCGCAGGCGGCGCGCCGAGCGCGCCCGACGGGAGCTGGAGCGGGCCCGCCGGGCGGCCGATGAGGCCGGGTCGGAGCTGCGCGGCCGGGAGGAGCGGCAGGCGGACGCCGAGCGCCGGCACGAGGAGGCGGAGCGCGGTCTGGCGGAGGCGCGGCAACGGGTGACCGAGGCGCGGGAACTGCTGAAGCGGGCCGAGCACGAACGGGACGCCGCCGACGCCGACCGGCACCGCTCCGCGAAACGGCTGCGCGAGGCGGAACGCGCCGTGGACCAGGCCCGCCGCCGCGCCCAGGACGCGACGGCGACCGTGCGGCGCCGCGAGAAGGAGGCCGAGCGCTTCGGCTCCTGAGGCGCCCCCGACGTCTCCCCCATGTCAACACCGGACCACCGGTCACCGTTTGAGCGGGTCGTCGTCGCCACCAGCTACGCCCGCCGGCCGGCCGGCGGGCTGCGCGGCGGGGCGACCGACTCTGGTCCGAACGGGTGGCGCCGGGCCGGCACCCAACGCGCGGTGGGACGCCGGTGACCAGGGGCGGAGGCGTCAGGCCGGGCGGAAGGCGACGCTCTGCACGGGGTCGCTGACGAAGCCCTCGTTCGGCAGGACATCGATCCCTAGCGAGTGCGTGCAGTTCCCGTCGGCGTACAACTCGGCGATGAAGACGGTGTTGTTGAAGCCGCGGGTGACCTGCTTGTCGGCCGCGCCGATCTCGTAGCACTGGTACGGGATGGGATCGTCGACGGTCTCCTCGTTCCCCCCGGGGAGGCTGTAGCGGAAGAGGCCCGTCGACTCGGCGCTCGCCGTGGCGGCCGGTCCGGCGATGACGAGGACGGCGGCCGCGGCCGCGGCCCCCACGACGTGTCGAATGCGCATGATGTCCTCTCGGATGAGGCGGGAACGGACATCTCCAAATCTACTCAGCGCGATCACTCCGTCTCCCTGAGTACTCCTTTCGCGTGAATCACTTCCCTCTCCTGGGTGTCTTTGTTGACACACCCTGACCGGGCGGCAGCCCTTTGCGCGCGTCGCCCGGATCCCCGCACGACTAGTGACATGGGCACGGCCGGTTGGTTGGATGCCACGACCGGTTTTCGGTCGAGGGTTGTCGAGGGTTGGAGCCTGCCCATGCGGATCTCGCGTCGTGCCGTGCTGTCGGTCGCCCCCGCGGCGGCGTTGTGGTCGGTCGCCCCTCCGGGTGCGGCTCCGGCCGGCGCCGCCGGCGCCCGGGTCGGCGCCGCGGCCGGCGACCCGGCGCGGCTACTCGGCAACGTCGTCGCGGTGTTCGCCGGCACCGCGGAGACCAACGCCCGGCCGGAGGTCGCCGAGAAGCTCGCGGCCATCGAGGCGACCGCCGGGACCCGGCTCGCCGCGCTGGACGCGGCCGGGGAGGGCGAGCTCTTCCGGGGGGTGGCGCTCGGCACCAGCGACGCCAACCTGACGGCGTCGTTCCAGTACCTCTACGAGATCGCGTTGGCCACCCGGGTGCCCGGCGCGACCCCGTCCGACCTGCGCGACGACGCGGCCGTCCAACGGCGCGTCATCGACGGCCTGCAGTGGCTGCACGACCACTACTACGGCGACCAGGCCGGCGGTTACTACGGCAACTGGTTCAACTGGGAGATCGGCATCTCCGCGCACGTCAGCCGGACGCTGGTGCTGCTGCGGGAACGGCTCGCCGAGCACCGCCCCGACCTGACCGCGACGTACGTCGCCTCGATGGACGCCTACCTGCGCAACGGCGAGAACGGCGACGTCGACCTCGACTCCCGCTTCCACACCGGCGCGAACCTCGCCGACATCACCACGAACCGCATGCTCCAGGGCGCCGTGCTCGGCGACGACGCCCGGATCGCCAAGGCGATCGCCGACCAGCGGACGATCCTCGCCACCATCGACCCGTACCACCTGCGGCACGGCGTCACCGACGGCTTCTACGCCGACGGCTCGTTCGTCCAGCACTCCTCGGTCGCCTACACCGGCTCCTACGGCACGTCGCTGCTCACCCGCGTCGTGCAGACCGTCAAGATCCTCGACGGCACCGGCTACGTCCAGGACGGAGACCTGGCCGAGACCGCGCGCCGCTGGGTGGTCGACAGCTTCGCCCCGCTGGTCTTCGAGGGCTGGATGATGGAGATCGTCAGGGGCCGTTCGGTGTCCCGGACCAGCACCAACGGGTACGCCTCCGTGGCCGCCGTCGTGGAGGCCGTCACCGACCTGTCCGACCACGTCACCGGCGCCGACGGCACGGCGCTGCGGGGCTACGTCAAGCACGTGCGGGAGACCGCGAAGGTGGCACCCGACCCGGCCAGGTTCGTCTCCCCCGAGTCCGTCGCCCGCTACGCCGACATCCTCGCCGACGCCTCGGTACCGGCCGCCGACCTCAACCCGGCGGCGCGGAACGTGGCGTTCAACGCGATGGACAGAACCGTGCACCGGCGGCCCGGGTACGCCTTCGCCGTGGCCCGCAGCTCCGCGCGGATCAGCAAGTACGAGTACATGAGCGGCGAGAACCTGATGCCCTGGTTCCAGGGGGACGGCGCCCACTACCTCTATCTCGCCGGCGAGGACCAGACCCGGTCCTTCGGCGTCGACTACTACACGGCCGTCTCCCCCTACCGGCTGGCCGGCGTCACCGCGCCCGTGGAGGAGCGCCGGACCATACCCGACCTCTACGGGCAGCTGTGGTACGACAATCCGGAGGCCGGCTTCACCTCGTCCTCCGAGTCGCAGAACACCTACGTCTACTTCCCCACGGGCACCCAGGCGTTCTCCGGCGGGGCCACCCTCGGCGCGTACGGCGCCGCCGGGCTGGTCCAGTCCGACGACGCCGCGTACGCCGCGCGGCACGAGGGCCTGCTCCCCGACGACTTCGTCGTCTACCGCAACGCCGAGGCCACGAAGTCCTGGTTCATGTTCGACGACGAGATCGTGGTGCTCGCCGCGGGGGTACGCGGCGCCGCGGGGCGGGCCGCGACCAGCACCCTCGACGTCCGGATCGCCGACCCGTCGGACGCCGTCTCGGTCACCGGCGAGCTCCGCGACGGCACCGCCTGGTCCGGCACCGGCCTGGGGGCACCTCCCGGGCCCCTGGGGCCCGGGGGAGCGCCGCTGGCCTGGCTGCGGTACGCCAACGAGACCACGGGCGCGGCCGTCGGGTACGCCTTCCTGGACCGGCAGAGTCCGCACGTGACGCTCGACGAGGTGACCCGCGGCCATCGCCTCGTCCGCACCTCGAACCCGGACACCACCGTCACGAAGCGGGTGTTCTCGGTGTCCGTGGCACAGCGGGCGGCGGCCGGCGCCGGCGCGTTCGCCTACGCCCTCGTGCCCGGTGCCTCCGCGGCGCGGCTGCGGCGTCCCGACGGCCCGCTGCGGGTGCTGGCCAACGACCCGAGCGCACAGGCCGTCGAGCACGCCGGCCTCGGCCTGGTCGCCCTGAACGGCTTCACCCGCGGCACGCACCGCGCCGGGCGGCTCCGTCTCGACGGACCAGGCTCTGTGCTCCTTCGCGAGTCCGACGACGGTGCCCTCTCGATCGCCGTGGCGGATCCGACGACGGAACGGGACACGGTGTCGGTCCTGGTCCGCGGCCGGCCGCTGCGCGCCGAGTCCGCGGACCCGGGCGTTCGGGTCAGCCGGGTGCCCGGCGGCACCCTGGTGGAGGCGACCACCCACCAGACGTACGGCCGGAGCCTGACGGCGACGATGCGGTAGCCGCGCCTCCGGTCGAGGAGACCGTGTGCAGGGGTGGCTGCCCCCGGAGCGGGCGGCGGCGGTCGACCGTCCGTGCTGGAAAGTACGTCGGCGTCCCAGGGGGAGACATGGGGATCTCAGGTGACACCAGCGGCTTCGTGACCTTGGTGCTCGCGGCGGTGGTGCTGGTGTCGTTCGCCCTCAGCCTCCGTGCCGACCGGCGGAACCGCCGGGGCGGCGACCACCCGGGCGGCGACGGCGGCTCCTACTCGGGGGGCGGCGGCTGGGGCGGTGACAGCGGAGGCGGTGGAGGCGGCGACGGAGGTGGCTGCTGAGGCCGTCGGACCGTGTCCGGCCCCGTTCGGCCCGCCGGGGCCGGACGGGGCCGGACACGGGCCGGCACCACGCTTCCCGCAATGCCGTGTTAACGGGGCGCAATACGGGGAGTGTTGAGGTGGCAGGAGCGCATCGAACTCACTCGCCACCCCGACGAAAGAGCTCAGATGCGCCACTTACAGAGGAATCTCCCGCTGCTGCGGTGTACCACCGCGGCAGCGGCCGTTGCGGCCGTGCTGTGTTCCCTCGCGCCGGCCGCCAGCGCGGCGGAGCGCCAGGCCGCGCCCGTCGGGTCGTCCGCGGCGCCCACCGCGGACGCGCCCTTCGTCACCCAGCCCACGCTCGTCGCGCCCGGGCTGACCACCACCACGACCGGTGAGGTGTCCGACGAGCTGATCCTGGCCACGCCCGGCAACTCGGGCACCGGCGGCGGGGATCTCGCCATCTACGACAACAGCGGCCAGCTGATCTGGACCCGGGCCGCGACCGGCGGCGGCATGTACTACGACTTCGAGCCCGTCACCTTCCGGGGCCAGCCGGCGCTCGCCACGTTCCAGGTCGCCTCGTTCGGCGGCACCGGAACCCGGTGCGTCATCCTGGACACCTCGTACAACGAGATCGCCACGCTCACGATGCAGGGCAACTACCCGCTCGACCCGCACGACGTCGAGTTCAGCCCGGACGGCGACAGGGTGCTGCTGCAGAGCTACTCCACCGCCACCTACAACCTGAGCCCGTACGGCGGCCCGGCCAACGCGACGATCATGAACCCGGTGATCCAGGAGATCGACCTGAACACGAACCAGGTCACCTTCCAGTGGAGCGCCATCGAGAACATCCCGGTCACCGAGACCACGGAATCGCTCACCGGCGGATTCGGCTTCTTCGACCTGTACCACACCAACTCGCTGGAGTACGACACGGACGGCGACATCCTGGTGAGCGCCCGCAACACCAGCACCGTCTACAAGATCGACATCGACACCGGCGACATCATCTGGCGCTTCGGCGGCGAGAACAACGACTTCACGTTCAACGGCGGCTCGGCCGCCATGCCCAGCTACCAGCACGACGCCCGGCGGCTGCCCGACGGCAGCCTCTCGGTGTTCGACAACGGCAACGCGCACTCCCCCGCGACCTCCCGCGGCACCGTCTACGACATCGACGAGCAGGCCATGACGGCCACGCTGGTCGAGGACATGCGGCCGACCTCGCCGCTCTTCGGCATGTACGTCGGGAACAACCGGCTGCTCGACAACGGCAACTTCCTGGTGTCCTACGGCAACACCGGTCAGTTCGAGGAGTACCGGGACGGACAGCGGGTGTTCACCGGCCGCTTCGACCAGGGCTACGTGACCTACCGCACGGAGCGCGCCGAATGGGAGGCCACCCCGTCCGTGCCGCCGGACGTCGTCGTGGACCAGTCCGCCGACGACGGCAGCAGCAGCGTCTACGTGAGCTGGAACGGCGCGACCGAGGTCGAGCGGTGGCGGATCGAGGCCGGGCCGAGCCGGGGCGAGCTCACCGAGCTGGCCACCGTGGACAAGACCGGCTTCGAGACGGCGGCCCGGGTGGCCGCCCCCGACGACGACACGGTCTACCGGGTCACCGCCCTTGACGCGTCCGGGGAACCGCTCGGCGAGCCGCGCATCCTCACCCCGTAGGTCGGCCCTCCGAACGCCGTGCCCCACCAGCCCCTCGCGGTGGTGGGGCACCGCGCGGTCAGGTCCCGGGCGCGAGTTCCAGCACCGCGAACGTCGCGCCCCACGGGTCGGAGAGCACCGCGAGCCCCCGCCCGGTGGCGTCCGCGCCGAGATGCCGGAGCGTGGCCCCGCGGTCGGTCGCGAGCGCGGCGGTCCCGGCGGCGTCGGTCACCCCGAAGTACGGCATCCAGAACGGCTCGACGCCGGACGCCTCGGGCCCCAGGACGGTGCGGCCGGCCACGGGGACGCCGCCGCCGGCGTCCCCGGGCGTCGCTCCGTCGAGCAGGTAGGCGGCGTAGTCCGGGCTGCCGGCCGCCGCGTGCGCGCCCGCCCTGAGGCCGAGCACCGCGTGGTAGAAGGCGTCCGCCGCGGCGACGTCGCGCACCGCGAGCTCCGCCCAGCACAGCGCGCCGGGCGCGCCGACCAGCCCGGCGCCGAGGTGCGCCCGGGGCTGCCAGAAGCCGACGTGCGCCCCGGCGGCGTCCACGGCGACCAGGCTCCGGCCCTGGATCCCGAAGTCCCGGGGCCCGTCGATGACCTCCCCGCCCGCCGCGACGATCCGCTCGGCCAGCGCGTCGGCGCGGTCCGTCGCGAAGGCGACGACCCAGAAGCCCTCGGCGTCCGCCTCGCCGCCGGCGATGCCCGCGACCATGTGCCGCGCGTGGGTGGCGTAGGCGTAGTCGTCGAAGGCCGCGCCGGCGTGCACGTACTCCCAGCCGAGGACGTCGGCGTAGAAGCGTTCCGCGGCGGCCGGTTCGGGTGCCAGGAGATCCGCCCAACAGAGCGCGCCGGGCGGGTACGTCGTCGGTTCGGGCACGGGTGGCCTCCTTTTCTGGGAGGACCCTATCCGCCGTCGACCGTACGTCATTGTCGACGACCATACGTCATGGTCGAACCACGGGCATTGACGTGGGCACGGCACGGCTGGAGGATGCGGAATGATCGTCCACCGCTGAACGACCGCCGAACCACGGGGTGACTCCATGGACCTGACGGAGAGTAGGCAACACCAGTCCGCGGACGGCTCGGAGGACGGCTCGGAGCCCATCGCCATCGTCGGCATGGCGCTCCGGGTGCCCGGCAGCCCCGGGCTCGACGAGTTCTGGGCCAACGTGGCGGGCGGGGTGGAGTCGGTCACCCGCTTCGACGAGGACGAGCTGCGCGCCGCCGGCATCGCCGAGGCCGACCTGCGGGACCCCACGTACATCAGGGCCAAGCCGATCCTGGCGGACCTGGCGGAGTTCGACGCCGCCTTCTTCGGCCTGACGCCCCGTGAGGCGCAGGTGCGCGACCCCCAGCACCGGCTGTTCCTCGAGTCGGCGTACACCGCGTTGGAGCACGCCGGCTACGACCCGTTCGGCGTGCCCGGCACCGTCGGCGTCTACGGCGGCGGCGCGCCCAACTTCTACCGCGAGTGGAACGTCAGCGGCCACCCGTCCGCGGCGGCGTTCCTCGGCGACGTCGGCGTGGTGCTCGCGAACGCGACCGACTACATCACCACCGCCGTCTCGTACCACCTCGGCCTGACCGGGCCCAGCGCCAACGTGGTGACGGCCTGTTCGACGTCGCTGGTCGCCGTGCACCTGGCCTGCCAGGCGCTGCGCGCCGGCGAATGCGACGCGGCCGTCGCGGGCGGGGTGCAGGTCGAGCTGCCCCGGATCACGGGCTACCGCTCCGCCGAGGGCGGCATGTTCTCGCTGACCGGGCGGGTGCGGCCGTTCGACGCGGCGGCCGACGGCACCATCTTCGGCACCGGCGTCGGCACCGTGGTGCTGAAGCGCTGGCGCGACGCCGTCGCCGACCGGGACCAGGTGCACGGCGTGATCCGCGCCTCGGCGATCAACAACGACGGCGCGGTCAAGTCGGGGTTCACCGCGCCCAGCGTGAACGGCCAGGCGGCGCTGATCCGCCGGGCCATGACCACGTTCGGCATCGACCCGGCCGGCGTCGGCTACGTGGAGGCGCACGGCACCGGCACCCGGGTCGGCGACCCGATCGAGGTGGCCGCGCTCACCCGGGCCTACCGGGAGCTGGGCCTGACCGGCGTCCGCAGCTGCCCGATCGGCTCGGTCAAGGGCAACGTGGGCCACCTGGGACCGGCCGCCGGCGTCGTCGGCCTGATCAAGGCGGTGCTCGCCATCAGGGAGGGCCGGATACCGCCGAGCATCAACTTCGCCGAGCCGAACCCCGAGATCGACTTCGAGCACGGCCCGTTCTACGTCAACACCGAACTCTCGCCGTGGCCCGAGCACCAGCCGACCCGGACGGCGGCGGTCAGCTCCTTCGGCGTCGGCGGCACCAACGCGCATGTGGTGGTCGCCGAACCCCCACCTGCCGCGCCCACGTCGCCGATCCCGACGGCCGCCCCGGCCGGGGCGGCGCGGGCCGCCGACGCCGGGCCGCCGCCCCCGCGCCCGGTGCTGCTGCCGCTCTCCGCCCGGGGCCCGGAGCCGCTCGCCGCCGCCGGCCGGCGGCTCGCCGACCATCTGGAGGCACACCCCGAGCTCCGCCTCCGGGACGTCGCCGCCACCCTCAGCTGCGGCCGTCCGCAGCTGAGCCACCGCGTCGCCGTGGTGGTCGGCGAGGAGGGCGCGCCGAAGGCGCTGCGCTCCGCGCCCGAGCACCGGATCGCGGCGACCGGCCGGCCTCCCGGGCCCGACACCCCGGACGGCGCGCCCGTCCCGGTCGCGTTCCTCTTCCCCGGCCAGGGCTCCCAACACCTGGGCATGGGCCGGTCGCTGTACCGCCAGGAGCCGGCGTTTCGCGCGGCGCTGGACGACTGCGCCGACCTGGCCGAACCGCTGCTGGGCGAGGACCTGCGCGCGGTGCTGTTCGCCGACGACGAGCCGGGTGCCGCCATGGGGGCACCTCCCAGGCCCCCAAGGGCCTGGGGGAAGCTGACGGAGACCCGGCTCGCCCAACCCGCGCTGTTCGCCGTCGAGTACGCGACGGCGCGGCTGCTGGCCAGCTGGGGTCTGGTGCCCACCGGGATGGTCGGGCACAGCGTCGGGGAGTACACCGCGGCCTGCCTGGCCGGCGTCTTCTCGCTGCCCGACGCCGTGCGCCTGGTCGCCAGGCGCGGCGCCCTCGTCCAGGAGCTGCCCGGCGGCGGCATGATGGCCGTGCCGCTGCCGGCTGAGCAACTCGCCGACCTGGAGGGGGTGGACGTCGCCGCCTACAACGGCGAGCGGCTCACCGTCGTCTCAGGACCCGAGGACGCGCTCGACGCCGCCGCGGCGCGGCTCGCGGAACGCGGCGTCACCGGGCGCCGGCTGCACACCTCGCACGCCTTCCACTCGGCCATGATGGACCCGGCGCTCGACGCCTTCGCCGCCGAACTGGACCGGGTGGAGCTGCGCGCGCCGCGCCTTCCGTTCGTCTCCAACGTCACCGGCGACTGGATCACCGACGAACAGGCCGTCGATCCCGCCTACTGGGTCGGGCATCTGCGGGCTCCGGTGCGCTTCGCGCCCAGCGTGGCGCTGCTGCTCGACGACCCCGACCGGCTGCTGGTCGAGGTGGGTCCCGGCCAGGTGCTCAGCGGGCTGGCCCGGGCCCAGGCCGTGGCGTCCGGCAGCCGGGGCCGGACCATCGAGCCGACCATGCCGATGCCGCAGGGCGACGAGGACGGCGCCGCGCGCATGGCCCGGGCGGTCGGCACGCTGTGGAGCGCCGGCGCGGCGGTCGACTGGACCGCGTACTGGGGCGCGGACTGGCGCCGGGTGCCGCTGCCGACCTACCCGTTCGAGCGGACGACGCACTGGCTGGACCCGGTCGCCGCCCCCGCGGTGGCCGAGGAGCCGGGCCGGCCCGAGCCGGAGGAGGGCCGCCGGCCCATCGAACGCGCCCTGTTCCAGCCCGAGTGGCGCGAGGACCGGCCGGCGGGACCGCCGGCAGACGCCCCCATGGCCACCACCTGGCTGGTGTTCCGCCGGGGCGCCGGCCTCGACGAGACCGTCAACGGGCTGCGGCGGGCCCGCGGCGAGGTGGTGACCGTCGAGCCGGGCCCGCGCTTCGAGCGGGTGGCCGGCGGCCGGTACCTGCTCAGGCCCGGCGTCCGGGAGGACTACGACCTGCTGGTCGCCTCGCTGGCCGACGACGGGCTGGTACCACGACGGGTGCTGCACGGCTGGCTGTTCGGGCCGGCCACCGAGGCGGACGACGAGGGTCCGGCCGGCTGGCTCGACCTGGGCTTCTTCAGCGTGCTGTTCCTCGCCCAGGCGTTGGCCGAGCACCCGGCCGGCCAGGCCGCGGGCCGGCGGTGGGACGTGGTGGGCTCGCGCACCCGGTCGGTGTCAGGCGCGGAACCGGTGGAGCCGGCCCGGGCCGCGGTGTTCGGCGTCTGCGACGTGATGGCCAAGGAGCTGCCGGAGGTGGCCGTCCGCTGCGTCGACGTCGCCGAGCGCCGGCCCATCGAGGGCCTGCTGGCGGAGCTCGGCCGGGCCGGCGAGAGATGGGTGGCGTTGCGCGGTCGCAAGCGCTGGCTGCTCGGCTACCGCGAGGTGCCGGAGCCGCGCACCGCCGGTACCGCGGGGTCGCTGCGGGAACGCGGCACGTACCTGGTCACCGGCGGCCTCGGCGGGATCGGCCGCACCGTGGCCGAGGCGCTGGCCCGGGCCGTGCGGGCCCGGCTGGTGCTGACGGCGCGATCGCCGTTCCCGGCCCGTAAGGACTGGGACGGGCTGCTGGCCGGCGCGGACGGCGGTGCGGATGGCGGTGCGGACGCCGGGGTGGTGGAGACGCTGCGCTGGGTGCGGCGGATCGAGGGGTACGGCGCCGAGGTGCTGGTGTGCCGGGCGGACGTCGCCGACGAGGACGCGATGCGCGGCGTCGTCGACGCGGCCGAGCGCCGGTTCGGTCCGGTCCACGGCGTGTTCCACACCGCGGGCGTGCCCGGTGGCGGGCTGCTGGCGCTCAAGACCCGGGCGGAGGCGGAGCGGGTGATGTCCGCGAAGGTCGCGGGCACGCTCGTGCTGGACCGGCTGCTCGGCGACCGGCTGGAGCTGATGGTCCTGTTCTCCTCCATCGTGTCGGTCGCCGGCAACCTGGGGCAGACCGACTACGCGGCGGCCAACGCCTTCCTCGACGCGTACGCGCACGCCCGGGCCGCCGAAGGACCCGGCTTCACGGTCTCGGTCAACTGGGACGCCTGGAGCGACGTCGGCATGGCCGCCACGGCGGACGCGCTGGCCCCCGCCGCGTTCCGCGCGCTGCAGGCCGGCGCCGCGACGGAGGTCGGCTCGCTGGCGTCGCGCCCCGAGGCGCGGGTCCCCGCGCCCCGCGCGCCGATCGACGAGCCGGTGGTGGCACCGGCGACCGCCTCCGAGGCCGGCACGCACCCGCTGCTGGGCGCGCGGACCGACGGGCCCGACGGGCGGACCAGCTACCACGTCGCCATGGACGCCACCTCGCACTGGCTGACCAGGGAACACCTGGTGGCCGGCACGCCGGTCTGGCCGGCCACGGCCTATCTGGAGATGGCCCGGGCGGCCGGGGCGGACGCGCTGGCGGCCGACGCGCCGATCCTGCTGAGCGACGTGACGTTCCTCGCCGTGCTGACGCTGGCCGAACGCCGCACCCTGCGCACCACGCTGGTGCCCGAGCGGGAGTCGCTGCGCTTCACCGTCGCCAGCTCGGCCGGCGGGGCGGAGTGGACCGAGCACGTCACGGGGCTGGTGCGCGAGGCCCCGCCCGGCCGGCCGCCGGTGCACGACCTCGACGTGCTGCGGGAGTTCATCCCCGTCGCCAAGCCCGACACCGAGTCGTACGCGCCCCAGATCGGACTGGTCGACTTCGGTCCCCGCTGGACCAGCATGGCGGAGATCCGCCGCGACGACTCCTCCACGCTGGCCCGGATCGAGCTGCCGGCGGCCTACGCCGCCGAACTGCCCGACTATCCGCTGCACCCGGCGCTGTTCGACGCCGCCACCTCCAACGCCGTCTGGCTGCCCGAGCTGGCCGACACCGGCGAGAGCTACCTGCCGTTCACCATCAGCGACATCACGGTGTGGGGGCCCCTGCCGGCCACGATCCACGCGTACTCGCGGCGGCGCGGCTCGAACGGCAACCTGATCACCTTCGACATCACCGTCACCGACGAGGCGGGCCGGGAGATCGTGGACGTCTCGGGGTACACCAGCCGCGTCTGGGACCCGGCGCTGTTCCGCGCGTCGGTCACCGACCTGGCCGCGGGGCGCGACGACCCCGAACCGGCCCCCGGCCTCGGCGGCGAGTTCGCGATACGCCCGGAGGAGGGTGTCCGGGCGCTGTGGCACATACTCGGCGAGCGCCTGGGGCCGCAGGTGGTGGTCGTGCCGGAGGGCGTCCACACCCGGCTCCGCACGGTGGAGCGTCTCACCCAGGACGTCATCGCCGGCGGGAGCGCCGAGCCGCCCGCGGCGGCGTCACCCGCGGGTGGTGCGGCGCCGGACCGGGGGACGCCGGGTCGGCCCGCGGACCCGGCGAGCCCGCAGGAGCGGCTCCTCACGCTGTGGGCGGACGCGCTGGGCATCGACGGCGTGGACCTCGACGACGACTTCTTCGCGCTGGGCGGGAACTCGCTCGTCGCGGTGCAGTTGGCGGCGCGGGTGCGCAGCGAGTTCGACACCGACCTGCCCATCGCGACGCTGATCCAGAACCCCACCGTCCGGGCGATCTCCGGGATGATCGGGCCATGAGCACGGCCCCCCACACCGGAACGAGCACCGGAACGGACCCGGGACCCGGCCCGTGGCTCCCGTTCCCCTCCCCCGCCGACGGCGGCACGGCGACGCGCCTCTTCTGCTTCCCGTGTGCCGGGCGGGGCGCGTCGGTCTACCGGTCGTGGCAGCGGCTGTTGGCGCCGGAGGTCGAGGTGCTGCCGGTCCAGCTGCCGGGCCGCGAGGGGCGCGCCACGGAGCCGCCGTACACGGACATGGACAGCCTGATGGCAGGTCTGCTCCCGGTGCTGCGCGACCAGCTGAGGGACCGCACGGAGCGCTACGCGCTGTTCGGGCACAGCCTCGGCGCCGTCGTCGCCTTCGAGGCGGCCCGCCGGTTGCAGGCAGCGGGCCGGCCGCCGAGCCGGCTGGTGGTCGCCGCCCAGCGGCCGCCGAACGAGCCCAGCGACCGGCCGCCGCTGCACGACCTGCCGCGCGCCGCGTTCCTCACCATGCTGGGCCTGTACGGGCAGGTGCCGGTGGAACTCTTCGACGACCCGGCGGCGGTGGCGCTGGCCGCGACCGGCCTGCGGGCCGACTTCGCCCTGCTGGAGACCTACGCGGCGCCCGACGAGCCGGTCCTGGCCTGCCCGGTCACCGCGCTGGCCGGGCTCGCCGACAGCAGCGTGCCACCGGGCGTGATGCGCGCGTGGGGCCGCCTGACCACCGGCGACCTCACCTTCCGCCCGATCCCCGGCGACCACTTCTTCGTCCACCAGCGCACCGCGGAGGTCACCGCACTGCTCCGCGGCGCGCTCTAGCCCCCCGCCGCCGTCCCACGCCTCCCCGCTACGGACGGCGGCGGGCCAGTCGGGGTGGCCGAACCGGCCGAACCCGGGTCAGCTGCCCGAGGACTGGCGGGCGGCGGCGAGTTGGTGGAGGGCCTGGGCGGCGACCTGGCTGCCCTTGGGGAGCAGCGGCGGCTCGTAGGTCCAGGCGTGGCCCACCCAGGGGTCGCCGAGGTGGTTGTCCGGGACCGGCGTGATGCGCAGCAGCGCCCGCCACAGCGGGTCCAGCACCGGACCGTAGACGCTCGCCTCCTCGCGGTCGGCGACCATCATCAGGTGCACCCCGACCGAGGGGCCCTCGTCCG
Source organism: Streptomyces sp. B6B3 (assembly GCF_039871525.1). Lineage (NCBI taxonomy): Bacteria > Bacillati > Actinomycetota > Actinomycetes > Kitasatosporales > Streptomycetaceae > Streptomyces > Streptomyces sp. B6B3. Next base: position 209,728 of record NZ_JBDPLU010000014.1, on the reverse strand, counting down.
CGAGATAGCGGAGCTGGGTGACCGAGCGGTCGTCGAAGCCGTGCGGGAAGTCGTGCACGATGAGCAGCTGGTCGGCGGTGTCCACGTCGGGCGGCAGCGAGTCCGCGGCGCCGCTGCGGATGGCCATCTGCACCAGGTCGACCCGCTGGGTGAGCCTGGCCAGCGTCGTGCTCACGCCGGGAACGCCGGTCGCCGGCGGCTCGCGCAGCGCGTCGGTCTCCAGCAGCGGGGCGAGCGAGGCCGAGGCGGAGCCCGCGGGGTCGATGACGTGCACCCGGAAGTCGCCCACCGGGTGCACCGCCAGCAGCCGGGCCGCGATGGCCGTCGCGGTCTCCGCGCCGAGCCGGCGCAGCTCGTGGGAGTCGACCACCGCGGAGTCGGCCGAGCCGGCGCTCCGCCCGCAGTCGATCCACAGGCCGCGCTCCAGCGGGAGCCGCACCAGCATCGGGATCCGCAGCTCGGCCCGCTCGGGCAGGCTCAGATCGCCGAGCCGCAGCGCCATCGGCGCGTCGGTCGGCACCCGGTACGCCTGCCACGCCGGGTTGTCCCAGCGGGCGTAGGCCGGGGGCAGGGCCGGCTCGACGACGGCGGACTCGGCCTCCAGCTGGGCCACGTCCCGGTCGAAGGCGGCGCGCGCCTGATCCACCAGTTGGGCGTGCTTGGCGCGGGCCTCGGCCCTGGCCTGGTCGGCGGCCTGGCCGATGCGGTTGCGCGGGTCGGACAGCACCCGCTCCAGCTGCTGGTCCATGCGGGAGTCGGCGAAGTCGACGGCGCTGCGGTACGCCGCCGCGGCGCGGGCCAGGTCCTCGAACATGCCCCAGACCTGGTTGTAGAGCCGCTCGTCCATGCTCCAGCCGGGGGCGTCGCCGGCCACCGGCTGGGCGGGCTGGCCCGGCTGCGCGGGCGCACCCGCGGCGGCGGGGGCAGGGGTGGCCGGCGCGGCGGCGGGGGTCGACGGCTGACGGCCCGGGTGCTGGTAGTTGATGCCGCCGCCCGTGGTGGTGGTCGCGTCGGCGGGGCGCGGCGGCGGCACGGAACGGGCCATGCCGTTGACCACCGCCTCGTTGATGGTGTCCGCCAGCTGCTGTGCCTGGGGCAGGCCCTGGTCCTGGAGCATGGCGGCGAGGCCGCCCGCGTACCCCTGGCCGACCGCCCGCACCTTCCAGGCGTCGTTCCTGCGGTAGAGCTCCAGCGCGACCACGGCCGACTCGGTGTCGAGGTCGACCAGCGTGTAGCTGGCGATCCCGGTGCCGTCCAGGCCGGTGGCGGCGACGACCGGGGCCGTCATCCCGCCGAAGCGGGTCGGCCCGCCGGGCACCGTGGGCAGCGCGAGCATCACGTTGACCCGGGCCACGTCGGGGGGCAGCGCGCCGAGGTCCACGGCGAGCCGGTGGTCGGCGGCCGCCTGCCGGGACACCTCGATGCCGGGGAGCTGGGGTGAGGCGGGATGGGCGATCCACGCGACGTCCCGCATCCGCCACTCGTCGTCGTTCAGCGTCACCCCGGCCACGATCGGCTGCCCGGCCGAGACCCGGATCTCCAGTCGGGTGTCGGGGAGGGGGTGGTTCTGCCCGCGGATCAGCTCGGCCGTCATCGTGCGCCTCGAATTTCCTTCGCTCGTCGGTGCCCTGGGGGCGCGGTGTGGGAAGCCCTGGCCCCGCGGGCGCAGTCGCCCGCCGGGCCAGGGCCTGGTCGGGTGCGCGGCGGCGTCGGACGCCCCCACGTCCCGGTGGCTACAGGTGCGGGATCAGCGCCGGCAGCAGGTCCTGGAAGGTCCGCCCGTTGGCGGGCTCGCCGATGGCGGTCATCTGCCAGCCGTTGCCCTGGCGGTGCACCTTGGCCATGATCTGCGCGGTGTACTGCCCGCCGCCGGTCAGCGTGTACCGCGCCAGCTCCTGGCCGTTGGTCTCGTCGACCAGGCGGCAGAAGGCGTTCTGCACCTCGGCGAAGGTCTGTCCGGTGAAGGAGTTCACCGTGAACATGATCTGGTCGATGTGCACCGGCACCCGCTGCAGGTCGACGAGGACCGCCTCGTCGTCGCCGCCCTGGCCGGCGCCGCCGACCAGGTTGTCGCCGGTGTGCCGGACCGACCCGTCGTCGCTCACCAGGTGACGGAAGAAGACCACGTCCAGCGGCTGCTTGTCGGCGAACAGCACCGCCGACGCGTCGAGGTCGACCTCGCGGGTCCGGGACCCGAACAGCCCCCGGCGGGGCGCGGCCTGCCAGCCAAGTCCCATCCGCACCGCGGTCAGGGTGCCCCCGTCGGACTTCTGCAGGCTGATCGCCTGCCCCTTGGACAAGTTGAGGCTCACGTGCTGTCCCTTCCTGGTTCCTCGCAGTCCGCCTTCTCCGACGGTTGCCACGACCCTACGCAGCACCACTGACGCTCCGGCCGCCGCGCCCCCTCTTTGTGTCGTTCTTGCAACACACTCGCTCGATTTCCCTGATCCGGGATAGTCTCCCGAATATGAGACGGGACGGGATGGAGGCGCGGCTCGCCCAGCGGCTCGCGGAGCTGCGCGAGGACCGCGGCTGGTCGCTGGAGGAGCTGGCCCGGCGCACCTCGGTGAGCCGGTCCACCCTGTCCCGGCTGGAGCGGGGCGAGATCAGCCCGACCGCGACCCTGCTGAACACGCTCTGCGCGGCGTACCAGCGGACGATGTCCCGGCTGCTGGCCGAGGTGGAGCCGGAGCCGCCACGGCTGGTGCGGGCCGGGAGCCAGCCGGTGTGGCGGGACGAGGGCGCGGGCTTCACCCGCCGCTCGGTGTCGCCGCCGCATCCGGGGCTGCGCGGCGAGGTGGTCGAGTGCGTGCTGCGGCCGGGCGCCGATCTGGCGTACGACGAGCCGTCGCTGCCGGGACTCGAACAGCATCTGTGGATGCTGGCGGGCGCGTTGGAGGTCACGGTGGGCGACGCGGCGCACGCGCTGCGGGCCGGGGACTGCCTGCGGTTCCGGGTGTGGAGCCGCACCCGGTTCCACTGCCCCGGGCCGGACGAGGCGCGCTACGCGTTGCTGGTGGTGCCGCCGTGAGCGCGCCGCGCGGCGGGACGGAGAACAGGACCGGACGCGAACGAGACACGGACACGGACACGGACACGGACACGGACACGGACACGGACGAGGACGAGGACGGGGAGTGGCACGGTGCACAGCATCACCCGGCTGTCGGGGGACGACTTCCCCGGCCGCGTGGACGACCTGGCGGACGTGCTGGCCGAGGTGGTCGCCGAGGGCGCCTCGGTCGGCTTCCTCTCGCCCTTCGAGCGGTCGGCCGCGGCGGCCTGGTGGCACGCGCGGCACCGGGCGGTCGCCGACGGCAGCCTGGCCGTGTGGGTCTGCCGGGGCCCCGAGGGCGTCGTCGGCACGGTGGGCCTCGCCCTGGAACGGAAGCCCAACGGGCGGCACCGCGGCGAGGTGGTCAAGCTGCTGGTGCGCCCCGGCGCCCGCGGCCGCGGGCTCGGCCGCGCGCTGCTCGGCACGGCGGAGCAGGCCGCGACGCGGGCCGGGGTGACGCTGCTGATGCTGGACACCGTGACCGGCAGCCCGGCGGAGCGGCTCTACCACTCCGCCGGCTGGACCCGGTTCGGCGTCGTCCCCGACTACGCCAGCGACCCGGCGGGGCTGCTGGAGGACTGCAGCTTCTTCTACAAGCGCCTCGTATGAGCCCGTACCGCCGGTCCCCGCACGTCAGCCCTTGATGGACCCGGCGGCGAGGCCGCTCATCACGTGGCGCTGGAGCACGATGAAGAGCACCAGGATGGGGATGACCGCGAGCAGCAGGGTCGGGAAGACCTTGGAGTAGTCGGCCGAGTAGGAGCCGACCGCCGCGTAGACGCCGGTGGTGACCGTGTAGACGCCGCTGCCCGGGCCGAGGATGACCTGCGGGCTGGCGAAGTCGTTCCAGACACTCAGCGAGTTCAGGATGAACACGGTCGCCACGATCGGCCGCATCAGCGGGAAGATGATCCGCCACAGGGTGTAGTTGACGCCGGCGCCGTCGATGGCCGCCGCCTCGTCCAGGGCCCTGGGCAGCACCCGGATGAAGCCCACGAACACGAAAAGCGTGAACGGGACGGTGGTGGCGGTCATGAACAGCACCAGGCCGGGCAGCGTGCCCATCAGGTCCAGTTCGCGCAGCACGAAGATCACCGGGATGAGGATCACCTGCGTGGGCACGAACATGCCGGCCACGAAGAACATCAGCAGCATCCGGAACACCCGGGTCGGGGTGCGGGCCAGCACGTAGGCGGCCGGCGTGCAGACGCCGATGGCCAGCACGTTCACGGACGCCACCAAGAGCAGCGTGACGGCGTAGCCGTAGGGGACGCTGAAGTCCGGGTTACTCCACGCGTCGGCCAGGTGGGACGTGGTGGCCGAGCCGAGGTCGATGGTGAACGGGCTGGTCAGGATGTCCTGCTGGTCCTTGAAGGCGTTGATGACCAGGATGTAGAGCGGCACCAGCATGAACAGCGACAGCAGCGAGAGGAACGCGACCCGCGTCGAGGTCGCCAGACGGGACGAGGTTCTCATCCGACCGACTCCGCCCCCTCCTCCGCCCGCCGGCGGAGCGCCAGAACAGTGAACGCCAGCACGGCGGCCGCGACGACCAGCACCACCGCCTGGGCCGAGGCGAGCCCGATCTTCCGCTCGGGGAAGGAGACCGCCAGGATCGAGTACGCCAGCGTCTTGGTGGAGCCGGCGGGACCGCCCCCGGTGAGGGAGACCACCACGTCGTACGTCTTCAGCAGGGAGATGCCCGAGGTGATGATCGCGACCGTCACCGTGGGCGCCAGCGCCGGCCAGGTCACGGCGCGGAAGACCTGCCAGCGGCCGGCGCCGTCGATCCGCGCGGCCTCCACCAGATCGGCGGAGATGGTCTGCAGCCCCGCCAGGTAGAGCACCAGCTGGACGCCGAACAGGGACCAGGCGATGACCAGGATCATCGTCCACAGCGCCCACGTCTCGTTCGACAGGAACGGCAGCGAGGATGCGCCGACCTTCTCCATCATCGTGTTGACCACGCCCTGCGGGCCCAGCATCGCCTGCCACAGGAAGCCGACCACCAGTGCGCTGAGCACGTGGGGATAGAACATCACGACGCGGCCGAAGGTGTTGAACCGGTTGGTCTGGCGCAGCAGCAGCGCGAGGCCGAGCGCGGCCACGTTGACGATGGCCGCGCCGGCCAGCGCGACGATCCCGGTGACCACCATCGCACCGGTGATGTCCTGGGACGAGAAGACGTCCCGGTAGTTCTCCAGCCCGATGAACTCGGGCGCCTGGGTGGGGAAGCCGTTGTAGTCGGTGAGGCTGTAGTAGAAGGCGTAGCCGACGGGCACCACCAGCAGGCCCACGTAGATCACCACGGCGGGGACGACCATGCCGGCGCGTGCGCCCGCCTCGCGCCATCCCCGCCGCCCGGCGGCGGTCTTCCGCACCGTGGGTGCGGCTGTCTTCCGCACCATCGTCAACGGCTCTCGCTGATCCACTGGTCTATCGCCTCGGCCGCCTGCTCGGGTGTCTGGCCGGTGTACAGGCCCTGCACCACCTCGGTGAACTTCGGGTTGAAGCCGGTGACCGGCAGCCGGTTGTCGCCGGAGCCCTCGCCCACCGCGGCCAGTTCGGGCGCGTCGTCGACGATGGTCTGCACCTCCTCGCCCAGCGGGGTCTGCTCGACGGTGGTGCCCTGCCGGAAGATGCCGTCGGCGCGCAGCTGGGCCTCGATGGCGGCCTCGTCGGTCACCAGGTACTCGACGAGCTGCTGGGCGCCGTCCACGTTGCCCGAGCCCTGCCAGATCATGTACGGGTCGGCCATGGTGGCGCCCTGCGGGCCCGGGTAGGGCTGGCCCTCGTCCACCGGCGGCGAGAAGGCGCCGACCTCGAACGGCAGCTCACCGGCCGCGTCCAGGGTGGCGAGGAACCAGCTGCCGTTCGGGTAGAGGCCGACGTCCCCGGCGACGAAGTTGCCGTCCGCGGTGGACGGGTCGAGGCCCACGTCGTCCTGCGCGACGTAGCCGGCCTCCAGCCAGTCCGCGTAGAGCTCGAACATCGGCAGATAGGCGTCGCCGACCGCCAGCTCCTCGTCGGTGACCGCGGTCTGCCACTTCGGGTGGGTGGTGTTCAGCGTCGGGTGGAACAGCTGCTGGAGCTGCAGCCCGGTCTGCCACTGCCCGGCGGTCTGCATCGGCGTGTAGCCGGCGTCGTCGAGCTGGCCGAGGACGTCGGTGAACTCCGCCCAGGTGGTGGGCGTCTCGCTGATCCCGGCCTCGTCGAAGGCGGTCTTGTTGTAGAAGACCAGGGACTGGGCCTGGGAGCCGACGCCGACCACGTAACGGGAGCCGCCCAGGGCGTAGTCCTCGACCATCGGGGTGTCCGCGACCCAGTCCAGGTCACTGAGGTCGAGCAGTTCGGGTGCGGTGTCGTCGTCGGGGAAGATGGACTGGATGACGTCGGGGGCGGTGCCGGCGGCCAGTTGCTGCGGGAAGGTCTCGGCCACCGACTTGCCGGTCGGCCCCTCGATCTTCACGTCGAGCCCGGTCTCCTCCTCGAACGGGCGGACCAGGTCCTCCCAGTAGGACTGGTCGAGGTTGTCGGTGAGGTTCACCAGCATCCGCACCTCGTCCGGGCTACTGCCGCCGGCGGAGTCGTCGGCGCAGCCGCTGAGGACGAGCAGCAGGCCGGAGCCCGCCACGAGTGCGGTGCGGCCACGGCGCCGTCTGAGTGTTGACATCGTTGTCTCCAGGTGTGCTCACGGGGGGGGTCAGGGGGCGCCCTGGTAGGGCAGGTGGCCGACGACGGACACGTCGGTGGCGCGGTCGCTCCGGTCGACGCGGTAGATGCCGTCGTTGGCGACGAAGAACATGGGGGCGTCCGGATAGCGGAGCTCCTCGGGGAGTTCCTCCCGGTCGGTCCAGGCGAAGAACTCGCGGGCGAAGGTGGCCCGGTCCTTGCGGCCGTACAGGTGCAGGTCGCCGGCGGTGAGCGGGCTCAGAACGCACCAGTGCGGGCCGTACTCGGCGTAGAAGGCGCGCTCGCTGACCAGCACGGACTGCCGGTCGTGGGCGCGGAAGACGGTGTCCCAGAAATCCTCGGGGAGCCCGCCGTGGGACACCGCGTGGGACACCAGGAACAGCAGGTCGTGGGCGTGCCAGGCGGTGCTGGGGGCGACGTCCGCCTCGTTGTGCCAGCCGGTCGCCGAGGTGAAGTAGCCGGCGGGCGTCTGGTGCCGGGCGTAGGTGCGCAGGCAGCGGGTGACGAAGTCCGCCAGCTCCGGGTCCGGCACCTCGCGCAGCACCTGCTCGACGCCGTGCAGGGTCAGGCCCATGCCGGCGATCAGCATCGGGGTGTCGGTCCGCCGGGCCCGGTCGCCGGTGACGTACCAGTAGCGGTGGAAACGGGTCAGTCCCTCGTCGTCCGTCCAGGCGGAGCGGGCCACGTGCCGGCACAGCCGGATCGCCTCGTCCAGGTATCTGCGGACGCCGTACCGGCGGGCGGCGAGCACCAGGGGCGCGGTCATCAGCCCGTAGTACTCGGCCGGTTCGAGGATCCCGCCGTCGCGCCGGTCCCGGACGGTACGGAACGCCCCCGAGCTGTCCGCGTCCGGCACCCCGGGGTGGTGGAACAGCTCGATGAGGGTGTCGAGGTCCTTGGGGATCTCGTCGACGTAGGTGGCGTCGCCGGACAGCTCGGTGTACAGCAGCTTCACCCACACCCGGGCGTACTCCTGGTTGCAGGTGCCGTCCTCGCCGGGGCGTCCGCCGCCGTAGGCGCCGCAGGCGTCGAGGTTGCGCCGCACCGTGGCGAGCACGTCGGCCACCTCGGCGGCGGGCAGCAGGTGCCCGGCGTGCCGCAGGCCCAGCAGCAGGCCGAGGCTGCCGACCGCGTTGTGGATGAGCCCCGAGCTGGCGGACTCGCCGACCTGGAACCCGATGTGCCGGTACTGGCCGTCCGGCTGCACCGCGTGCCCCTGGTAGCGCGTCATCCGGCGCCACAGCTCCACGCCGCGCTCGTCGGGCCGGGCCGCGAGCGCCTCGGCGTACGCGCCCAGCGCGGGCGCCGAGAAGGCGGCGTGCCCGCTGGTGAAGTCCAGGAACGTGGCCGGGTTGGTGCCCCACACGCTGTGGTTGTGGAAGCCGTTGATCGCGCCCTGGTCGGTCACCCAGGTGCGGGTCCAGCGGGCCAGGGCGGCCACGTCGGGGACGGGCTGGGCGCCCTGGGGGTCCTGGGGGTCCTGGGCGGGCGGCTCGTTGACGGTCATCGGGTGGGTCCTTCGCCGGGGATGAGGTCGGCCTCCGCGAGCTCCGCCCACAGCGCCTCTGGCAGATGCGCACGGTAGCGGGCCGCGTTGGTCTCGGAATGTCGCGGGGTGCGGGTGCCCAGCACCACCGAGGCGACCGCGGGGTGCCGCAGCGGGTAGGCCACGGCGGCCTCCGGCAGGGTCACGCCGTGTTCCTCGCACCGGTCGGCGAGGGCGTGCACGCGGGCGAGCAGGGCGGCCGGCGCGGGCTGGTAGTCGTACCGCGCGCCGGGGGCGGGCCGGCGCGAGCCGAGCAGTCCCGAGTTGTACACCCCGGCCGCCACCACGCCGACGCCGCGCTCCGCGGCGAGCGGCAGCAGGTCGTCCAGGGCGCTCTGGTCGAGCAGCGTGTACCGGCCGGCGACCATGACCACGTCCACGTCGCACCGCCGCACGAACTCGGCGAGCGGCGCCGCGCTGTTCATGCCGGCGCCGATCGCGCCGACCACGCCCTGGTCGCGCAGTTCGACGAGGGCCGCCACGCCCGTGGTGGACGCCTCGGCGAAGTGGTCGTCCGGATCGTGCAGATAGACCACGTCGACGCGGTCCAGGCCGAGCCGTTCCAGGCTGCCCTCCAGCGAGCGGAGCACCCCGTCCCGGCTGAAGTCCCACTCCCTGCGGAGCGTCGCGGGCACCGCGAAGCCCTGCTCGTCGAGCCGGTTCGCGGTGTCCGGGCTGGGCACCAACAGCCGGCCCACCTTGGTCGAGACGACGAACTCCGCGCGCGGCCGGCCGGCGAGCGCCGCGCCGAGGCGGCGCTCCGACAGGCCCAGGCCGTAGTGCGGGGCGGTGTCGAAGTAGCGGACGCCGGCGTCCCAGGACGTGGCGACGGCGCCGGCCGCCTCCTCGTCGCTGGTCGGGTGGTACAGGTTGCCGAGCTGGGCCGCGCCGAAGCCGAGCTCGGTCAGGGCGGGGCCGCGCCGGAGCGTCCGGGTCGGTATCCGCTGGTCGCTGCGCTGCTCGGCGGGGTGGTCGGCGCCGTGGTCGATGGGGTGGCTCATGCCTCGTCCAGCCTCTCCGGATGTGCGAACGGCTCGCCGGCGACGAAGCGGGCGACCTCGGCGGCCACACTCTCCCCCAGCCGGTGCAGCTCGCCACCCATGGAACCGGCGACGTGCGGCGTGAGGACGACGTTGGGGAGTTCGAAGAACGGGCTGTCGGGCGGCAGCGGCTGCGGTTCGGTGACGTCCAGCACCGCCGACAGCCGCCCGGAGCGCAGCTCCGCCAGCAGCGCGTCGTGGTCCACGACGGCACCGCGCGCGGTGTTCAGCAGCGTCGCGCCGTCCCGCATCAGCGCCAGCCGGCGGGCGTCGATCTGGCCGACCGTGGCCGGCGTCAGCGGCTGGTGCAGCGAGACCACGTCGGCGGCGGCCAGCACCTCGTCCAGCGGCGCGGCCCGCACGCCGAGCTCGGCGGCCAGCTCCGGCGTCAGCTCCGGGCTGTAGGCCACCACGTCCAGGTCGAACGGGCGCAGCAGCCGGATGACCGCCCGGCCGATGGTCGAGGCGCCGACGATGCCCACGGTGCGCCGGTAGTTTCCGGTGTCGGTGAACTCGGTGGCCCGGTCGAACGGCGCGCGCCGCTCGCGGTACATCCGCTCGGCGCGGAGCGCGGCCTTGTTCGCGAGCAGGATCATCGCCAGCGCGAACTCCGCCACCGGCACGGCGTTCGCGGCCCGCGCGTTGGCCGCGACGACGCCGCGGGCGGCCAGCGCCCGCGGGTCCGCGAGGCAGGTCGCGGCGACGCCGCCGGCGTAGACCACGGCGCGCAGCCGCGGGGCGTCGGCCGGGGAGGCCAGCACCGGTGCGCCCCAGCCGGCGAGTAGCACGTCGGTCTCGGCGAGCGCGCGACGGGCGGCGTCCGAGTCGAGGTCGGTGAGCACGAGGTCCGGGTCGAGGTCGACCAGCCGCCGCAGCCGGTCCAGCGCCTCGCGGTGGAAGATCCGCGGGACCAGCGAGGCGGGGCTCATCGCGAACGTCGCGCGGGGACGGTTCACAGCGCGCCGCCCGTGGGGGCGGGGGTGGAGGCGTTCACCTGGGGCACCAGCCGGAGCCCCGCGTTGACCGGGCGCACGTGCGGCCCGTCCGGATGCGACCAGGTCCCGTCGGACCGGCCCGCCGCCGGTTGTTCCAGGGCCGGTGCGGGGAAGGCCGACTCGTCCACGGTGATGCCGAGTCCCGGGGCGTCGCCGAGCCGGATGCCGCCCTGCTCGACGGTCTGGTCGGTCGTCAGGCCCACCGGGTCGGACAGGTCCTGGATCTCGGCGACCAGGTGGTTGGGCACCGCGGCGGCGGCGTGCGCCAGCGGGTTGGCGTGGTACCCGACGGGGCTGACGGGCAGGTCCCGGCCCTGGGCGAGGGTGGCGACGCGCAGGAAGTGGGTGACGCCCCAGACGCTGGCGGCCTGCACGACGCCGACGGCGTCCGCGGCCAGCAGCGGCCAGTACTGTTCCAGGCCCGTGAGGTTCTCGCCGGTGGCGACGGCGGCGCGCGCCGCCCGGCCGACCGCGCGGTTCCCGGCCGGATCCCAGCGCCGCACGGGCTCCTCGATCCAGGTCAGGTCCACCCGCTGCTCGATCCGCGACAGCAGCCGGACGGCCTGGTGCCGGCCCCAGCTCTCGTTGACGTCGAGCATCAGCGCGGGGCGCCGGGTGTTGCGCTGCAGCGTCCGCCCCACGGCCTCCAGCCGGACGGCGTCGCGGTCGGCGTCGAGCCCGCCCTTGATCTTCGCACCGGTGAAGCCGCGTTCCGCCCACCGCTCGTAGAACGCCACCAGGGCGTCGTCGTCGAGCGCGATGTCGAGCCCCGACGCGTAGCCGGGGACGAACCGGTCGGCGGCGCCGAGGGTGCGCCACAGCGGCTCGTCGGCGAGCTTGGCCTTGAGGTCCCACAGCGCCATGTCCAGCGCGCCGATGGTGCCGAACGTCGACCCGGCGTGGCCGCTCTTGAAGACGTGGGCCAGCATCCGGTCGTAGAGGGCGGTGACCGCCCGGGGGTCCGCGCCCTCGATGGCCGGGAAGACCCGTTCGACGTCGCCGTGGCCGCCGAGACCGACGCCGGTCAGGCCACCGTCGGTCTCCACCAGGATGACCGGAACCTCCGTCACGCCGGCGGCGATGACGCCGTTCGCGTCCCCGACGGGGCGCCCCCACCGGTGCACGGTCCGGAGGCTTCGGTACCCGGTGATCTTCATTCGACATCGCTCCTTGGCTGCCGCGACCAGCGGTTTCGCAACTTATCATACGAGTGATGTCTTGTGAATCCCGGTCGGAACCATTGCCCCCGCCCGCACCCGACGCTACGGTCTCCCCCCATAAATCATATGTGTGATGTATGTCGTGTCAGGAGGAGTGGGAGCCCATGCCGAAGAGACGTGCCGGCGCACTGGGGGCGGCGGCGGTAGTCGCGGCCGCCGCGTGGATGCCGGTGGCCATGGCGGACGGAGCGGGGGACGCCGGCCGGGACAGCTACACCGTGTACGTGTCGCTGGACGGCGAGGAGGGCGCCACGGGAACCCTGGACGACCCCTTCCGCACGGTCGAGGAGGCCAGGGACGCGCTGGCCGGCCGGACCAGCGCCCGCGACCCGGGGCGCGTCCTGATCCGCGAGGGCGTCTACCAGGCGACCGAGACGGTGGCGCTGACCGGCCCGGCGAACAGCCACGTCAGCTACGCCGCCTATCCGGGCGAGGAGGTGGAGTTCACGGGCGTGACGACGCTGCCGGCGTCCGGGTTCGTGCCGCTCGCCGAGACGCCCGACGATCCGCGGTACTCCTCCGCGTCACGGGTACCGGACGCGGTGAGCGACCAGGTCTATGTCTACGATCTCGGGGCCGAGGGCATCCCGACGGGTGAGATCAACAAGAACGGCTTCAACTGGAAGCCGCAGCCCTTCGCGCCCCAGCTGATGACCGACGACGTGGTCCAGACGCTGGCCCAGTACCCGAACGGCGATGCCACACTGGACAGTTCGGCGCTCAGCGTGCGGGAGGCGTACCAGGGGGCGCGCGACTTCTTCTCCGACAAGACGGCGGACGGCAGCACGATGCCGTACGAGGAGATGCTCCAGCTGCCGGGCCCGGTGTTCACGGCCGTCGACCCGACGGTGTCGGAGCGGTTCGGGTCGTGGGCCGCGCCGCACCAGCCGTCGGGCGCGGAGGTGGTCGACAACACCGCCTACGAGACGGACGGTTGGCTGTCGGGCTACTTCGGCAACAACTACGCCAACGACCGGGTGCGGATCGACTCGATCAGCCCGGAGGGCCTGAACGACGAGGGCGTGGCCGACGGTTACCACGTCCGCACCAGCTACCCGACGATGTACGCCTCCACCGACAAGTGGACGTCCTTCGTGGCGCAGAACGTGCTCGGCGAGCTGGACGCCGAGGGCGAGTACTACATCGACCGCTTCGAGGGCCACGACGTCCTCTACTACTACCCGCCGGGCGGCACGGTCGAGGGCAGGGAGATCAGCCTGACCTCCTTCGACCAGCCCTTCTTCACGCTGGAGAACGTCACCGGGGTCACGCTGAAGGACATCCGGATGAACGGCTCCACCAGCAGCGGCGTGCGGCTGCTGGACGCCGAGTCCTGCACCATCGACGGCGTCGAGATCCTCAACGTCAGCCTCGACGCCGTGACCATCGGCGAGGCCACCGACACCATCACCGCGGTCGCCGAGTACCGCACCAGCCGGGGCGGGCACGACAACCGGGTGGTCAACAGCGTGCTGCACGACCTCGGCGGCGGCGGCGTGTTCCTGGCCGGCGGCGACCGCGACTCGCTGGAGCGCGGTAACAACGTGGTGGCGCACAACGAGATCTACAACTTCTCGAAGCTCGCCACCTACACCCCGGCCGGCTACCTCTACGGCGTCGGCAACACGTTCCGGAACAACCACGTGCACGACGCGCCGCACATGGCGATCCAGATCATGGGCAACGACATGCGGGTGCTGCACAACCGCTTCGAGAACCTGGTCACCAACGCCTCCGACCAGGGCGTGATCTACGCCGGGCGCGACTTCACGTACCTCAACAACGAGATCGCCTACAACTACTTCAAGGACATCGGCCAGGACGGCAACCAGGCCATCTACATGGACGACGGCATGTCGGGCATGGTGATCCACCACAACTTCTTCGACACCGCCCAGCACGGCATCTTCTACAACTCCGGGCACTCCAACGTGGCCACGGACAACGTCTTCAGCGGCGTGGAGTACCTGGGCCACGACAAGCTCTACCACGAGGACGGCCCCGACCTGCCGGTCTCCAACGGCAAGGTCGTCATCGAGCGCTTCAACGACATGCTGCTCGTCGGCGACGGCACCGGGTTCAGCAACACCGCGGAGAACGTCGAGCGCTGGTACGAGCACTACGCGGACCAGTACCCGAACATCAGCGACTGGTACGTGCCGGCGGACGCCAGCGGCGAGCCGTGCGCGGAGATCGGCACCACCGAGTGCACCATGGCCGAGGTCTGGGAGAACCCCGACTCGGTCTACGTGCCCGCGCACAACGTGCTGAGCCACTCGGTCCTGATCGACACCGGCGGCTTCGCCTACACCGACGACGCCGACGGTCTGAGCATGAAGACCTTCAACCCGGACTTCGAGTCCCACAGCGTGTCCGGCGACGCCGCCGCGGACTTCGCCTTCGACCCGGAGACCGGCCGCTTCGACCCGCGGACCACCTCGCTCAACACCACCGACGGCTTCGGCCGGAGCTGGGTGCGCGAGTGGAACCGCGACTTCACCCTGGAGGGCATCGGCCCTCGCTGAGTCACCAGCACGATGCCCCCGGACCCACCCGGCTCCGGGGGCGTCCGGCTTGCCGCCGACGACCGGGCGGCCCGGGCCCGGCCCGGCACACGCTCCGCCCAACCGGGCACGGCCCGGAACCCGCCGGACCGCACCAGACCGCGCGGACCAGCCTCGGCCAGGGGCGTACCCGGCCGGCTCGGGTGGCGTCGGGGTGGGTTCGGGGCCTGCTGGGCTCGGCCCGGGCAGGGTTCGGAACCTGGCCTGTCAGGCGCGCGGATCGACCGGCCGGCTCGGGTCATACGGGCCGGCTGGACCAGACGTGCGTGCCGGGGCAGGCACGGGCGTCGGGTGGGGGCCTGGCCGCCAGGCCGGGCCCGGACCGTGGCCGGCTCAGGCGCCGGAGGCGCCCGTGGCGCTCGGCCGCGCCGGCGCCCTGCGCCGGCTCCACGCCTGTTCGATGTGCGCGCTCATGGCCTGCGACGCGCCCAGCGGATCGCGGGCCGCCAGCCGCTCCACGATGACCCGGTGCTCGTCGTTGGCCGTGCCGCACGACGTGGGGTCGGGGATGCCGGTGTAGAGCGTCGTGGTGCGCGCCTGGGCGTGCACGATGCCGACGATGGAGTGGCCCAGCGTGTTCCCCGACGCCTTCATGATGAGGTCGTGCAGCTCGACGTCGGTCTCGGTGAACTTCTCCGGCGTGGGCGCCTGCTCGTCGAGCAGCCCCAGGGTGTGTCGGATCGCTTCGAGCTGGTCCTCCGTCGCGCGGGTGGCCGCCTCCCCCGCCATCTGGGACTCCAGTGCGGAGCGGACCGCGACCAGCTGGTCGAGGATCACCAGCTCGTCGTCGTGCCGGACGGCCGCGGCGAGCACCACCGGGTCCAGCAGGTTCCAGCTGTCGGGCGAGGTCACCGTCGTGCCCGAGCCCTGCCGGGCGTGCGCCAGGCCCTTGGCCTCCAGGCTCTTCACGGCCTCCCGGATCGTGGTCCGGCTGACCCCGAAGCTCTCGCACATCTCCTGCTCGGTCGGCAACGAGGCGCCTGGGGCGAAGTCACCGCTGGCGATGCGGTCCACCAGCACCTCGACGACCGCGTGCGCCAACCGGGCAGGGCGTTTGGGCCAGGTCGGCAGTGCTCCGGCCGTGGCCTTCGTGCCTCTGGCGCCAGTCCGTGCCATGCGCGTCCCTTCACGTCGGGGCTGCCCTCGGGCCTACGCACTCTAGTCAGGCGGCTAGTCAGGCGGACACCGTGGAGCATTCATATGACGACTTACGTTACACGAGCGAGTGGAACCGCGTCATCCGAGGTCGGCCACGCCGCCGCGGACGACGGCGCGCCCCCCTTCCAGTATCGGGGACCGCGCAGCCGCCAAGTGCCGCGACCAGGAGGTCACAGGGCCGGGGACGCCGCCGGGGGTCGGGACGCGGGCGCCGCGCTGTGGACGACGCCGTCCGCCTCCAGGCGCCCGATGCTCTCCGGGTCCAGGCCCGCGTCCGCGAGCACCTCCCGGGTGTGCTGCCCGTTGAGCGGGGCGGGACGCGTCACCGACGGCGGGCTCGCGGCCAGCCGGAAGGGGAATCCGGGCGTGGTGACCCGGCCCTCGGTGGGGTGCTCGTAGCTGACGAACGACTCGTTGTGCCGGACCTGCGGGTCGGCCAGGAGTTCGTCGTAGTCGTACACCGGACCGCACCAGACGCCGGCCGCGCCGAGCACGTCCAGCCAGTGGGCGGTGTCGCGGGTCCGCAGCCGGGCCTCGACCAGGGTCGATATCTCCTCGCGCCGCTCGAAGCCGTCCCGCTCCGCGTCCAGCGACGCCAGGCCCGGCTCGTCCAGCAGCTCCGCGAGCCGGGCGGGCTCGGCGAAGGTGAGCGCCAGGTACCCGTCGCTGGTCGGGTAGACGCCGTAGGGGGCGCGGATGTAGCTGTGGGCGTGGATCGCCTCGCCGCGGCGCTGCGGCACCCCGCCGACGGTGCGCACGCTGATCTCCTGCATCTGCGCGGCGATGATCGCGTCCAGCATGTTGACCTGGACCAGCTGGCCCTCGCCGGTGCGCTGGCGGTGGAAGAGGGCGGCCAGCGCGCCCTCGAAGGCGGAGTACGCGGCGAAGGCGTCCACCAGGAAGTACGGCGCGGGGGTCGGCGCCTGGCCCGGCCGCCCGGCGCTGAACAGGGCGCCGCTCATCGCCTGGAGCAGCAGGTCCTGCCCGGGACGGCGGGCGTACGGGCCGGTCTCGCCGTAGCCGGAGATGGACACGTACACCAGGTCGGGCCGGATGGCCCGCAGCGTCTCGTAGTCCACGCCGAGCCGCTGGGCGACGCCCGGCCGGTAGTTCTGCAGGAAGACGTCGGCGGTGGCGACCAGCCGGTGCAGGGCGGCCAGGCCCGCCTCCGACTTCAGGTCCACGGACAGGCTGCGCTTGTTGCGGTTCAGCGAGAGGAACGAGGCGTTCACCTCGTTGCCGGTCGCGCCGCCGGCCGCGGCGTGCCGCTGCCATTCGCCGGTCAACGGCTCCACCTTGATGACGTCGGCGCCGAGGTCGCCGAGCTTCATCGCCGCGAACGGCCCGGACATCGCGATGGACAGGTCGAGCACACGGACGCCCTCGAGAACTCTCATGCGGGTAATGTTAGCGCTATCGGCAGCGCTAACACCACGGCGGCGGGCGACCGGTCTCCGTAGAGTTGCCTCGGCATCGGGCATGGGGAGAGCGGGCGGATGAGCAGCGGCAAGGAACCGGCGAACGGCACGAGCGGCACGGTGCGGCGCCGCACCTCGACGCGGTCGGTCACCCTGCGGGACGTCGCGGCCCACGCCGGGGTGTCGTCGCAGACCGTCTCCCGGGTGCTGCGGATCCCCGACGAGGTCGCCCCGCACACCCGCGCCCGGGTCGAGGAGGCCATCCGCGAGTGCGGCTACGTGCCCAACCTCGCGGCCCGCAACCTGGCCTCCAACCGCAGCAAGATCGTGGCCACGGTGATCCCTTCGCTGTCCGCCTCGGTCTTCTCCGAGACGCTCACCGGGCTGTCCGACGTGCTGGCCCCCGAGGGCTACCAACTGCTGCTCGGCTACACCGACTACGACGACGAACGGGAGGAGGCCCTGATCCGCTCGCTGGTCGGCCGGCGCCCCGACGGCATCGTCATGACCGGCGCGGTGCACCGGGAGACCATCGTCGCGATGCTGCGGACCGCCCGCATCCCGGTGGTGGAGACCTGGGACTGGACGGACACCCCGCTGGACGTGCTGGTCGGCTTCTCCAACGAGCGCGCCATGTACGAGATGGTGTGCCAGCTGCACGGCGCCGGGTACCGGCGGCCCTGCTTCGTCGGCTCGCTGCCGGCCGGCGACCACCGGGCGCGGCGCCGGCTCGCCGGCTTCCGCCGGGCGGCGGCCGAGCACTGGCCGGGGCGCGAGCCCCGGGTGGTGGACGCCTCGGGACACCCGCTCACCCTGGAGTCCGGCGCCCGCCTGCTCGACGTGGCGCGCGGCGCCCACCCCGAGGCCGACGTGCTGGTCTTCTCCACCGACATCTTCGCGAACGGGGCGCTGCTGGCGGCGGCCCGGCGCGGGCTGCGGGTGCCAGAGGACATCGCGGTGACGGGCTTCGGCGACTTCGAGCTCTCCCGGATGCTGCACCCGGGACTGACCACGGTGGCGCTGCCCAACGCCACCATCGGCCGCGAGGCGGCCACCCTGCTGCTACGCCGGATGCGCGGCGAGCGCCCGACCACCCGCACCATCGACCTCGGCTTCGAGATCCGCCGCCGCGGCAGCGCATAGCCCTTGCCGGGCGGTTCGGTAGGCACGGACCCCAGCCAGTCCGGTTCCCGAGGCGCCACCGGGTTTCGGATATCCCGACGTACTCCTCGTCCGGCGGCCACCCGAGGGCCCGGGATGCGCGTGTCCCCGGACCATCCGTTGCCCGTACCCGGCAGGCACCCCACCGGCCCCCGGACGACACGGCGCACCTGCCCAGCCGCAGCCGCCGCACGGCCCGGGGACGCCCCGTCCCGGCCGGCGCAGGGGTCCGAGGCCCCGCACAGTCCCTCACCCGCGGCCGCGCGGCCCCGAAGTGCCCCCGGATGGTGGCCCGAGAACTCTTTCCGCCCCGGATGGGCGGCCCAGGAGATCCCAGCCGGCTCATGGTGGGAGCGGGGGCAGATGTCCCCTTCGGGGCCGGCGCGGCCCGGGAACTCGCTCCGAGACCTCGGCGGTCCGGGCGGCCAACGAGCCCGGGACATGAGGCACGGAACGTTCCCCGCAGGCCCCGTACGCGGTCACCGCCGGAGGCATGGACGGCTCGGGGGTCCGCCTCTCGCCGTCGATCACGTGCGTTCCGGGGCGGGACGGTCATCGGCGGGTCGGTCCGGCGGTACCCTTCAGCCTCCGCCTCCGGCAACCACCGCCACAACTCCGACCGGCCGGACGGCCCGGCCGGGGCGGCGCGATCAACGGCACCCACTCGACGCACTCCGGGCCGCCGTACCCCCGCCCGCTGCGTCGGGGCGCGTCCGTGGTCGGGTCAGTCGCCCGGCAGGGGCCCCGCTCAGCGCGGCGGCTCGCGGCCCGCCGCCAACTCGTCGAACACGTGGTCGGGGTCGTGCTGCTTCCAGTAGCGGAACATCAGCGCGACGCCGCGGCCCTCGTCGTCCCACGTGCGGATCGGCAGCGACGGGTCGACGAGGAAGCGTGGGTGGTCCCACTGCTGCGCGACGACCGCCAGCGGACGGCGGCCGGTCACCAGGATCCAGGTGGCCTTTCCGCTCGCGATCGTGGCGAGGAAGGGCCGCCCCAGGATGTGCCCGACGACGTCGGCCAGGGGGGTCTCGGGCGGCAGGTCGAGCGTCTCGTCGTGCGGGCGGGAGTCGTCGCCCATGGCGACGCTCCCGCGGTCCACGTGGATCCTCATCGCGGCCCCGCGGCCCGCAGTTCGGCGAGCCGTTCCGCGGCACCCTCGTGCCCGGCCTCGGCCGCGGCGGCGAACCACCGCTCGGCCTCCGCCGTCTCGTCCGCCTCCAGCTTCAGGCGCCCGAGGTTGGCCATCGCCTGGACGTCGCCCGCCTCCGCCGCCCGGCGGAACCACCGTTCCGCCTCGGCCCGGTCGCCCCGCATGACGTGCTGGATCGCCAGGTTGTTCATCGCGATGGCGACACCGCCCTCGGCGGCCCGCCGGTACCAGTCCAGCGCCTCCTCGCTCCGGCCGGCGCGACTGAGCAGCGCGCCCAGGTCGTTCATGGCCAGCGCGTGGCCCGCCGCCGCGGCACGGCGGTACCACCGTTCCGCCTCCGCCGCGCCCTCGGGTCGCGGCAGGGAGGCCCCGAGCTCGTACATCGCCCACGGGTCGCCGGCGTCGGCGGCGCGTTCGAGCCACCGCCGCGCGTCCCGCTCCCCCTCCTGGTCCCGCTGCCGGGCGAGCCACACCAGGCACTTGATGGAGGTGAGGTCGCCGGCCTCGGCCGCCGCGCGGAAGTGTTGTTCGGCCGCCTCGACCATCCCGAAGCGGGCCAGCCGCTCGCACCAGGCCTCGGCCTCGTCCGCGTCGTCCGCGGCCGCCGCCTGCGGCAGCACCGTCATCGCCGCGGGGCCGATCCCGCGGGAGAGCACATCGTCGTTCATCCGACCAACCTACCGACTCGCGCCGCTACCTCCGGCGGAAGACGGGGGTCCGCTTCTCGCGGAAGGCGGCGCGGCCCTCGGCCGCGTCCTCGGTGGCGAAGCAGACGGTCTGCAGGTCGCGTTCGTAGGCGAGCGCCTGGTCCTGCGGGAGGTTGGCCGCGGCCCGGAGGTTGGCCTTCGCGGTCTCGGCGGCGATGGGCGCCCGGGACGCGATGACGGCGGCGATCTCCAGGGCGCGGTCCAGCAGTCGGTCGGGCTCCGTCACCTCGCTGACCAGGCCCCAGCGTTCGGCCGTGGCCGCGTCGATCGGGTCGCCCGTCATCAGCATCAGGGCCGCGTTGCTCTCGCCGATCGAGGCGCGCAGCAGCGCGGACATGCCGCCGCCGCCGATCCAGCCGAGCCGGATCTCCGGGGCGCCGAACCGGGCGGCGGTGGAGGCGATCCGGATGTCGCAGCTGAGCGCGGTCTCCAGGCCGCCGCCGAGGGCGAGGCCGTTGACGGCCGCGATGACCGGCTTGCGCAGTCGGCGCAGCGAGTCGCAGTAGTCGGAGCGGTTGCGGAAGTCCCAGGGCGTGGCGTAGCCGTCCAGTTCGCGGATGTCGGAGCCGGCGCAGAAGGCGCGGTCCCCGCTTCCGGTCAGCACCACGGCGCGCACCTCGTCCGCGTCGTTGCACCAGTCGGCCAGCCGCGTCAGCTCGGCCGACATCTCGGCGGTGACCGCGTGCAGCTTGGCGGGGCGGTCCAGGGTGATCACGGCGACGCGGTCGGACAGCGACCAGCGCAGCTCCTCCACGGTGCTCTCGGTGCCGCGGGGCCGGGCGTCGGACATGGCGGTGCGCTCCTCAACGGGGGGGTCAGCGGGGGACGACGGGGGTCCACGGGCGGTCAACGGGTCGGGCGGGGGGTCGGGGCGGGCGGCGCGGCGGCGCGGTGCAGGCGGAGGGCCTCGTCCAGCGACTCCCCCACCGGCCGGCGGCCGGTGACGGCGTCCCTGAGCACGGCGGAGGCCGCGGTCTGGAACGCGGGGTAGCCGGGGTGCCGCGGGCGCACCCAGGCGTCCTCCGTGCTGGCCAGGGTGTCCGCGTAGAAGCCGCCGTACGCCGCGTTCACGTCGGGGTCGGTCCACGCCTCGCGGCGGCTCGGCTGTCCTGCGTGCCGCGGCAGGAACCCGCGCTGCGCGTCGGCGGACATCAACCAGCGGAGGTGGCGGGTCAGTTCTGCGGTGACCCGGGTGCCGCGGGTCACCGCGAGGCCGGTGCCGCCCAGCGTGGAGCCGAGCGGCCCGCCCTCGACCAGCCGGGGCACGTCGCCGAACCGCACCGGCGCGCCCCAGTCGCGCGCGGCGTAGCCGGCGTAGCCGTAGACGAACGGGCAGTACGCCAACCGGTCGCCGGCGGCGACGCGTTCCAGGAGGGCGATGGGGTTGAGGTCGTGGGTCTCCGGGTCGGCGCGGGCGGCCAGGTCGCGCATCAGCTCCAGCGCGGTGCGGCCGACCTCCCGGGACACCAGGGCCGCGCCGGGCGCCGGGTACGGCGTCTCGCCGAGGCCGACGCAGAGCGAGAGGAACGTCAGCAGCGCGTGCGGGCCGGCCAGCGACAGCGCCACCGGCAGTCCCGCGGCCAGGGCGGTCACCTCGTCCCAGGTGCGCGGCAGGTCCGGCACCCGGGCCCGGTGGGCGGCGGCGACCTGGGTGGCCACGTCCAGCGGGGCCGCCCACAGCCGCCCGCCGTTGGTGTAGGAGGCGGCGGAGTTGCCGACGGTCGCCGCGCGCCACTCGGCCAGCAGCTCGGGCGGGAACAACGCGTCGAGCGGCTGCAGCGCGCCCGCGGCCAGGGCGTCGCCGAGGTGCGGATGGTCCAGGACCACCAGCTGGTAGCGCTCGCACAGCTCGGCGATCGGGTGCGACTCGAAGCCCTCCAGCGACTGGCTGTCCCAGCCGAGGGTGGAGTCGTGCGGCTCGGCCGAGAAGCGCGCGGCGGCGCGGCGCAGGGCGGCGGTGCCGCGGGGGTGGTCCCAGGTGAGCCCGCGGTAGTGGGTCATCTTCTCGGCCGTCACCCGGCCAGCGCGCCGACGCGGAACGTGGTGTGGTAGCGGCGCTCCTCGCCTGGCTCCAGAAAGGTCATGGTGCCGTCCCTGCGGGCCGCGAGCTCGCCCTCGACGTGGTGGGTCGAGGGCTCGAAGCCGACGGCGTAGGCGCCCTCGCGCAGGTGCAGCCACTGGAAGAACGCGGGGAACTCCCGGGTGTCGTACTCCAGCTCGAAGAAGACGCCGAGCCGCTCGTTCACCAGGCGCGGGCGGGCCCGTCCGTCCGGGTCCGCGACCACCCGGTGCTCGTAGACCTGCTCGACGAAGCCGGGTTGCGGAGCCGGCATCTCGACGTGCGAGACGCCCTGTTCGGCGACGCTGTCGGACTGCCAGAGGGTGCGCTCGACCGGCACCTCGTAGCGCGCGCCCTCGTCCAGGAAGGGCCAGCCGACGTTGACGTGGTACAGGTACATGTGCGGCGTCGGGTCGAAGCCCGCGTTCCGCACGGTGTCGATGAGCCGGATCTCGGTGCCGCCCAGGTCGGCCTCGATCCGGCGGGTGAGCCGCAGGTGTTCGCCGAAGATCGCGGCCTGCCGGACCTCGCCCTCGGCCCACAGCACGCAGCGGCCGTCCTCGGTCCACTCCTCGCCGTAGCCGCGCAGCCTGGCCGGGATGTTGCCGACCCGGCCGTGCAGCCCGTTCCACACGGTGGTGCGGTGCGGGTAGCGGTACTGCGAGGCGTCCACCTCGGCGGTGAACAGCGTGTGGTCGAGCCCCGCGGTGACCAGCAGGCCGGAGAAGCTGCGCATCAACGAGAGGCCGTCGTCGTCCCGGTACTCGTGCAGTCCGGGGTGCCGGAAGCCGGTGGCCGAGCGCCAGCCGAAGCCGTGGCCGCGGAACTCCGCGGTACCGAGGTCCATCGCCCGGTCCACCAGCACGTCGAAGCCGAGGCCGGCGCCGGTGCGGAACTCCAGGGCGCGGATGCCGCGTTCGGCCCCGTCGTCGAGCACCACGGCGCGCACGCCGCCCGCCGCGCCGAGGTCGCCCGCCCGCCGCGCCAGTTCGGCCCGGTCGTAGTCGCGTCCGCCGATCTTCACGCCATCACCCATCCTCCGTTGACCTCCACGCACTGCCCGGTGACGAACGAGGCGTCGGGTCCGGCCAGGAAGGCGACCACCGCGGCCAGTTCCTCGGGGCGCCCGCGCCGCTTGAGCGCCTGCCGGTCCAGCACGAACCGCCGGTACTCCTCGGGGTTCTCGTGGATCTCCTCCGCCCGGGTCGGGAACGCCCCGGGCGACACGCAGTTGACGCGGATCCCGTGCGGGCCCAGCTCGCGGGCCAGCGCTCGGGTGAGGGCGACCGCGGCGCCCTTGGTGGAGACGTAGGCGGCGAGGTCGGACCAGCCGCCGTGCATGGTGATCGACGCGATGTTGACGACCGAACCGCCTCCGGCGGGTATCTGGTGCCGCGCGACGGCCTGGGTGGCGACCCAGGGGGCGCGTTGGTTGACGGCCAGCACGTGCTCGTACTCGGCCAGTTCGACGTCGAGGAAGGGGCGGGCCGGATA
The DNA here is from genome assembly GCF_039871525.1 of Streptomyces sp. B6B3. Taxonomy (NCBI): domain Bacteria; kingdom Bacillati; phylum Actinomycetota; class Actinomycetes; order Kitasatosporales; family Streptomycetaceae; genus Streptomyces; species Streptomyces sp. B6B3. The sequence continues at coordinate 186,468 of NZ_JBDPLU010000014.1, read as the reverse complement.
GACGGCGGCGTTGTTCACCAGCACCCGGGGCGGGCCGAGTTCGGCGGCGACGCGGTCCACCGCGGCCGTCACGGCCGCCGGGTCGGCGAGGTCGGTCTCCAGCGGCAGCGCGTGGCCGCCCGCCGCCTCGACCGCCTGCACGGTGCCCGCCAGGGACGGCGCGTCGACGTCCAGCACGGCGACGTCGTGGCCGTCCGCGGCCAGCCGGGCGGCGATGGCCCGACCGAGCCCGCCGCCGGCCCCGGTGACCAGCGCGGCGGTCACCGGGCGCCTCGCCTCGGGAGCGCCCGGGCGGGCGCGGAGCCGGGCCGCCGGGCGGGCCGGCGACCCGGTCCGTGACCGCGGTCCTCGGGCTCGTTGCTGGGGTCGTTCACGGGCGCACCTCGTCTCCCGGCCGGCGTCGTCGCCGGCAGATGTTAGCGGTAACGGCAGCGCTAACGCCAGGGTGCCGCATCACGCGGACACCCTCGGGCGGTGCCGTTTTCGCGCGGTCCACGGTCTTGACACCCCCGCGGCGCCTTCCTACGGTCCTCGAATGAAGCATACGTATGACGAATAACGTACGAAGCCTCGGGTTGTCCACCCCGCACGCCCCCTCGATCGGAGCCGCCGATGTCCCCGCACGCCAACCGCAGACAGTTCCTCGCCACGGCAGGCGGCGCGGCCGCCGCCCTGGGCGCCGCCCCCGCCCGGGCGGCAGCCGGCGACGGCGCCACGCCGCGGATCGCGCCCGGCACCCGGCCGGAGGGACACGACCTGCGGCTGTGGTACGACCAGCCGACCACCGAGTGGGTGGGGGCGCTGCCGCTGGGCAACGGCCGCCTCGGCGCCATGGTCTACGGCGGCGTGGACGAGGAGCGGATCGAGCTCAACGAGGACACGGTGTGGGCCGGCGGTCCCTACGATCCGGCCAACCCCGACGCGCTGGAGGCGTTGCCCGAGATCCGCCGGCTGGTGTTCGCGGGCGAGTGGGCCGCCGCCCAGACGATGCTGGAAAGCACCTTCGTGGGCACCCCGAAGGGGCAGATGCCCTACCAGACGGTGGGCGCGCTGCGGCTGGGGTTCGCCCGCGGCGGCTGGCCGGCGTTCGACTACTACCGCGAGCTCGACCTGACCACGGGGATCGCCACCACCCGGTACGTGCTCGACGACCGGACGTACACCCGCGAGGAGTTCGTGAGCGCGCCCGACCAGGTGATCGTCATGCGGCTGACCGCCGACGACAACGAGCGGATCGACTTCTCGGCGGAGTTCGACAGCCCGCAGGAGACCACCACCTCCTCCCCCGACCCGTTGACGGTCGCCCTGGACGGCGTGACGGGCACCGTGGAGGAGGTCACCGGACGGGTCGCCTTCCGGGCGCTGGCCACCGTGCGGGCCACCGGCGGCACCGTCGTCAGCGAGGGCGGCACGGTCACCGTCACCGACGCGGACGAGGCCGTGGTGCTGATCTCCGTCGGCACCAACTACGTCGACTACCAGGACCTGACGGCCGACCAGAACGCGCGCGCCCAGGCGCCGTTGACCGCCGCGGCCGACACCCCGTACGACGAGCTGCGGGCCCGCCACGTCGCCGACCACCAGGCGCTGTTCGGCCGCAGCACGCTCGACCTGGGCAGCACCGACGCGGTGGCGACGCCCACCGACGAGCGGGTGGCGGCGTTCGGCGACGGCTCCGCCGACCCGCAGCTGATCACGCTGCTCTACCAGTTCGGCCGCTACCTGCTCATCGCGTCCTCCCGCCCGGGCACCCAGCCCGCCAACCTCCAGGGCATCTGGAACCACCAGCTGCTGCCGCCGTGGGAGTCCAAGTACACGATCAACATCAACGCCGAGATGAACTACTGGCCCGCCGGCCCGACCAACCTGATCGAGTGCCTGGACCCGGTGCGCGCGATGCTCCGCGACCTGTCGGTGACCGGCGCCGAGACCGCCCGGATCCAGTACGGCGCCGGCGGCTGGGTCACCCACCACAACACCGACGGCTGGCGCGGCACCGCCCCGGTCGACGCGCCGTTCTACGGCCAGTGGCAGACCGGCGGGGCGTGGATGTCCCTGCACATCTGGGAGCACTACCGCTTCACCCGGGACCTCGACGCGCTGCGCCGGGACTTCCCGGTGCTCGCCGGCGCCGCCCGCTTCTTCCTGGACGCGCTGGTGGACGACCCGAACACCGGGCACCTGGTCACCTGCCCCTCCAACTCACCCGAGAACGCCCACCACGAGGACGTCTCCGTGTGCGCCGGGCCGACCATGGACATGCAGATCATCCGCGACCTGTTCACCGCCGTCGCCGACGCCAGCACCCTCCTGGACACCGACCCCGACCTCCGCGACCGGGTGCTGGCCGCCCGCGACCGCCTCGCCCCCACCCGGATCGGCGCCCAGGGCCAACTCCAGGAATGGCAGGAGGACTGGGACGCAGGCGCCCCCGAACAGACCCACCGCCACGTCTCCCACCTCTACGGCCTCCACCCCAGCAACCAGATCACCCCCCGCACCACCCCCGACCTCGCCCAGGCCGCCCGCACCACCCTCGAACAACGCGGCGACGACGGCACCGGCTGGTCCCTCGCCTGGAAGATCAACTTCTGGGCCCGGCTGGGTGAGGGCGACCGGTCGCACAAGCTGCTCACCGACCAGCTCACCTCCGAGCGCACCGCGCCGAACATGTTCTGCCTGCACCCGCCGTTCCAGATCGACGGCAACTTCGGCTCATGCGCCGGCATCACCGAATGGCTCCTCCAGTCCCACACCGACGAGACCGACCTGCTCCCCGCGCTGCCACCCGCCCTCCCCGACGGCACCGTCACCGGCCTGCGCGCCCGCGGCGGCTTCGAGATCGACGTCACGTGGCGGAAGGGCCGACTGCGCGAGGCGACCATCCGCTCGCTCGCCGGAGCGCCGCTCCGGGTGCGCACCCCGCGGCCCGTTCGGGTGACCGCGGACGGCGCGGCCGTGGCGGTGGAACGCCCGGAGCCGGACCTGGTCGCCTTCGCCACCGAGGCGGGCACCGCGTACGTGCTCACGCCGCGGACCGGCTCCTGACGCCCGGCGTCGTTCGACCGGGCGAATCGACCAGGTGAATCGTCGTAACTTTTCCGCCGCCCGGTTGATAAGCAGAACGACGTCTGAGCACACCAGCGCGGACGGACGGCAGGTCGGACGGCAGAAGGGTGCACGGCATGAACAGGTGGGCACGGTGGCCGCTGGCGGCGCTGGCGACGATCGGGGCGGCGGCGCTGGCCGGCGGGGTGGCCAGCGCCGACGAGCACTACGACGGCGAGACGAACATCGGCCCGCGCTCCGGGCTCCTGGTCACCGGCCAGATCGACGACCCGTTCGAGGACGTGCTGGAGCACGCGGCCATCCTCGACTCGTACACCATCACCAACGACTGAGGCGCCCGTTCGCCGCCCGACGCCCCCGTGATCCAGGCCCTCGGTCCCCGGCGGGCTCGACCTCGCCGGCGGCTGGCGGCGGGAGTGCGAGCCCCACCCGGCATCAGGTCGCCGGGGGAGTCCCCCATGGCTCCCCCGGCGACGGACGTGCCGGCCGACGCGCAGATCACGGAGTGGCGCGTCGGCCCCGCGTCGTGGACCAGGGCCAGCGGCCGGGCCGCCGCGAGAGGGTCGGCATAGGTCAGCCGGTGAAGGACTCGGGACCGAAGCGGCCCCACGCCACGAAGAGGGCCAGCACGAGGTAGATCGCGTCCCCCGTGATCGTGGCCCTCTCCCCCCGGCGCAGCCGCATCGTGATGGCTCCGGCGAACAGCAGGACGAGGCCGGTGGCGGCCAGCGGCACCAGGACTGGCGCTATGCCCAGCACGGCGGGCAGGACCAGGCCGACCGCGGCCAGCAACTCGACCGCGCCCAGGGCCTGGAGGGCACCGGGGCGGAAGTCCTCGACCCACCGGGCGGCGGAGCTCATGGCGGCCATCCGCTCCCTCGGCACGAACATCTTCGCGCTGCCGATCAGGCAGACGGCGGCCAGAACTCCGGCAATGATCCACAGCGCGACGTTCATCACAACTCCCCGATCGAGGTCTCCACACCCGAGACGAGACAGCGACCCGTCCTGTGACATCCAGCCGGACCAGGGGGCGGACCGTCGCCGTCGCGACCGCCGACGCTCGCGGAACCGGTGACCTCCCGACCGGCGGGCGGCCCCGGCCCGGTGGCTCTCAGGCGACCTCGACGCCGAAGTCCCCCACCAGTTCGGCCAGGCCGCCGGGGTAGCCGCGTCCGCCCACCACGAAGGCCCAGTCGCCGTTGTCGCGGCGCCGGAAGGACCCCAGCACCAGCGCGGTCTCCCCCGGGCGGCCGTCGGACACCTCCAGCCGGTCCAGTTCGGCGCCGGCGGCGTCCGTCAGCCGGATCCGGGCGCCGGTGAAGCCCGCCAGGTCGGCGTCCGCGTTCACCGCCGGGTCGATCGCCGCGACCAGCACCAGCCGGTCCGCCCGGTCGGGCAGCGCGTCGAAGTCGGCGCGCAGCGCCGCCCGGTCCGGTGCCCGCGCGGGCACCGAGTGCACCGACCCTTCGGGCGTGCGGGGGTTGTTGTAGAAGACGAAATGGTCCTCGCTGAGCACCCGCCGGCCCTCGCAGACCAGCGCGCACACGTCGAGCGCGACGTCGCCCTGCCACGAAACGCCGAGCACGTTGCCCGTGGGAAGCCCGGGCGGCTCGTCCGGCGCGGGGTCGGGCGCGGTGCGCCGGTCCGGCGCCGGACCACCGCCGAGATGCCCCGTGAGCCCCGCCTCGCTCAGCAGGCCCAGCAGCTCGGCGCCGCTGATCAGCGTCAGCGGCTTGCCGTTGGCGAAGGCGTAGGAGCCGGGGCCGAAGCCCGAGGTGGTCACCAGGATGCCCTTGTTCGCGCCGGCGCTCTGCACGGTGCCGTACAGGTCCCGCACGGCGGTCGGCGGCACGGTCGCCCGGTAGCGCTTCACCTGCACGATGATCCGGCCGCCCCTGACCGGATCGGGGTCCAGCGCGTCCACGTCCACGCCGCCGTCGTTGCTCCGCTGGGTGGTCACCGCCTGCATCCCGCGCGCCCGGAACAGCTCGGCGACCAACTGCTCGAACGCCACGGGGTCCATCTCCAGCAGGTCGGGATCGTCCTCGCCGAGCGTCACGACGCCGTCGCCGAGGTCGGTGGGCCGGCGGCCCGGCCGGACCGCGGTCGGCTGGTCGGGGCGCGCCGACAGCCGGCCGCCCAGGCCGTCGACCAGGCAGTCGGGGGCCTGCACCCGGGTCAGCGCCAGGCGGTCGAAGTCGTCGCGGGAGACCGTCACCGCGGCCAGGACCACCTGGGTGCGGCGGCCGGTGGCCGGGTCGTGGGCGTCCACGAAGCCGTTCAGCGCGACGGAGTCCAGGGCCCGGCCGGTGTCGGCGGCGAAGAGGTCGCGCAGCACGAGCAGCAGGGACTGGGCCAGCACCTCGCGGTACAGCGCGCGCCGCTGGGTGGCCGGGCGCGCCGTCTCCCGCTCCTCGTCGGCGGAGGCGACGTACCTGACCGCCTTCGTCTCCGGCACCACGTCGTACCGGGGCAGCTCCCAGTCCAGCACCAACTGCCGGGCCGCCGCGTCGAAGGCGGCCTCCACGCCGCGCGGAAAGCCCTCGGGCCAGCCGGTCGAGGCGTAGAGCGCGGCGGAGAAGTACTCGACGACGGCCTCGGTCCGCCCGCCGCGCAGGCCCTCCAGGAGCCGCCGGATGGTCGCGTTGTGCTGGCGTGTCTCCGCCCGCCGCTCCCCCGCCCAGCGGTCGTACCGCTCCCGGTAGTCGGCCAGTTGGGCCTGCCGCCGCACCTCGGCGGCCTGGGCCGCGTGCCAGTCGCGCTCGAAACGCTCCCGGGCCTCGGCCCGCGCCCGCCGCGCGCCCCAGCCACTCGGCGCCGGGTAGCGGGCCGGGTCGGGCATCGGGACCGGCTGGGCGAGCGCCCCGGGCGCGAACGGCTCCACCTCCTCGGGCCGCAGCAGCGCCGCCGGATCGAAGGCGGGCGCGGCGCAGCCGGCGACCAGCAGCCCGGACAGCTCCGCGACCCGCGCGTCCAGCTCCTCGGTCCGCTGCCGGGCGGCATCCTCCCGACCCCGCCGGTAGGCGGCCCGCCGCTCCCGTTCCGATCTGGCCTGCTCGCGCTCGTACGCCCGCTGCCGCCGTTCCGCCTCGCGCTGCTGCTGGATCCAGGCCCGGTGCGTGGCCTGCGTGCTCCGCTGCAACTGGCGCTGCGCCTGCGCCCAGGCCCCGAGCGTGCCACCCGAACGACGACTCATCGGTCTCGCATCCCTTCCCTCCACACCCCGGCCACCGGCGGTGACGGGCCCCGTAAAGACCAACGACCTGGCCTTCTGGTTGCCCACCACCAGCGTATGTAACGCGCGGGGTCCTTACCGGACTTGACGAGGGCAGTCGCTGAGGGCGTCCAGCGGGGCCCGGTCAGCTCACGCCTTCGTGGCCGCGACGCCGTGAGCGCGCTCCAGCAGCTCGCGCACCGCGCGGGTGTCGCGGTGCGGGCGCGTCCGGCGGCGCATCGCCTCGAAGTGGCCGTCGCCTCGGGCCGTGGACACCAGCTGGTAGTCGTCCAGGAAGCGATGCCAGCTGTCGCATGCCGCCTCCAGATGCCCGTGCTCGAACTGCCGCCGGGCCAGGACCGCGTACGCGTGCACCCGCCCCTGCCGCTCCTGCGGCGGCTGCACCCGGATGGACTGCCGCATCGTGGTGATCGAGCCCGGGAGGTCGCCCGTCTGGTACAGCACCGAGGCGACGTGGAAGAGGTAGGCGCACTGGTCGTAGCCGCCGATCGCCTCCCGCCGGGCATCCGCGCGCCCCAGCGCCGTCTCCGCCTCGCCGAGGCGGGCGAACGCCTGTCGCCGGTCTCCGGTCATCGAGGCCGCGTAGGCCTGTTGGCCGGCGAGGAACGCCCCGAGCCGCGGGCCGCCGCCCGGGGACGCCTCCGCCGCCGAGTCCGCCAGCTCCAAGGCCTGCCTCCCGTGCCCCAGGCTGGTGGCCTGAAGGCTCATACCGCGGAGGGTGCGGCAGTAGGTGACGTGGTCCTCCGCCTCCGCGGCGAGTTCCAGGGCCTTGACGTAGTACCGCTGCCCGACTCCGTGATCGCGTTCGTACATCGCCATCCACCCCGTCAGGTAGACGAGGTCGGCGGCGGCGGACAGCATGCCGCTGCGGACGCTGGGCGTCGCCGAGGCCCGCAGGTAGGGGGCCACGGTGTTCACCAGGAAGGCGGCCGCCATGGGCCGGGCGTGGCCGCCGCCCAGCTCGTCGAGGATGTCCGCGATCCGCTCGGTCATCGTGCGGACGGTCTGCACCTCTCCCTCGCCGATCCGCGTGGTGCGGCCCGCGGCGGTCGCCTCGGCGCGGCCGGCGAGGTCGGCGAAGGCCGGTGCGCTGAGGGTCGCCGAGTACAGGCCGGCCTGGATCACCTTGCGGCGTGACGGATCCATGTCGTCCCTCCCTATGTCGATGAGTTGTTCGGCGAGTGCGATGCGGTCGTCGTCCTCGGCGGGTTCGTCGGCGAGGCCGATGTCCCAAGCGGTCACCGGTCGGTTGAGCCGGCGGGCCAGCGCCTCGCGGAGGATGGGGCGCACCTGTGGTCTGGGGCGCGTTCCCGCCAACCAGTGCGACACCGCGGACTGGTCGTACCGCAGCTCGAGACCCGCCTCGGCGCCGACGCGGTTCACCGCGCGGGCGAACTGGGTTCGGGTCCATCGCGCCTGGTCGAGCAGCCTGCTCAGCTGTGTGTTGGGCGTGCGCGGTTCGCGGGCCAAGAGCAACTCCTGGTGGCTTTCATGGCTTTCACGTTCACCCGATCCCTCAACGGTACCGGCCGGCCCATAGGCGGAGTTACCTGTTCGTACGCGCCGATCGCGGAGAAATGGGGTCGGCATCCCAAGGAACCGCCGGAGGCGAGACACCGTGCCCGAGCCGATCGAGTGGCCGCCCGGGACGCCGGAGCACATTCGGCGTCCCGTGCCGCGTCGGGACTTCTGCGAGTGCGGGTTGCTGTTGAGCGAGGCCGAGCGGGAAGAACATGCCTGCCCGACGGCGGGTGTTGAGGAGCCGACCGCGTGAGCGTTCCGGGCGTCGACCCGGCGCGGCTGACGCTCTGGCAGCTCAAGGGCATCGCCTGCGCCCGTTGCGGCCGGGAGCTCCGGCCCCCGGCCGTCTCCGACATCCGCTACCTGGGCACCATCCGCGACTGCCTCGACCGCCCCGTGCCCCTCTGGGCCCGCGCACCGGGTTGTCGGGGCACATCGTGCGCGTGACGTCCCGCTGAGCGGGACCGGGTGCGCACGAACTCGTCCCAGAAGAGCGTCACTAGCCTGGTCGCATGGCAGACGAGCAACACCACGGGCACTTCGTCGGTCCGGGCGCCCAGCGCTACTACGCGGAGTCGGCGGACCGGCTGGCGGACCAGTACGAGTCGCTCGGCTTCGAGGACGCCCACCAGGCGTTCCTGCCCCTCCTCCCGCCGAGCCCCGCCACCGCGGCCGACATCGGTGCCGGCACCGGCCGCGACGCGGCCGCCCTGGCCGCCCGCGGCTACGCGGTCACCGCCGTCGAGCCCGTCCGACAACTCCGCCAGGTCGCCCGGCGGCTGCACCCCGATCCCTCGATCGTCTGGCTCGCGGACTCCCTCCCCACCCTGTCGCGCCTGCGGGGTCCGTTCGACCTGATCCTGCTCTCCGCCGTCTGGATGCACCTCGACGAGGCCGAACGCGCCCGAGCGGTCGTCCGCCTCCACGAACTCCTCGCCCCGGCGGGCCACCTCCTCCTCTCCCTGCGCCACGGCCCGCCCCCGACCGACCGCCGCATGTTCGACGTCTCCGACGAGGAGACCATCACGCTGGCGGCGGGCACCGGCCTGCGCCTGGTGCACCGCACCTCCGGGAGTGGCGACCGGTTGGGACGGTCGCACGTGCGCTGGAGCTCGCTGGCGTTCGCGCGCTGACTTGCCGGCGCGCACGGGATGTCAGACCCCGTTGGGACGATGAGGCCATGCGATACGGCGTGGACATCTGCACGCTCGGCGAGTACGCCGAGCCGGCCCGGGTCGTCGAGATGGCGCAGGCGGCCGAGGCCGCCGGGTGGGACGCCGTGTTCGTCTGGGACCATCTCGCCTTCGCCTGGGGCGTGCCGTCGGCCGACCCCTGGGTGCTGCTGGCGGCGGTGGCGCAGGCGACGACACGCGTCCGGCTGGGACCCGCAGTCACGCCCCTGCCGCGCCGCCGGCCCGCGGTCGTGGCCCATGCGGTCGCCACCCTCGACCGGCTCAGCGGCGGCCGGGTGGTGCTGGGGGTGGGGGCCGGCGGGGTCCCGGCGGAGTTCACGGCGTTCCGGGAGCCGGCGGAGCCGCGGGTGCGGGCGGGGATGCTCGACGAGGCGCTCGAGGTCGTCACGTCGCTCTGGCGGGGGGAGCCGGTCGACTTCGCGGGCGAGCACTACGCCGTCGACGGGGTCACGCTCGCGCCGCTGCCGGTCCAGCGTCCGCGCGTGCCGATCTGGGTCGGCGGGGACAGCCGCGCGGCGCGGCGCCGGGCGGCGCGCTGGGACGGCTGGATCATCGGCGGCGACAACGAGCAGGGTGAGATGACCCGAGCGCCCGCCAGCCTGGTCGAGGACCTCGCCCACATCCGGGAGCTGCGCGGGTCCAGCCCCGATGTCCCCTTCGATGTGGCCATGACGGGAGTGTCCGGCGGGCCGGAGGACGGCGTGTTCGCGCCGTACGAGGCGGCCGGCGTCACCTGGTGGCTGGAGCACCTCAGCGCCCGACGCGCGCCGCACGAGCGGTTGCTGTCCCGCATCGCGGCCGGACCGCCCACCCCCGACGGCGCGCGAACCCGGCGCACCGGATGACCCCACGCGCGCTCCAGCAGTTCGCGCACCACGCCTGTCCCGACGCATCGTGCGCGTGATGTCCCGCCGAACGGGACCGTACGCGCACGAACTCGTCCGTGGAGCGGCAGACGGGTGCGGGCCGTGCGAGCCGGACGGTGGTGCCCATCCGCACCACCGCGCGATGCCGGCCTGGCGGTGCGCCACAACCGCCAGGCCCCAGCGGCCGACCGCTGTCCCGTTGTCGCGGCCGGCGAGACCGCGGAAGGTCGCCCGACGTGAACACCGGACCGGCGACCCGCCACGCACGGATTGGCCACCCGGTGGAGGGCTGATCGCCCAGCGGCTGTGTGATCGCGACATCGAGCACTGGGCCGATCCGCGGATGCGACGCCCGAGCGAGACCAACAACGAGCACGGCGGTCGGGGGGTGTACTTCAAGGACCCCGCCGGCCACGCGATCGAGCTGATCACCCGCCCGTACCTGTAACCGGGACCGCGCCTGGTCGGGAGCCCGCATCGCGGCCCACGTCGCGGCCGGACGCGCTCGGGCTCAGCCCAGCGCGTCCATCAGCGAGGTGACGTAGGCGTCCAGCCGCTCCGCCACGGCTTCCGTCGTCAGCTCGGGCCGCCCCGCCTCCCGCCATGGCCGCGACACCAGGTGCACCTCCTCCGAACACGCCAGCCCGTCCCGCACCTGCCAGTACAGCCGCTCGCTCGCGGCCGCGGCCAGCACCCCGCCGGCCTCCTCATAGGCGTCAGCGAACCGCGGGCCCCACTCCGGGCCGTGCAGCAGCGCGAGATTGGTGGAGCAGTGCGCCACGTCGAGATCCGCGGGCCCCCAGGAGGTCCCAGCCCAGTCGACGACGCCGGTGATCCGGGCATCCGCGGGGCGGGCGGGCGGCACGTCGAACAGGACGTTGCCGGGTTGGAAGTCCCGGTGCAGGAACCGCCCTTCGTACGGCGGTGCGGGCTTGCGGATCACGTCGATCGCCGCGGCCCACGCCGCCGGGTCGGCACCCTCCGGAACGACCACGGTGTCGGCGGTCGTCAACGTCACGTACTTCGGGGGCCGCGGTTGGGGGTTCCTCCCGGGCCCCCAGGGCCTGGGGGAGGGTCGCAGCGCGTGGATCGCCACGAGTTGCCGCGCCAGCAGCGGTACCCGCTCCTCCAGTCCCTCGTCGTCGAGGACCGTCCGGCCCGGCAGATGTGTCATGAGGAGCGACGGATACTCGCAGTGCGCGGCGGTCGGATCGACCGCGACCAGACGAGGGGCCGGCACGTCGGTCCCCTCGAGCAGGGTCAGGGCGCCCGGCTCCCTGCCCATCGAGTCCTCGGCGTGCCCCACGTAGAACGGGTCGACGATGCTCCGCAGCACCAGGTCACGGGTGCCCCCGCCCCGCGTGCCGATGGTCAGCCGCCGCATCTCGGCGGTGATGCCGCCGTGCAGCGCCTCGGTCCCGACGATCCGCTCGCCGACCTCCAGGTACCGGCTCACCCAGGCCCGCGTCAACGGTCGGACAGCCGCCGCTCCGTCGTGGTTGGTCACCGTGCCACCCCACCATCCGGACGGTGGCACGCGCGAAGGGTTTCCGGGCGACGGCTGTGCCGCTCAGTCGGAGCCCCCACCGGCACGGCGCCCACCCCGGGCGGCCAGTGCGCGTGGCCAGGCGAACGGCACGACCGGCTCAGCCGTGCCGGGTGGGCCGGTAGATCAGCTCCTGGGTGCGGCCGTCGAGCGTCCGGCTCTCGAGCAGTTCGAGGTCGAGGTCGGCCGCGCCGCGGAAGATCGGGTCCGCCCCGGTCTGTCCGCTGATCACCGGGAAGATGGTCACCTGGACGCGGTCGACCAGTCCGGCGGCCATCAGCGCCCGGTTCAACGACAGGCTGCCGTGCGAGCGCAACGGCACCTCCGACTCCTCCTTCAGCCGGGCCACGACGTCGACGGCGTCATCGCTCACGAGAGTCGCGTCCGGCCAGTCCAGGGGGCCTTCGAGGGTCGTCGACACCACCGATGTCGGCAGGTTCCGCACCGGGTGTTCACCGGGTCACTCACCTTGGACTCCGCGCCGCCCCGGTGGGGACCGGGGATGCCCCGAGTACGGAACTGCCGAGCGCGCGAGGGCGTTGCGACGACGGTTGTCCTGTCAGGATCCCCGGGTGGGATCGCGGCGTCACGGATCGAGGGACTCGCTGATGGTCAGTGTGAGCGTGGAGACCGCGGAGCAGACGCACGAGCGGCTCCGCCGGGTGCTCTCCCAGGCCGACCTCGTCGTGCACGACGGCGTCTGGTGTTTCGAGGAGTCGCCGGCCGACCAGCCGCCGGCGCTCACCGGCGAGACACTGGCGGTCGTTCGGGACCGGGAGAGTTGGAGCCGCCTGGTTCCGCTCGGCCAGGAACGCGACGGTGTCGAGTGTTTCGGAATCTTCTCCTTCCACTTCCCCGGCCAGGTGGACAACAGCGGTTTCGTCGGCTGGTTGGCCACCCACCTCAAGGCCGAGCTCGGCACGGGCGTGTTCGTCGTCTGCGGCAGCAACCGCGCCCGCGGCGGCATCTACGACTACTGGGGCTGTCCCGTCGAGCTGCTGGACCAGGCCGTCGCGGTCGTCAGGTCGCTACGCGCCTGACCCGCCGCTCCGGAGCGCCTGGACGTCCGCGTAGGAGTAGGTGAGGGCCCCGGGGTCCGGGGAGCGGCCGTCGCGGATGGCGGTCGCGGTGGTCACGGCCGCCGCCAGGGCGTCGCGGTAGAGCAGCGAGCCGAGGCTGATCCTGCGCACGCCGAGGGCGGCCAGTTCGGCGACGGTGGGACCGGTCGGCGTGTAGAGGATGTTCAGGGGGACGACGAGCAGCGCCGTCAGCGCGGCGATCCCGTCGGGGTCCGTCAGCCCGGGCACGAAGACGCCGTCCGCGCCGGCCTGTTCGTACGTCGCGAGGCGCGTCGCGGTGTCGTCCTCGTCGCGTCCGAACCAGTGCGTGTCGGTGCGGGCGTTCACGAACAGCGCCGGCGCGGCGGCCTTCACGGCGGCGATCTTCGCCGTGTGCAGCTCCACGGGGGCCAGTGTGCCGTCCGGGCGGCCGTCCTCCAGGTTGATCCCTGCGGCGCCGGCGTCGTGCAGCGTTCGGGCCAGCTCGGCGACGTCCTCCGGATCGTCGCTGAAGCCGCCCTCGGCGTCGACGGTGAACAGGTACGGGCCCTGTCCGAGCCGGCGGGCCAGCGCCAGAGTCGCGTCGCGGGTCGCGGACGCCCCGTCCGGCAGTCCGGCGGCCGCGGCCACGCCCAGGCTCGTGGTGCCGATCGCCGGGAAGCCCTGGGCCGCCAGGGCGGCGGCGGAGGCGTGGTCCCAGGCGTTGGGCAGCAGCAGCGGCGCGGCCTGGTGGTGCAGGCGGGCGAACGGGGTCAGCGGGCGCCCGAGCAGGCCGTCGGCCAGGGCGAGGGCGTGCGCCCGGCCGGGGCAGGCCCGCGGCGGCGCGCCGAAGGTGAGGGGCACCGGGTGCGCGCGTTGGGCGGTCGCGACGTCGAGGAGCACCAGATCGCCCGCGGCGATGTCCCGACCGGCGACCCGGGTGGCGCGGGCGGCGATCCGGCGCAGGGTCGGCACCGGCGGGTCCTCCCTGAGCACCCGGGCCAGCGGTGCGTCGCCGGCGGCCGCGGCATCGACCAGCGCGGCCGTCGCCGCGCAGGCCTGCACCAGCAGCCCGATGCGGTGGGCGGCGGCCTCCAGCGCGGCCTCGTCCCGCCGCTCCCCCGGCACCAGGAGCGCCACCAGCCCGGCCACCGCCTGGTCCGCGGTCGCGGTCGTGGCCTCGTCCGCGCCCCCGAAGTAGGCGCCGGCCACCACGGTCACCGCCACCGCGACCGCGCCGGGCTCGGGCATCCCCAGCGCCTCGGCGAGGGCGCGCACCACCCGCACCCGGGTCTCCCCGTCGGAACCGGCCGCGGCCGCCCGGCGCAGCGCGGCGGGGTCCAGCCGGGCCAGTTCCGCCTCGACGAGGGCCCGCCGGCGGCGGTGCGGCGCACCCGAGCTGAACCGGGCCACGGTGGCGCGCAGCCACGCGGCACTCGTCCCCGGCTCACCGGCGTCCGCGGCCGGCTCGGGGACGAGCGCCGGGTCGGCGAGCGCTGCCCGCAGGTCCTCATGGCGGTCGAACACATGCGTCGTGGTCAGGTACGTCACGGCCCCGACGCTACGGCCACGACGGTTCGGCGCTCGCCGAACCATCCCTGCGGCATCATGGCCGCATGCCCTCGCTCGCCGAGACCGCCGGTCTGTTCGCCGACCGCACCCGGGCCGCCTTCTGCCTGGCCCTCCTCGACGGCCGGGCCTGGACCGCGGGCGAGCTCGCCCGGCACGCGGGGGTGCGGCCCTCGACCGCCAGCGAGCAGCTGTCCCGCCTCGTCGCGGGCGGCCTGCTGACCGAGGAGCGCCAGGGCCGGCACCGCTACGTCCGGCTGGCCGGCCCGGACGCGGCCGCCCTCGTCGAGGCCCTCGCCTCCTACGCCTCGGAGGACTCGGACACCTCGCGCCCGCGGAACCTGCGCGAATCCGTGCGGCTCAGCGCCGAGGCCCGGGCCCGCACCTGCTACGACCATCTGGCGGGGCGGCTGGGCGTTGCCCTGGCGGACGCGATGGTCGCCCGGGGGCTGGTCGCCGCCGACTCGGGGCTCGCGGTCACCGCGGCGGGCCGGTCCTGGCTGGCCGACGTCCTGGGGTTCAGCCACCCCCCGGGCGCCCGGCGGCCCCTGGTGCGGAGCTGCCTGGACTGGACGGAGCGCCGGCCGCATCTCGCCGGCGCGCTGGGCGCCGCGCTGTGCGCCACCGCGCTGGAACGCCGGTGGGTGCGGCGCGTCGGCTCCGGGCGCGCGGTCACGGTGACGCCGGAGGGCGCCGAGGCGTTCCGCGACCTGCTCGGGGCGGCGGTCGCGCCGCGGTGAGCGCCACCCGGATCCGCCGCCCGGACCCGGCGCGGCATCATGGGGTGCATGCGTACGGAACCAGTGCTCGTGTACGACGGTGACTGCGGCTTCTGCACGACCTCGGTGGCCTTCGCCGAGAAGCGGATCAGGCCGCGCTGCGCGGTCACGCCGTGGCAGTTCGCCGAACTGGACACCCTGGGCGTCACACAACGCCGGGCCGAGCACGAGGTGCTGTGGGTCACTCCGCACGGATCGGTGTACGGCGGCGCCCAGGCCGTCGCGAAGCTCCTGCTGAGCGCGCGCGGCGGATGGCCGGTCCTGGGTGCGGTGCTCCGGCTGCCGCCGACGCGTTGGATCGCTCACGGCCTGTACCGGATCATCGCCACCAACCGCAACCGGATGCCGGGGGGCACGGCCGCCTGCGCCCTGCCCGCCGACCGACGGCCCTGAGCCGAGCCGGTGGGCCGGCCGGAAACCAGGTGCGGACGGTCGGCGCGATGGTGTGTGATGAAGGGCATGAGCGTTGGGTTACGCACGCCGGGAGTGGACGGGCTGAGCGAGGCGGTGGGCGTGCTGCGGGAATGGCAGTACGACGAGGCGCCGATGCAGCTGCATCCGGGGGACCTGGGCTGGTTCTGGCGGTCCGGTGCCGAGGCGACGGCCGCGGCGGTCCGGACCTGGAGCCGGGACGGACGGATTCTCGCCGTCGGGCTGCTGGACGGCCCCAGGGTGTTGCGGCTGACGAGCGCGCCTGATGCCCAGCGGGACGAGGAGCTCGCGCGGCGGGTGGTCGAGGACCTGACCGAGCCGGAGCGCGGCGTACTGCCCGCGGGCAAGGTCCAGGTCGAGGCGCCCACCGGGGCGCTGGTCCACGATCTGCTGGCCGAGGTCGGCTGGTACGCCGACGAGCGGTGGACGCCGCTGCGCCGCGACCTCGCGGAGCCGGTGCCGGATCCCGGCGTGCGGACCGAGGCGGTCGGGCCGGAGCAGGCGCACGTGTGGGCCGCCGTACTGAGGGCGTCGTTCGACGGGTCGACGTTCACGGACCAGCGCTGGCACGCGATGGCGGCCGGGGCGCCGTACGCCGACGCCCGGTGTCTGGTCGCGTACGACGACCAGGACAACGCGGTGGCGGCTGCGACGGTGTGGTCGGCCGGTCCCGGTAGGCCAGGGCTGCTCGAACCGGTGGGCGTGCACCGGGACCATCGGGGTCACGGCCACGGCAGGGCGATCACCGTCGCCGCGGCGGCGGCACTCCAGCGGCTGGGCTCGTCGAGCGCGGTCGTCTGCACCCCGAGCGCCAACGTCGGCGGCGTCGCCACCTACCGGTCGGCCGGCTTCCAGCTCCTCCCCGAGCGCCGCGACCGACACCGCGACGCCTGAGGGCCCACCCGACCCCGCGGCCTCCGCCCGCCGGCGGGTGTCAGTGGTGGGCGCGTTGAGCGAGGAGGAACGAGCGGGGCAGCCGCCGCTCATCTCGCTCGGCGAGCTGTGCGACCAGGTCCTCGCCCTCGTCACCGACGACACCGCCGCCGGACGAGTCGTCGTGTTCGACCGGGGCGCGCCACCCCGGGTCTTGGACTCCGAGTAGGGCGGCCGGGCGCGGGGTCAGCCCAGCAGCGCCTGGGCCAGGGAGCTGACGCACACCAGGGCGCCGAAGGCGCACATGATCCAGCTGGCGGTGGGGCCCATGTCGTCCCGCCACCCCTCCAGCTCCATCACCGACGGGTCGGCCGGGTCGTACCTGACGAGGACCCGATCACCCTTCTGGAACCCGTCCAACTCCTCCTGCCGCTTGCCCATCCGCATGGGCTGCCGCATCTCCCGCCCGTCGGCCGTGGTCCACTTCACCTCCGCGTGGTACCGGTGACCGCCGGAGGTCAGCGTGCGGCGCTGCACCCGGACCACCGTGCCCTCGGCCTTCCCGGCCGAGCTCCGCAGCCGGGCGATCCGCCGCAGAACGCGGCCACCCGCCACCACCAGCCAGCCGCCGAACAACACCGGCAACAAACCGACGATCGTCCCACCCTCCACGGCCCCGTCTCCCCCGTTAGCCCAGTGACACTCCACGCAGCGTAACGCCCCCCACCGACAGCCCTCGGGGCGCACGGGGCGTGAGGTTGAGGGCTACGACTCCGCCACGACGATGTAGAACGTCATCGCCGCGAGGAAGGAGCCGCCGGCAAGGTGGTTCAGCCAGCGTCGCGTCTCCTCCTCGGTGAAGTAACCAGCGGTGCACGCCCGTCGTGTGGTTCGCTCCAGTCCGAGTATTTCGTCGGCGGCCTGGACGTCTCGGAAGACGGGTGTCACCGCGACGACCTTGGGCACCGCGAAGCCGACCTCCGCCGCCAGTCGTGGGAGCTGCCTGCCGATGCGGGCGTTGCGAATCACCTCGTCGGTGACGTACCGGGTGTAGGAGCGCGACAGGTCGCTGTCCGGATGGTCGATGGCCAGGGTGTCCCAGTCGGGTTCGCCCATGACGAGCCGCCCGCCGGGCCGCAGCACGCGGTGGACCTCGCGCAGCGCCCGGACCGGATCGGCGACGTGTTGCAGAACCCGGTCGGTGCGCGCCCGGTCCGCGGTGTGGTCCGCGAGCCGCAGGTCGTGAAGATCGCCGAGGTGAACGGCGACCGCGTCCTGCCCGGCGGTGCGCTCCCGGGCGGCCTCGACCGCGGCCTGGTCGTGGTCGACGCCGATCGCCGCACCGGTGGCGGTGACGGCTTCGGCGAGGGGGCCGAGATCGGTACCGGGGCCGCAGCCGAGATCCAGCACCGTCTGGCCCGGCAGGACGTCGAGTTCCTCGAGCATGCGCCCCTTGTAGAAGCGTCCCAGACCGCTCCCGGCGAGCCGGTCGAGGTAGACGAACGGATCGGGGGCGACGGTCTCGAACGGGGTTGAGGTCATGCCACCAGTCAATCAACCGCCCTGGCTCCGTCCCGGGCGTCCAGCGGCGGAAACCGGACGTCGATCGCCGCTGGTCAGCGACACGGGCGCACGTGATCTCGCGCGTCGACACGCGTGCTGTGGCCAGAAGGCGTCCGCTGCGAGGGGCGGCGCCCACCATCGGGCGCGGCCGTGCCTCCTGACACGCGCGCGTCGTCCTCGTGCGTAAAGCGCTTGCCGACGTCCGGTGCCGTGCTGTTAGCGTGCGGGGAGTCGTCCGGGCCCGCCTTGGTCCGGGCCCGACGTTTCTCCTCCGCTCGGTGTCGGGGCGGCGGTGTGGGCGCGTGTCCCGTCCCACCGCAGTCTTGGACGTCCCTCGGCGGGCCAGGGGCCGCACCTCATCTCTTCACTCAGGCGCCGGCGGCCCAGCGCTGGCCCGCCCCGCCCAGCGGCGACGAAGGACACTTCCATGCTCCGCGCCGCCACCGGCTACCGTCCCCTGCTGCGCACCCCCGGCGCCGCCGCCTTCTTCCTCGCCGCCGCCGTCGGCCGCGTCGGCATCGCCATGACCGGCCTCGGGCTGGTCTGGTTGCTGCACGCCCGCACCGGTTCCTACGGCACCGCCGGCCTCGCCGCCGCCGGATTCTCCCTCGCCGAGGCCCTCGTCGGCCCGCAACTGGCGCGTCTGGTCGACCGTTTCGGACAGACCCGCGTCCTGCCGTGCGCCCTCGCCGCCCACGGCGCGGCCATCGCCGCCGTCCTGGTGTCCGCCACCCCCACCGCCGCGATCACCGCCGCCACCTGCGCCGGCGCGGTCCTCCCCCAGCTCGGCGCCCTGTCCGGTGCCCGCTGGGCCCACCTGCTGCGCGGTGAACGGGCCGACGAACTGCCCACCGCCTTCTCCCTGGAGTCCCTGGCCAACGCCACCGCGTTCCTCCTCGGCCCGGTACTGGTCGCCTCGCTCGGCGCGCTGGGCAACCCGGCCCTGGCCAGCGCCCTCGCCGCGGCCCTGATCCTCGGCGGCGGCAGTGCGCTGGCCGCCCAGGGCCGCACCGCTCCCCCACCCGCCCGCGCACACGCCGAGGGCACCCGCACCGAACGGACGCTGCTGCGGCCGACGTTCCTGCTCCTCGCCCTGCTCAACCTGGCCATCGGGCTGTACTTCGGCACGATGGGCGTCTCGGTGAGCTCCTTCGCCATCAGCAACGGGACTCCCGGCGCGGCCGCGCCGATCATCGCCGCCGCCAGCCTCAGCGGGCTGCTCGCCGGCTGGCTCTACGGGCTGCTCCGGCCTCCCGCTCCGGCGGACCGTCAACTCGTCGTCGCCACGGCCTATCTGACGGGTACGTCGCTGCTGCTGCCGCTCGCGCCGTCCGCGGTCTGGCTCGGCGCGGCCGTGGTGGCCACGGAGGCGGCGATACCGCCCACGCTCGTCCTCCAGAGCCTGCTCACGGAACGGTCCGTCCATCCGGCCGTCCTCACCCAGGCCTTCGCCTGGAACAACTCCGCCAGCGCGGCCGGTTCGGCCCTGGCGGCGTCCCTCGCCGGGCATGCCACCGACACGTGGGGCGCCTCCGCCGCCCTCGCCCAGGCCCCCGCGGCCGGACTCCTGCTGCTCACCCTCGCACTCGCCCTCTCCCACACCACCCGACGACGGAACGAGACCCCCACCGGCCAGGCGCCCTGACGCCACACGTCCCCGGCCCCACAACGACCGACTCCGCACGCCGTTTGCACGCCCCCGTGCCCCCGGCCCTCGGTGCACCGGCCACGCCAACCCAACCACCGCCACAAGAGCCAACCACCGCTCCGCGGACCGGGACCGACACGCACCACCGCCCACCGACCGCCACCAACCGCCGCCCGGAGCCGCGACACCCAACCGGCCATCGCACGATCACCACCACCGCCCCCCGCGGACCGGACCGGCCCCGCACCCCAACCAGCCGACACCATGCTTCACCACCCACGAACCGGCACCGTGGGACACCGACCTCCGGCGCCGAGGCCGGACCGGACCCGCACCCCCGGAGCGGCACCCCGCACACCGGCCACCACCCGCCGACGACCAACCGCCGTCCACCCGGCGCGCCAACGCCGCACCGGCGATCGCCGATCCGCGATCCCCGGGCATCCACACGCCCTCGTCGAACAGGCACACACCAGCCACTCCACCACCAGCCGCACCCCACTTCGGCGGCAACCCATCACCCCACCGGCCAGCCGCAACCGCCCAACCGCGCCCCGGCGCGGCAAGCACCGCGCGGCAAGCGCCGCCGCAAGAGATGTTGCGCGAGGCGTTTACGGGCGATGCCCCGGGCGCTACCGTGTGGGGGGTTGCGGGAGCGCTCCCACGGAAAGAGTCGCAGATGGGATCAGTCGCAGAGTGGACTGGCAACCCTCACAAACGGGAGCGGTCCCACACAAGCTGAAGATCCCGGAAACGGGTTGAGGAGATCCCCCCACATGGTCACTGGACACATCGATCGAAAGCAAGCTCCGCTCCGCGGGGTGCGCCTGCTCAGCGTGCTGGGCGCCGGCCTGCTGGCGCTCATCATGGCGGGCATGCCGACGCCGGCCTCCGCGCACGGCGTCGCCATGACGCCGGGCTCTCGCACCTTCCTGTGCTACCAGGACATGATCGAGAGCGGTAACCAGACGCCGTCGAACCCGGCGTGTGCCGCCGCGGTCGCGGAGACCGGCACTACCCCGCTGTACAACTGGTTCGCCGTGCTGGACTCCAACGGCGGCGGCCAGACCGAGGGTTACATCCCCGACGGTGAGCTGTGCAGCGGCGGCCACAACGGTCCGTACGACTTCTCCTCGTACAACGCCACGCGCAACGACTGGCCCAAGACTCACCTCACCGCGGGTCAGAGCATCGAGATCGAGTACAGCAACTGGGCCGCGCACCCGGGCGACTTCGACGTCTACATCACCCACAACGGCTGGAGCCCCACCCAGTCGCTGGGCTGGAGTGACCTGGAGCTCGTCCAGACCGTGACCGACCCGCCGCAGCGCGGCGGCGCGGGCTCGAACGGCGGCGCCTACTACTGGAACCTGCAGCTGCCGAGTGACCGCAGCGGCGAGGCCATGATCTTCATCCACTGGATCAGGTCCGACAGCCAGGAGAACTTCTACTCCTGCTCCGACGTCGTCTTCGACGGAGGCAACGGCCAGGTGACGTTCTGACGCACTGACCGGGGACGCGATCCACGAGGGACCCGCCGGGCCACCGGCGGGTCCCTCCGCGCGCCCTGACACCCGGGCGCGGCGCGGCGCGCCCCGGGCGCGGGCGCCCGATGGCGTCTTCCCCTGACATCTCCCGCGCCGGTAGCATCCCCCGTGGTCGGCCGCCCTGGTGGCTCATTGGGAGGTGTGGGCCGACCAGCATCACGTGAGTGCCGAAGCCGCGCGCGGCTCCGGTCCTCTCGGCGAGCCGACTGAACACGCGCGGACGCCGGGTCCAGGCGACCCGTCGCCGACGCGTTCGTGTCTCGTCGACGAGGAGGAACGTCGTGCATCGCACGCAGCAGTTAACCAGGAAATGTACCAACGCGGGGATGGCGTGGAGGAGCGCCGTCGTGCTCGGCACGATGGCCCTCGCCTTGCCGTTCACCGCCTCCGCCGGCGCCGTGGAACAGCAGACCACGGCGGACGGCGTGACCTTCGA
This sequence comes from Streptomyces sp. B6B3, assembly GCF_039871525.1. Classification (NCBI taxonomy): domain Bacteria; kingdom Bacillati; phylum Actinomycetota; class Actinomycetes; order Kitasatosporales; family Streptomycetaceae; genus Streptomyces; species Streptomyces sp. B6B3. The sequence continues at coordinate 165,151 of NZ_JBDPLU010000014.1, read as the reverse complement.
GTCACGCCCCGACATCGCCCTCGCCGCTCCGACCCTGACCACCAACACCACCGGTCAGGTGGACCCGGGCCTGTTGCTGACCACTCCCGGCGCCGGCTACGGCGGCTCGGGCGCGGCCATCTACGACAACAGCGGGCAGCTCGTCTGGTACGCGGAGGGCGCCTACAACAACCTCCACGAGATCACCTGGCAGGGAGAGCCCGCGCTCGCCGTGCACTTCAGCAGCGGGGGCCAGTCCGAGTACCAGGTGCTGAACTCGTCGTACCAGGAGGTGGCGTCCTTCTCCATACCGGGCATGGCGACCGACCTGCACGACATGAAGATGAGCCCCGACGGCTCGCGCGTCCTGCTGATGTCCTACGTCACCACGCCCTACGACCTCAGGCCGTGGGGCGGTTCGGCCAACGCGCAGGTGATCAACGGCGTGGTCCAGGAGATCGACCTGGCGACGAACCAGGTCACCTTCGAGTGGGACTCCCTGGAACAGGTCCCGATCGACGAGACCACGGAACCGCTGACGGCGCCGTTCGTCGACTGGATCCACATCAACTCGCTGGCCTACGACACCGACGGCAGCATTCTCATCGGTGCCCGCAACACCAGCACCGTGTACAAGGTGGACCACGACACGGGCGACATCATCTGGCGGTTCGGCGGTGAGCGCAGCGACTTCACCTTCCCCGACCAGTCGCAACGGCCGAGCTACCAGCACGACGCGCTGCGACTGCCCGACGGGCGCCTGTCGGCGTTCGACAACGGCAACGGGCGCAACCCGTCGTACTCCCGGGGTTCGGTCTGGGAGCTCGACGAGACGGCCATGACGGCCCGGCTGGTCGAGGACCTCCAGCCGAACAGCCCGCTGAGTGCCCTGTACACCGGCTCCAACCGGCTGCTGGACAACGGCAACCACCTGGTGGACTACGGCAACACCGGGGAGATGGTGGAGTTCGTCGGCGACCAGACGGTCTTCACGGCCAGTCTGGAGGGGAGCAACTGGACCTACCGGGCCGAGCGTTCGGACTGGGTGGGCACCCCGACCACCGCGCCCGACGTCGCCTGGAGCGAACCGGCCGAGGACGGCACCCGGTCGGTCCACATGAGTTGGAACGGCGCCACCGAGGTGGAAAGCTGGCGCATCGAGGCCGGCGACTCGGCGGGTACCCTCAGCACGGTGGAGACGGTCGCCAGGGCCGGGTTCGAGACCGACACGCGGGTCTCCGCGGGAGATGCGGAGGTCTACCGGATCAGCGCCCTGGACGCCGGCGGCACGGTGTTGGACAGCCGGACGCTCGTCGCCGGGCAGACCCCGACCATCTCCGAGTAGTGCTCATGTGACGCACCGGAACCACGGTGCGCCATGACGTCCTGGCCGAGGCGGCGGCCGGGACGCCCCCGGGTCGGAGCGACTCCCGAATGGCGGGAAGAACGACGAGAACTGTGCGCAACGCCACACTCCGGACTGGCAGGACCGGAAGGCAGCGCTTCGCTTACGTCAGGATTTTCCGGTCATGATGCCCGTCCGGGCGACATTTTCCGGCGCGATGACCAACCCCTGTGGTCATATATCGGCCGGCTTTGCGACGAACGCCGGTACCTCTTCACAGCGCATTTACCTCGCCCTAACATGGGAGCGCTTCCACACAACGCCTCGACGGACTTGAGAAGGCGGCGACCCGAACCCGCGGAACGGTTCGGGCCACCGTCATCCCGGGTCCGGCAGTGCCGCATTCCCGGCCAGCCGCATCCATCATGCGGGAACGCGAGCATCGTCGAACGGCAGTCGATTCGAGAGCCCTTCCCTCAGTCGGCTGCGGCATGGATGGTCGATCGTCACCGACCTCCCCGAGGGGCTCTGTAGGGGTTTGCTGGAGGCAACTCGCACCTGTGCGGTCTGCACGTGCTCCGCAGTCCCGGTGAGTCGGCTCCCCCCGCCGGCTCTCCGTGTTCCACCTCCGTTCACCGCGGTGCGGGCCCGCGTGGTCGGCACCGCACAGAGACGACCCGATTGGAGAACCATGTCCGGTATTCTCGTTGCCGGTGGGGCGATGGCGGCGTTACTGGCCTCTACCGTCTCCGGCCAGGGTGTGTCGACCGCAACCGACGCCCCGTCAGAGAAAATCACCGTCGGAATCCAGACGATCAACGGCTCGGGCTGCCCGGCGGGCACCGCGGCCGTGGCCGTTTCCTCCGACAACACGGCCTTCACCGTCACCTACAGCGACTACCTCGCTGTGGCGGGAGACGGCGCCTCGCCCGTCGACTTCAGGAAAAACTGCCAGCTGAGCCTGGACGTCCACATCCCGTCCGGCTTCACCTACGCCATCGCCAGCGTCGACTACCGGGGCTACGCCTACCTGGCCTCCGGTGCCACCGGCCTGCAGAAGGCGCAGTACTACTTCCAGGGTTCGTCGCAGACGGCGTCCTCGGAGGAGACCTTCGCCGGTCCGTACGACGACAACTGGCACGCCAACAAGACCACCGACTGGGCCGGTCTGGTGTGGTCCCCGTGCGGCGAGGACAAGAACGTCAACATCAACACCGAGCTCCGCGTGAGCAGCGGCGACTCGGACGGCACCAGCTTCATGACCATGGACTCCACGGACGGCGCCGTGAGCACCACCTACCACCTGGCCTGGCAGGAGTGCCCGAGCTGACCCGGGCCCCCACGGGCCGGTGAGGCCCGCAGACCAGCAGTAACGGCGGACATCTCCCCGTTCTCCCGCGCAAACATCGCATCACCGAGAGCGGAACTCCGACGCACCGGGCTGATGCTCCTGTGCCTCCTCGCCCATCATGTGGGGCCGGGAGCATCAATCCGGGTTCTCTTCTCGCACCGCACGCCGGAAATGCGGTGCCTCGCGAATGAGCCCCGGCGGGTACGACTTTCCACCACCACCCGCCTCGCGAGCTTCAGACCACCACGGACGCGGTTCCCGGAATTCGTCTGCCCGGGGACGGTCCTTAACGACCGATTGGAGAACCATGTCCGGTCTTCTTGCCGTGGGTAGCGCCTTCGTCGCGTTATTCGCCTTCGCCACTCCGTCCGCGACTCCCGTCAACCAGATCGCGGAACCGCCGTACTTCACCGACGTGCCGACGGAGCAGATGGCCATCGAGGTTCTCACGGTGAACGGATCCGGCTGTGAGCCGGGCACCGCCGCCGTGGCCGTCTCCGCCGACAACACGGCCTTCACCGTCACCTACAGTGACTACCTCGCGATGGTCGGCGTCGGCGCGTCACCGACCGACTTCCGCAAGAACTGCCAGCTCAACCTGGCGGTGCAGGTGCCGTCCGGCTTCACCTACGCCATCGCCAGCGTCGACTACCGCGGCTACGCCTACCTCGAACAGGGGGCCACCGGCCAGCAGCGGGCGTCGTACTACTTCCAGGGCTCGCCGAGCACCGCCGAGCACCAGGAGACGTTCACCGGCGCGATGGACGACAACTGGACGGTCACCGACGTGACCGAGCTGCCGGCCCTGGTCTGGGCGCCCTGCGGGGAGCTGCGCAACTTCAACATCAACACGGAGTTGCGGGTCAGCGCCGGCACCTCCGACCCGTCCAAGACGACCAGCTTCATGATGATGGACTCCACGGACGGGGAGATCGAGACCGAGTACCAGCTGGCCTGGCGCGAGTGCGAGCCGGGGGAAGGGGACGGTGACTGAGCACCACATCTCCCGGGAGTGACGCCCAGCGAGGACTCCCCTGAGAGGCGGGGTGCGGACACCGTCCCGGCGGACCGCACCCCGCCGTAACCGCCCCGGCCGGAAAACGGGGCGCGGGCTCGTTCTCCCGTCGCCGAGCCACCATCCGTCAGGCCCGTCCATGGGCCTTCTGCAGGCGGCGGGAGAGCGAGTCGATCACGACGGCGGCCAGCAGCACGCAGCCGGTGATCATGAACTGGACGGCCACCTCGATGCCCAGCAGCGTCATGCCGGAGGCGATCGACTCGATGACCAGCACGCCGAGCAGCGCGGACCAGGTGGTGCCGCGCCCGCCGAACAGGCTGGTGCCGCCGATGACGGCCGCGGCGATGACGTTCATCAGCAGCTCGCCGGCGCCCAGTGCCTGGCTCACCGAGGTCAGCCGCGAGGCGAGGAAGAGTCCGCCGATCGCGGCCATGGTGCCGGACACCATGAAAACGGAGATCCGCACCACGACCACGTTGATGCCGGCCCGGCGGGCCGCCTCCACGCCGCCGCCGAGCGCGAACACCTTCCGCCCGTAGGGCGTGCGCCGCAGCACCAGGTCGAGGCCGATGACGAACAGCAGGAAGATCATCAGGGCCAGCGGCAGCCCCTGGAAGTCGACCAGAACCGCGGCGGCACCGAAGGCGAGCACGGCGAGCACGGCGGTGCGCACCGCGATCTCGACCAGCGGACGGTACGGCACCCCGGCCTCGGCCCGGCGCCGCGCCTCCCGGTAGGAAACCAGGAAGAACGCGGCCACGCCCACCGCGGCCACCGCGTAGGTGGCGACGTCGCTGGTCAGGTACTCGTTGGTCAGCCTGGCGACCATGCCCTCGTCGTCCAGGTTGATGGTGCCCGCGGTGCCCAGCAGGTAGATCATCAGGCCGTTCCAGCCCAGCAGCCCGGCCAGGGTGACGACGAACGCGGGCGCGCCGATCCGGGCGACGAAGAAGCCGTGCACCGCCCCGGTGGCCGTGCCGCACAGCACGGCGACCACCACGGCCGCCCACTCGGTCATGCCGTGGTTGACGTTGAGCACGGCGAAGACCGCGGCCACCAGCCCGCTGACCGAGCCGACCGACAGGTCGATGTCGCCGATCAGCAGCATGAAGACGATGCCGATCGCGATCATGCCCATGCCGACGATGTCCACGCTGAGGTTGGAGAGGTTGCGCGGCGAGAGGAAGTTGCTGTCCAGCAGCTGGAACGTGATCCAGATGACGATCAGGCCGAGGACGACCGGCACCGAGCCGAGTTCACCGCCGCGCATCCGGCGCCGGAACTCGGCGAGGTGGCCGGCGACGCCCGACTCGCGCCGGATCAGGCGGGGGTCCGCGTCGCCCGCGGTGCCGTCCGTGCGCCCGCGGCCCGTGGTGCTGCTGGGGTCCATGCTCCGCCCTGTCCCTGTCGTCCGTGTCGCTGTCCCTGTCCCGCTCTTCCCATGCCGTCCGTGCGCTGGTTGGTGCGTTGGTCTGCGCGTTGATCCGCGTGTTCGTCTGCGTGATGGTCTGGGTGTTGGTCGGTGTGCTGGTCCGAGGGCGGGGTCACGGCCACGGCCGGCCCGCGCGCGACACGGCGTTCTCCGTGGCGCCGGTGATCGAGGCGACGATCTGCTCCTGCGAGGTGGTGTTCACGCTGAAGAAGCCGTTGTTGCGCCCCAGCCGGAGCACCGCGACCTGGTCGGCGACGGCCTTCACGTCGGCCAGGTTGTGGCTGATGATCAGGACTCCGAGCCCGCGGTCGCGCATCCGTTCGATGAGATCGAGGGTCTGCGCGGTCTGCTCGACGCCCAGCGCCGCGGTCGGCTCGTCGAGCAGGACCGCCTGCGGCTCGCTGAGCAGCGCGCGGGCGATGGCGACCGTCTGCCGCTGGCCGCCGGACAGGGCGGCGACGGGGATGCGCAGGTTGAAGATCCGGCTGGCGAGGGTACGGAGCAGTTCGCGGGCCCGGCGTTCCATCTCGACCTCGTCGAGGATCCCCGACCGGTGGATCTCCCGGCCGAGGAAGAGGTTCCCGACGACGTCGAGGTTCTCGCACAGGGCCAGGTCCTGGTAGACGGTCGCGATGCCGAGAGCCCGGGCGTCGGAGGGCTGGTTGAGGCGGACCGGCCGTCGCTTCCACTCGATCTCGCCGGCGTCCGCCGGGTCGGCGCCCGAGATCACCTTGACCAGGGTCGACTTGCCGGCGCCGTTGTCGCCGACCAGGGCGACGACCTCCCCGGCGCGGATCTCCAGGTCGACGTCGCTCAGCGCCTGCACGGCGCCGAAGCGCTTGGTGACGCCGCGCAGCCTCAGCAGGGGCACCGGGGGCATGTGAACCACCTCCTGGCACGGGGTCTCACCCGGTGAGGCCGGCCCGGCGGCAGGCGGGCGCGATCCTGGGCGTGCAGATCTGGTCGATCGTGAACATCCCGTCCCGCACCACCGTGCTCTCGATGGTGTCCACCGTCACCGGTGTGGGCGTGGCCAGCACCGCCGGGATGTGCTCGACGGTCGCGTTGCCGACGCTGTCGGTGGCCACGCTGTCGAGCGGATCGCCGCGGGCGAGCGCCAGCGCCATCTCGGCCGCGGGCTCGGCCTCCAGGCGGAAGGGCTTGTAGACGGTCATCTCCTGCTCACCGGTGACGATGAGCTGGATGGCGGCCAGTTCGGCGTCCTGTCCGGTCACCGGGGGAAGCGGCGAGACCTGGGCGTGTTTGAGCGCGGCGATGGCGCCCGAGGCGATGCTGTCGTTACCGGCGTAGACGCCGTCGATCCGCTCGGCGCCGAACCGCACGATGGCGCCGGACATGGTGGCGTACGCCTCGTCCCGGGACCAGTCCAGGATGTCGTACTCCCGGTTCACCTCCACCCGGCCGTCGAAGACCTCCCGTGCCCCCTGGGCGAACTCCTCGGCGTTGGGGTCGGTCGGAGAGCCGTTCAGCATGACGATCCGGGGCCGCTCGACGTCGGCCAGCGCCTCGACCAGCGCCGTGGCCTGGAGCCTGCCGACCTGGTTGTTGTCGAAGGAGGCGTAGGCCGAGACGGGACCCTCGGCGAGCCGGTCGTAGGCCACCACGTGGATGCCCGCCTCGTGCGCCCGCTCGACGGAGGCCCGGATGGCGATGGCGTCGATGGGGCTGATGATCAGTGAATCGACTCCCCCGGTGATCATCGAGTCCACCTGCCGCTGCTGCGTGGCCGCGTCGCCCTCGGCGTTGGCGACCTCCACGGTGCAGTCTCCGCACCGTTCGGCGACGGCCTGCTCGATCAGGGGGCGGTCGAAGTCCTCCCACCGCCCGAGGTTGTCCGGCAACAGCAGGCCGATGTGCACCGACCCCCCGTCGTCGGCCCCGCCCGGCTCCGTGCCCTGACCGCAGCCCGCCAGGCCGAGGACGAGGGCCGTCGCGCACGCGACCGCCGCGGCGCCGTGGGGCAGCGTTGCCATCCCTGCTTCCCTTCGCACGTCGGGCGTCGCGGGGACGCCACGGGTCACCCCCGCGCGCCACGGATCAGACATTTCTCACTTATCAGACATAAAACGCCCGCCGTCGGCGCCCCGCAAGCCGTCGACGTCGGTGCCGGCGTCCGCCGGGCCGGCGGGCAGCAGCGTCACCACGATCTCCGCCCACACCTGCTTGCCGCCGCTCAACGGCACCGAGCCCCAGGCGGCGCCGACGGCGTCGACCAGGAGGATGCCGCGGCCGCCCGTGGCCTCCCAGTCGCCGCTCGCCGCCCGCACCGGCGTCCGGGGCGACGAGTCGCTGACCGCCACCCGCAGCCGCTCCCCGGAGAGCGTGAGGTCCAGGCGGACCTGGCCCTGGGTGTGCACCATCGCGTTGGTGACCAGCTCGGAGACGACGAGCAGCACCGTGTCGGAGCCGTCCGCCACCCCCCAGGACCGCAGCGTCCTGGCGGTGAAGCGACGGGCGTGTCCGACCGCGTCCGGCAGCCGCCACACCGCCCAGGTGGCGCGCCGCGGCCGGTCGCTGGTGCCGTCGTAGCGCAGCAACAGCAGCGCCACGTCGTCGTCGCGCCGGTTGGCGTCGCCGAGCAGCGCGTCGGCCAGCCGGCCCGGATCGTCGGGGCTGTTGGTGGCGAGTGCCTCGGACACCCGGGCCAGGCCCTCCTCCAGCCGCAGCGTGGGCGACTCGACCAGCCCGTCGGTCAGCAGCGTCAGCACGGAGCCCGGCGCCAGCCCGACGGTGGTCATGGGGAACTCGGCGTCGGCCAGCACGCCCAGCGGCGGGCCGCCCTCGACCTCCAGCTCCCGGGTGCCGCCGTCCGGGTCGCGCACCAGTGGCGGCAGGTGTCCCGCGCGGACCAGCCAGGTGTCGCCCTCCTCCATGTCCAGCGCGACGTAGCAGCAGGTGGCGAACAGGTCGGTCTGCATGCCCACCAGCAGCCGGTTGGCGTGCGAGACCACCACGTCCGGCGAGTGGCCCTCGACCGCGTAGGCGCGGATCGCCGTCCGCATCTGGCCCATGATCGTCGCGGCGGCGGCGCTGTGCCCCTGCACGTCGCCGATCACCAGCGCGACATGGCGTTCGGTCAGCGGGATCACGTCGTACCAGTCGCCGCCCACGTCCAGGCCCACCGTCGCCGGCAGGTAGCGGGCGACGGCCACGCCGCCCGGCAGGTCGGGCAGGGTGCGCGGCAGCAGGCTGCGCTGCAGCATGGCGGCCAGCTCGTGCTGGGCGTCGAACGCCCTGGCCCGCACGAGGGCCTGCCCGACCAGGCCGGCGGCGGCGGTCAGCAGGAAGCGCTCCTCGGTGCCGAACTCGTGCGGCTCCTGCCAGCCGACCAGGCAGGCACCCGCGGTCCGGCCGTCGGCCAGCAGCGGCAGCACGGCGACGCCGCCGGGGCCGATGACGGAGATGCTGGGCTCCAGCGTGGCGCCCGGCGGCCACAGGTTGGTGCGGCCCTCGCGCAGCGCCGCCTGGATCGTGGGCAGCGCGGAGGTCGGCGCGTCCGGCCACTCGGGACGCCACAGGTCGGGCCAGCCGCTCGGGTCCGCCGGGTCGAGCGCGGTGACCACCAGCCGGTCCGCCTCCAGCTCGGCCAGCGCCACCCGGTCGGCGCCCAGTTCCCGCAGGGCGGCGACGGCGATCTGGCTGACGTCCCGTACGGTCACCGCGGTGGCCAGGGTGGCGGACAGCCGCTGCACCCGGGAGACCTCGTCGGCGGTGGAGCGCAGGCGCGAGGCGTCGGCGACGACGCCGAGCAGCCGCTCGGGGCGGCCGGCGGCGTTCATCAGCACCCGGCAGCGCAGGTGCAGCCAGCGCAGCTCGCCGACGCCCCGGCGGATCCGGAACTCCAGCTCCCGGCCGCCGGAGGACATCGAGGCCGGTTCGACGATCGACATCAGCGCGGGAAGGTCCTCCGGCACCGTGTGCGCGAGCAGGGTCTCCACCCGCCCGTCGAAGGTCTCGGGGACGGTGCCCATCAGCTCCAGGGCCGTCGGGTCCGCCTCCGCCCGACCCGAGCTCAGCTCCAGGGTGAACGAGCCGAGGCGGACGCTGTCCATGACCCGGTGGATCGTGGCGTCAGCACTTTCACCGTCGGCGCCCTCGGCTTCCGAGGCGCCGTCGCCCGGTTCCTCGGCGCCCGGCTCGCCCACGGCCTCCAGCCGTTCGGCCACATGCGCGGCGTACAGCTCGAGGAAGCTGCGCCGGTCGGTGGTGAAGCCCTCGTCGCCCTCGTCCACCACCACCAGGCAGCCCAGCGGGCCGCGCTTCGCGCCCAGCGGCAGCACCGCCAGCGAGACTCCCGCGGAGCCCGGGAGGCTGGGCGGCGCCCCCACCCGAGGGCCCGCCGGACCCGGCACGGCGTCGCCGTAGGAGGCCAGCGCGGCGCCGTCCAACCACAGCGGTTGGCCGCCGCGGATGCCCGCGGCGACCGGTGAGGCCCCGTCCGTCGCGTACTCGTCGGCCAGCCCGTACTCGGCGACCGGGCCGCCCGCGGTCTCGGCCAGCAGCAGCCGCTCGCGCGGGGCCAGCACGTAGACAGCCGCGAGCGCCGCCCCGCCGAACGCCCGCATCCGCTCCGTCACGGCGCACCCCGCCCCGGGGGCTCCCCCCAGGCCCGCGGGGTCTGGGGGCGTGACGGGTGCGCTGGCGGCCGGGCGGCCGTCTGCGTCGGCCGTCGCATCGTCCCATCGCCTCCGACTCGTCCGCTCCGGCCCGACCACCGCGTCGGCGGCGCCGGGTCCGGGCACCTCCAGCGTACGAACGCGAGCCCGCGCTCGGGCTCGCGCGCGGGGCCGGGTCGACGGCGGCGGCTGCTCCTGGCACCGGCCCTTCCGGTCCGGCCGGGTGGCCGCCCGCTGACCCAGCCGGGTGACGTGGGCGTCGGCGGGCAGGCGAAGCCCGCCCGCGCCTGGTGTGTCCCCGTGTGTCGCCGAGGGCGTCCTCCGCGCTCCGCCGAGCCCACCACCAGCGACGAGCGTCCCGGCGACCAGCGCGCGTTATACAGTGGCGACATATGGTGTCATTCCGGGCATCTCGGTTGTCCCCTGGTCCGTCCCATCGCCAGGTGCCTCCCGACCGGGAGGCCGACCGACCAGGAGGCGGGATGGGTGCGAACGGCGGCGAGGCCGCGCGCCGGCTGTTGCTGCTCTCGGCCGCCGCCCCCGAGCTGGCGGTCCGGGAGACGCTGCTGCTCGCCCTCCAACACGCCATGGCCGCGCTCGGCGGACTCGGCGGTCTGGTCCATCTGCACGGCACCACGCCCGACTTCGGGCTCCGGCTGGTGGCCAGCAGCGGCCTGCCGCAGTCCTTCACCCGGGGCTGGGACGGGCTGCGCGGCACCGATCCCGCACCCCCGGCCCGCGCGGTCCGGAACGACGCGCCCGTGTGGCAGCCCGCGTCCATGGCCCTGGGCGTGCCCGCGGACACCGGGATGATGTCCGTGCCGCTGCGGGGCTCCGAGGAGGTGCTCGGCGCGCTGACCGTGCTGGTCGGCAACCTGACCGGCGGCCCGTCCCCGCGGCAGCGGGGGGAGCTCGACGATCTGGCCGAATGGGCCGCCGAGCGGCTGCGACGCGTTCCGCCGGCCACCCGGATCCTGCTGCTCGGCGGCAGCGACCCCGCCATCTCCGACGTCCCGCGGGCGCTGGAGGCGGTCCGGGTCGGCGCCTGGGAGTACGACGTGCGGACCGGCGAGGTGGCGTGGAACGCGTCGATGCTGGAGGTGCTGGGCCTGGCCGCCGAGGACTTCGACGGCCGGGTGGAGACCTGGCAGCGGGTGGTGCACCCCGACGACCTGCCGCGGGTGATGGCCGAGGTGGCGCGCGCGATGCGGGAACGCGGCGAGACCGAGTTCGAGTACCGGGTGCTGCGCCCGGACGGCGCCCAGGGCTGGGTGCAGGCCCGCGGCCGGACGCTCACCGACGAGGCCGGCAAGCCGGTCGGGATGGCCGGCGCGCTGTGGGACACCACCAGGACGCGTGCCGCGCTCGAGTCGGTCGCCCGCGCCCTCCGGCAGATGACCGACGGTTTCCTCGCGGTCGGCCCGGACTGGCGGATCACGTTCGTCAACGTCCAGGCCGAGCGGCTGTTCGGCTCCTCGGAGGACCTGACGGGGCGACTGCTGTGGGAGGTGCCCGCGGCACAGCGGGTGGCCGGGCTGCCGGTGCGCTGCCGGCGCGCGGTGGCCGAGGGCACGCCGACCGAGTTCGAGGCGCGCTGGCCGGGCGAGGGCCGGTGGTACCACGTGCGGCTGCTGCCCGGCCCGGAGGGCCTGACGATCCACCTGACGGACGTCACCGAACGCCGGGTGCGGAAGGCGGAGCGCGCCGCCGCGGACCGGGCGGCGGCGGAACGGGCCGCCCGGATCCGGGAGCTGACGGCCGCGCTCTCGGAGGCGGTCACCGCCCGGGACGTGGTCACCGCCGTCGCCGACCGGGTGCTGCCGCCGTTCGGGGCGTCCGCCCTCGTCGTCCATCTGGTCGAGAACGACCGGCTGCGGGTGCTCGACGCCATCGGCTACGACGAGGGATTCCTCAAGTTCCTTGACGGGATACCGCTGTCGCGCGCGACCGCGGTCAACGAGGCGCTCCAGAGCGGCGTGCCCACCTTCTACGCCTCGCCCGAGGAGTTCCTGGAGCGCAACCCGGGCTCCGAGAAGCTGGTGGCCGGCTCCGGCAAACGCGCGTGGGCGTTCGTGCCGCTGACGGCCTCGGGGCGCTCCCTCGGCGCCTGCGTGATCGCCTTCGACCACCCGCGCCGGGTGACGGCCGAGGAGCGCACCCTGCTGATCGCCGTCAGCGGCCTCGTCGCCCAGGCCCTGGAGCGGGCCCAGCTGTTCGACACCGAGCACCGGCGCGCCAAGGCGTTGCAGCGTGGCCTGCTGCCGCAGGGCCTGCCGGAGGTCACGGCGGTCAGCGCGGCGGCCCGATACCTGCCCGCCGGGCGGGGCATCGAGGTGGGCGGCGACTGGTACGACGTGCTGCCGCTCTCCGCCGACCGGGTGGCCCTGGTCATCGGCGACGTGATGGGGCACGGCCTGTCCGAGGCGGCCACCATGGGGCGGCTGCGCACCGCGGTGCACACGCTCTCCGATCTGGAGCTGCCGCCCGACGAGATCCTGGGCCACCTCAACGACGTCGTCTCCGGGCTCGGCGACGACTTCTACGCGACCTGCCTGTACGCCGTGTACGACCCGACCACCCGCGGCTGCGTGTTCGCCCGCGCCGGGCATCCGCCGCCCGCCGTGATGGACCCCGACGGCCGGGTGTGGTTCCCCGACCTGGCGCCCAACGCGCCGCTGGGCACCGCGACGCCGCCGTTCGACACCGACGAGCTGGAGCTGCCGGACGGGAGCCTGCTGGTGCTCTACACCGACGGGCTGGTGGAGTCGCGGGGCCGCGACTTCGACGAGGGCATGACGCGGCTGGCGGACACGCTCGTCGAGGCGCGCCGGCGGGGCGTCGCGCGGAACCTCGACGCGTTGTCCGAGGCCGTGGCCTCGACGCTGGTGCCGGCGCGACTGCGGGCCAGCGACGACGCGGCGCTGCTGGTGGTCAGGACGCACGGGCTGGCCGGGGAGAACATCGCGGTCTGGTCGCTGCCCGAGGACCCGGTCGCGGCCGGCGAGGCTCGCCATCACGTGCGCGAGCAGCTGGCGCGCTGGGACCTGGCGGAGCTGACGATGCCCACCGAGCTGATCGCCAGCGAGCTGGTGGGCAACGTGATCCGGCACGCCCGCGGGCCCCTCCGGCTGCGGCTGCTCCGCAGCCGGACGCTGATCTGCGAGGTCTCCGACGGCAGCCACACCACGCCGCACCTGCGCCGCGCCTCCGAGACCGACGAGGGCGGCCGCGGGCTCCAGCTGGTGGGCGCGCTCTCCCAGCGCTGGGGCACCCGCTACACGCAGAGCGGGAAGACCATCTGGGCCGAGCAGCCGCTGCCGGAGGCCCTCACCCCCTGACTCCCCCAGGGGGGTGCGCCGGCGGCGGGCGCCGGCGGGCTTGCGAGAATGCGGGCATGGAGCAGCGAGAATTCGGCAGGCTGGGCCGCCGGGCGTCCGTCGTCGGCCTCGGCACCTGGCAGCTGGGCGCGGACTGGGGCGACGTCGGGGACGCGGACGCGATGGCGGTGCTCGACGCCTCGCTGGCGGCCGGGGTTACCTTCCTGGACACCGCCGACGTCTACGGCGACGGGCGGAGCGAGCGGCTGATCGCGGCGTTCCTGAAGGAGCGTCCGGACGCGGACGTCATGGTGGCCACCAAGATGGGTCGCCGGGTGCCGCAGGACCCGGCGAACTACACCCTGGACAACTTCCGCGCCTGGACCGACCGGTCCCGGGCCAACCTGGGCGTGGACACGCTCGACCTGGTGCAGCTGCACTGCCCGCCGACGCCGGTGTTCTCCTCGGACGCGGTGTTCGACGCGCTGGACACCCTGGTCGCGGAGCAACGAATCGCCGGCTACGGGGTCAGCGTGGAGACCTGCGAGGAGGCGCTCACCGCGATCGCCCGGCCGGGCACGGCGAGCGTGCAGATCATCCTCAACCCGTTCCGGCTCCGGCCGCTGGAGCGGGTGCTGCCGGCCGCCCGGGCGGCGGGTGTGGGCATCATCGCCCGGGTGCCGCTCGCCTCGGGGCTGCTGTCCGGCCGGTACACCAGGGACACGGTGTTCGCGGCGAACGACCACCGGACGTTCAACCGGCACGGCGAGGCGTTCGACCAGGGCGAGACGTTCTCCGGCGTGGACTACGCGACGGGTGTGGAGGCGGCGGCGGAGTTCGCGGCGCTGGCGCCCGAGGGCGCGAGCGCCGCGCAGACGGCGCTGCGCTGGGTGGTGCAGCAGCCGGGCGTCACCACGGTGATCCCGGGCGCCAGGTCTGCGGAGCAGGCCCGGGCGAACGCCGCCGCGGCCGGTCTGGCGCCGCTGCCCGAGGAGACGCTGACGGCGGTGCGCGGGCTGTACGACCGCCGGATCCGCGCGCAGGTGCACCACCGCTGGTAGCCGGCGGGCCGGCCGGTCACACCCTGCGCTTGAAGACCAGCACGGACAACGGCGCGAAGACCGCGGCGATGGCGATGGCCCAGGCCACCGACTGCAGCAGCGGGGTGGCCACCCGGCCGCCGAGCATCAGGCCGCGGCAGGCCTCGGCCAGCACGGTCACCGGGTTGATCCTGACCCACGCCTGGAGCCAGCCGGGCATCGTCTCGGTCGGCACGAACACGTTGCTGACGAAGGTGATGGGGAACAGCGCCGTGAAGCCGAAGATCTGCACCCGCTCGGCGTCCTTGGCGAGCAGCCCGACCAGCACCGCCACCCAGGAGAAGGCGAGCGCGAAGAACAGCAGCAGCGCGCCGGCGCCGAGCATCCCCAACGGTCCCGGCGCGCCGAGCCGGAAGCCGAGCAGCAGCCCGACGCCGAGCACCAGCACGACCGACCAGGCCTGCTTCACCTGGTCGGCGGCGATCCGGCCGGCCAGCGGCGCCCAGCGGGCGATGGGCAGCGAGCGCAGCCGGTCGAAGACGCCCTTGGTGACGTCGGTGTTGAGGCCCTGGCCCACGTAGAGGGTGACGAACAGCATGTTCATCACGAGCATGCCGGGCAGCATGAAGGTCAGGTAGTCGTCGACCGAACCGGCGATCGCGCCGCCGAAGACGTAGGTGAACAGCAGCACGAACATGATCGGCTGGATGCTGAAGTCGCTCAGCTCGTACGGGTTGTGGCGGACCTGGATGACGGTGCGCCAGGCCAGTGTGAGGGTCTGCCGCAGGCCCTGGGCCAGCGTCACCCGGGGCGCGAGCCGCTCCGCGTCGCCGTTCATGTCGTCTCCCGCTCCGTTCCCCGCCCGGCGCCGGCGGCGGGCTCGGCGCCCGGCTCCCGCGTCGTCGGACGGCCGGTCAGGGTCAGGAACACCTCATTGAGGCTGGAGCCGCGCAGCGCCAACTCCGTGACCAGGACGCCCGCGTCGTCCAGCCGCCGCACCACGGCGGGCAGCACTCCGGGGTCGGTGACCGGCGCGGTCACCCGGTTCCCCTTCACCCGCGGCTCGGCGCCGGTCAGCTCGGCCACCGTCGCGCGGACCCGCGGAACGTGCGCGGCGTCCGCCGGCTGCACGGCGAGGGTCCGGCCGCCGGTCTGGTCCTTCAGCTCGTCCGGGGTGCCGTGGGCGATCACCTCGCCCCGGTCGATGACCACGATCTCGTCGGCCAGTTCGTCGGCCTCGTCCAGGTACTGGGTGGTCAGCAGCACGGTGGTGCCCTCGGACACCAGCCGCCGGATCAGCTCCCACAGCTCGGTGCGGGCCCGCGGGTCGAGCCCGGTGGTCGGCTCGTCCAGGAAGAGCACCGGCGGCTGGCCGACGAGGCTGGCGGCCAGGTCCAGGCGGCGGCGCATGCCGCCCGAGTAGGTGTTCACCGCGCGTCCGGCGGCGTCGGCCAGCCCGAACCGCTCCAGCAGCTCCCGGGCCCGCCGCCGGGCGTCGGCGCGGCGCATGCCGAGCAGCCGGCCGATCAGCAGCAGGTTCTCCTGGCCGGTGAGGGACTCGTCCACCGAGGCGTACTGGCCGGTCAGGCCGATCAGCTGGCGCACCCGGTGTGGGTCGCGGCAGACGTCGAAGCCGCCGACGCTGGCCTGGCCGCCGTCCGGTTGCAGCAGCGTGGCCAGCACCCGCACGGCGGTGGTCTTGCCGGCGCCGTTCGGCCCGAGCAGGCCGAGCACGGTGCCGGGCGGGGCGCGGAAGTCCACCCCGGCCAGGGCCGTCGTCTCGCCGAAGCACTTCACCAGTCCCTCGGCCTGGATCGCGTGGCCCACGGGGCGACTCCTCCCTCCCCGTTCCCCCACTATCGGCGGGCGGCCCCTCCCCCGCATCCGGACCGGCGCATCCGGGCCGGCGCGTCCGGGCCGGCGCGTCCGGCACGTGGGCGGTCAGGGCGGCGGCTGGCAGTGCGGGCACCACGCGGTGGTGCGGCCGGCGATCCGGTCGCGCCGCAGCGGCCCGCCGCAGCGCGGACAGGTCGGCTCGGCATCGTCCCGATGCGCCGTCAACCAGACCCCAGCGGTCGGCACGTGCCCGGCCCGCACCGAATCGCGGAGCACCCGGCGCATCGCGTCGGCCAGCCGGCGACGCTCCGCCCGGTCGAGCCCGTCGGTCCGCCGGGAGGGGTGGATCCGGGCCCGCCACAGGATCTCGTCGGCCAGCAGGTTCCCCAGCCCGGCGAGCACGGACTGGTCGGTCAGCACCGCCTTGACGCCGGCGCGCCGCCCGGCCAGCAGCCGGTCGAGTCCCGCGGCGTCCACGGACAACGCGTCGGGCCCCTGGCCGGCCAGCAGCCGGTCCACCGCGGCCCGGTCGCCGGCCAGCCGGATCCCCTGGAGCTTGCGCTGGTCGCGGAAGCGCAACTGCCGCCCGTCGTCCAGGTCGAAGACGACCCGGTCGTGCCGGTGCGGCGGATCGTCGGCGGGGCAGCCGACCAGCCGTCCGGTCATGCCGAAGTGCAGCAGCAACGCCGGGCCGTCGGTGCGGGCCACCAGCCACTTGCCGTGCCGGTCCGCCGCCTCGATCCGGCGGCCGCGCAACGCCCGGCGCAGGCGGCCCGGGGTCACCTCGCGCAGCACCCCGGGATCCGCCACCCGGACCTCGTCGACGCGCCGGCCCTCCCCCTCGTCGGCCAGGATCCGTCGATATCCCTCGACATCCGGCAGTTCGGGCATTCCTCCACGGTACGCCGCCGGGCCGGGTCCCGCCGTTCTCAGGCGTTCGGCGCCCTCAGGCGCCCTCGGGCGCGGGTTCCGGTTCGGCCCGGGCTTCGGCGAGGGACGCCTCGGGACGCGGGCGGACCGGCAGGATGGACCGCACGTAGTCCTCGGCCGCGGCGTCCATGCCGACGTCCCGCTGGGCGCGCTCGGACAGGTACCAGCGGTGTTCCAGCAGCTCGTGGAAGATCTGCGCGACGTCGATGCCGTCCCGCAGCTCCTGGGGCACGGCGCGGACCGCCGGCCGGAAGACGTCGCGGACCCAGCGGTGCGCGAGCACCTCCAGCCGGGCGCCCAGCGGGTCGCCCGGCGCGTAGTCCTCCTGGGAGGCCATCCAGGCCTCCAGGTCGTTCAGCAGGCTGCGGGCCTGGTTCTCCTCGGCGTCGAGGCCGGTCAGCCGCAGCAGCTGGCGCTGGTGGTGGCCGGCGTCCACCACCTTGGGCAGGAAGGTCACGGTGTCCCCGCCGGGCGAGCGCTGTATCTGCATCTCCGCGACGTCGAAGCCGAGCTCGTTCAGCCGGCGGATCCGGCGGTCGATGTAGTGCCGCTTGTCCTTCGGGTAGACGGAGGTGCGGGTCAGCTCGTGCCACAGGTCGCCGTAGCGAGCCATGATCTCCTCGCCGAAGTGCACCGGGTCGACCGAGGGGTGCAGCGAGCCGCCGGCCTCCAGGTCCATCAGCTCGCCGACGATGTTGACCTGCGCCACCTCCAGGTCGTAGTCCCGCTGGCCGCGGGTCAGCCGGGGCTGGATCTGCCCGGTCTCGGCGTCCACCAGATACGCGGCGTACGCGCCCGCGTCCCGGCGGAACAGGGTGTTGGACAGCGAGCAGTCGCCCCAGGCGAAGCCGCTGAGGTGCAGCCTGACCAGCAGCACGGCCAGGGCGTCGAGGAGCCGCTTGATGGTGCTGGGCCGCATGGTGGTCTCGAACATCGAGCGGTACGGCATCGAGCCGACCAGCTGCCGGGTGATCAGCACCGGCTCCAGGGCCTCGCCGGTGGCGTCGGCGCGGCCGGTGACCACGGCCACCGGGTCCACCGCGGGCACGGCCAGCCGGTCCAGGTCGCGCAGCAGGCCGTACTCCCGCACGGCCGCCCACTCCCCGACCTCCTTGAGGGCGAAGACCTGGCTGCCGGCGCGCACGAAGCGCACCACGTGTCGGGAGATACCCCGTGGCAGGGCCACCAGGTGCTTCTCCGGCCACTCGGTGAGCGGCACGTCCCAGGGCAGGTCGAGCAGCGCGGCCGGCTGCTCCGGATCGGTCGCGGTGATCTGCAGGTCCATGCCTCCAGTCTGCGGCATGGCGCTCCGACGACCGCGCGCCAGCGCGCCACTCGCGGCGCCGCGCCGTGGAAGCCGCCGGGTTCACGCATGGGATCGGCGGTGGGCCGCCACCCGTTCCCGCGTCGCGCATCGACGGGAACAGTAGCGGCGCGCCGGGCCACTGCCCTGGGTGAGGTAGACGTTCCGGCAGCTCGGCGACGCGCAGACACCCCCGGGTGGGCGCTGACGGTCCCAGATCAGCACGGTCAACGCGAGGCAGGACGAGGCGAGGAACCACTCGCCCCAGGGCGCGTCGTCGTCGCTGTCCAGATGAGGGTGCCAGGGCGTGCGGCCGCCGTGCGCGGTGAGGCGGAGCGGGCCCGCGCTCTCCGACAGGAGGCGGTTCAGGCGAGCCGCCGCGAGGTCGAGGTGATCGGCGGCGAAGACCGCGTGCAGCCGGGGAGCGACGCCGCGCATCTCGGTGACGCCGTCGCCGGTGAGGTCGATGGGGTCGAGCTCACCATGTTCCCGCAGCACCGCCACGACCGTCTCGGTGCCGGTGCTGTCGTCGGTCAGAGCGTTGACGAGGGCGGCGGTGCGGCGGGCCATCGCCAGCACCGAATGCCGGGTGGACCAGTCGTCGTTCCGAGGCGGCACCAGCCCAATGTAACGCATGTGGCGCGATTTTGAGTTACGTGCGTAACGTGACGGGCATGAAGAAGCGTTACTCGTGGGGGTCCTATCTCCTCGGAGTGGTCACCGCCCGCACCGGTGACGACATGTCGGGACCCTCGCTGTTGCTGGTGGGGCTCGCGGTCACCGGGTCGGCCACCTCGGCCTCGTCCCTGCTCGCGGGAATCACGATCACGGCGGCGATCGGCGGCCCGGTCCTCGGACTGCTTCTCGACAGGGCGGCCAGGCCGGGCCGCCTGCTGGCCGGCGCACTCGCCGGTTATGCGGTGGCGCTGCTGGTGATCCTCGCCAGCCTCGGCCGTCTCCCTCTCGGCTGCACGGTCCTGATCGCGGTGTTCGCGGGCCTGGCGCGGCCAGCTCTGTCCGCGGGCTGGACCTCACAGCTGCCTCGGGTCGTCACGCCCGAGAAGCTGCCGCGCGCGAACGCGCTCGACGCCATGACGTTCGACCTCGCGAGCGTGGTGGCCCCGGCACTCGTCGCGGCCGTCACGCTACTGTCCGAGCCGTCGGTCGGAATGCTGGCGTCCTGTGCCCTGATCTGCCTCGCGCTGCCCTCCGCCTGGCGGCTGCCCGCGGCCCCGGGCGGGCCGCGGACCCCGCGCGACGCGTCGGTCGTCGCCGACATCACCGCCGGGCTCCGGGCCATCCTCCGCTCCCCGCCCCTGGCCCGCGCGACCGCCGTCTCGGTCGTCTCGTGCGCGGGCGAGGGCATGCTGCTCGTGTGCGTCCCCCTGCTCGGAGAGCGCGTTCTCGGCGGGGCCGACACCGGGACGTTCCTCCTGTCCGCGATGGCCGTCTCGGCGCTGGTGGCCAACGCGCTGCTCTCCCGCTTCCCGCGCCTGACAGGCCCGGACACCCTCCTCTGGTGCAGCACCCTCGTGCTGGCCGCCGCGGTGCTCCTCGCCGCGACCGGTCAGCCGGTACCGCTGGTCGCCGCCATGCTGCTCGCCGGGATGGGTGAAGGACCCCAGCTCACCGCCCTGTTCGCGGTGCGTCATCGGGAGGCCCCCGCCGCGCTGCGCGGCCAGATCTTCACCACGGGCGCCAGCCTGAAGCTCAGCGCCTACGCGCTCGGCGCCGGTCTGGCCGGGCCGGTCGCCACCTGGTCACTGTCCGGCGCCCTCCTGACCGCCGCCGGATTCCAGGTCCTCGCCGTGCTCACCTTCGCCTGGATCACCGCGGTCAGGCGTGGTCCCCGAGCCGAGAAGGGCAACGACCGCCTGGTGCGGGGCGTGGAGCGGGGCTGACGGGTCGCGGTGCGGGAGGGACCCGGCAGGTGGCGACGAACGCCGCCCGTGCCGCGTGCGGTGCGAGCCGGGGGCGCGGGCGACCCGGTATGACGGTCCGGGCCGGGCGCGCCCCCGGCGGGCGCTCACCGGCCGCGGGTCAGGCGGACCGTCTCCCGGTACCAGTGGCCGCTGTCCTTCACCGTCCGGCGCTGGGTGTCGTAGTCGACCCTGACCAGGCCGAACCGCTTGCCGTAGCCCTCGGCCCACTCGAAGTTGTCGAGCAGCGACCAGGCGAAGTAGCCGTCCACCCGGGCGCCGCCGGCCCGGGCGGCGGCCACCGCGCGCAGGTGCTGGTCGAGGTAGCCGATGCGGTCGACGTCCCGGACCGCGCCGTCCTCCTCCGCCACGTCATCGAAGGCGGCGCCGTTCTCGGTGATCACCATCGGCAGGCCGTAGTCCCGGTGCAGCCGCAGCAGCAGCTCGGTCAGTCCCTCGGGGACGATCTCCCAGTCCATGGCGGTCCGGGGGCGCCCGAACGGCACCGCCCGCACCACGGGCAGGCCGTCCTCGCCGGTGGTGGCGCCGTCCTCGGTGGTGCCGGAGAACTGGTGGCTGCTGTAGTAGTTGACGCCGAGCACGTCCAGGGGCGCGGAGATCGCCGCCAGGTCGCCGTCCCGCACCGGCAGCGTGACGTCCCGGGCCGCCAGGTCCGCGACCACGTCCTCCGGATAGCGGCCGTGCACCAGCGGATCGAGGTAGAGGCGGGTGCCCAGGCCGTCGGCCCGGCGGGCGGCCTCGCGGTCCGCCGGGGCGTCGGTGGCCGGGGTGCCGCGGCCGAGGTTCAGGGTGATGCCCAGCTCCAACGGCCCGCGCGCCAGGTCGCGCAGCCGCCCCGCGGCCAGGCCGTGGCCGAGCAGCAGATGGTGCACGGCGCTCATGGCGGCGCCGAAGTCCCGGCGGCCCGGGGCGTGCACGCCCTCGGCGTAGCCCAGCATCGCGGAGCACCACGGCTCGTTCAGCGTGGTCCAGTGCGTCACCCGGTCGCCGAGCGCCCGGTACGCGAGTTCGGCGTACTCGGCGAACCGGTGGGCGGTGTCCCTGGCCGGCCAGCCGCCCGCGTCCTCCAGTTCCTGCGGCAGGTCCCAGTGGTAGAGCGTCAGCCACGGGGTGATGCCGCGCTCCAGCAGGCCGTCCACCAGCCGGTCGTAGAACGCGATGCCGCGCGGGTTGGCCGGCCCGCGCCCGCCCGGCTGGACGCGCGGCCAGGACAGCGAGAAGCGGTAGCAGTCCACGCCCAGGCCGGCGATGACGGCGAGGTCCTCCGCCGTCCGGTGGTAGTGGTCGCAGGCGACGTCGCCGTTCTCGCCCCGGACCACGGCGCCGGGCACCCGGCAGAACGTGTCCCAGATGGACGGGGTGCGGCCGTCGGCGTCCGCCGCGCCCTCGATCTGGTAGGCGGAGGTGGCCACGCCCCAGCGGAAGTCGGCGGACAGCTCGGGGATGGCGGCCGGCGCGGGGGCGGCGGCGAGGTCGGGGGACGACTTGGCGGTGGCAGTCATGGCGTGGTGGATCGCTCCCGGTCGGGCGGGCCCTGCGGGCCCGTGGGTGGTCAGTGGTCGGCGTGCAGCCAGCAGGCGACGCTGCGGCCGGCGCCCGCGGGCTCCGGACCGTCGGATGCTGGACGGACTGCGGGTGCGGCGAGCGCCGGCACCCGGTGCGCGCAGGGCTCGAACGCCAGCGGGCAGCGCGGGTGGAAGGCGCAGCCCGGCGGCATCGCGGTCAGGTCGGGGGGCGAGCCCGGGATGCCGGACAGCTCCCGGCGCGGCCCGTGCAGCGCGGGAAAGGAGTGCAACAGGCCGCCGCTGTAGGGGTGGAGCGCGTCGGCGTACAGGTCCCTGGCGCTCGCCTGTTCGACGATACGGCCGCCGTACATGATGGCGATCCGGTCGGAGTACTCGACGAGCAGCGAGATGTCGTGGGTGATGAAGACGACCGCGAAGCCCAACGTGCGGCGCAGCCGGCCGAGCTGGCGCAGGATCTGCCGTTGCATCACCACGTCGAGGGCGGTGGTGGGCTCGTCGAGGATGACGATCTCCGGATCCAGGGCGAGCGCCATCGCGATCATGACGCGTTGCCGCATGCCGCCGGAGAGCTGGTGCGGGTAGCTGCCGAGGCGGTCGGCGGAGATGCCGACCAGGGCGAGCAGTTCGGCGGCGCGGGCGGCGCGCTCGGCCCGGCCCATGCCGGGCCGGTGCGCCCTGAGCACGTCGGTGAGCTGGGCGCGCACGCTGTGCACCGGGTTCAGGGAGTTCATCGCGCCCTGGAAGACGAGCGAGATCTCCTGCCAGCGGAACGCGCGCAGCCGCCGCGGCGACAGTTCGAGGATGTCGACCTGGCCGCCGTCGCGCCGGTGGTAGCGCACCTCCCCGCCGGTCACGACGCCCGGCGGCGGCAGCAGCCGGGTGAGGCCGTAGGCCAGGGTGGACTTGCCGCTGCCCGACTCGCCGGCCAGGCCGAGCACCTCGCCGCGGTGCAGCGTGAGGTCCACGTCGCGGACCGCGCGCACCGCGCCGGGCCCGACGCCGTAGTCGACGCGGAGGCCGCGGATCTCCAGCACGGGCGGGCCCGGCGGGCCCGGCGGAACCGGGTTGGGCACGGCGGACTCGACGGCCGGCCCGGACACGGACGACCCGGGCGCGGCGGACTCGGACGCCACCGGCCCGGACACGGACGACCTGGACGCCGCCGGCTCGGACGCCACCGGCCCGGGCGGGGTGTGCTCAGGCGCGGCCGGCTCGGACGCGGCGCCGGGGGTCGGGCCGGGCGCGGGGGGAGGCGTCGCGGGCAGAGTCATGGCTGGCTGTCCTTCCGAATGGTCCCGGTCCGCGGGGCGTCCCGCACGGGAGTCCCGCGCGGGGCGCGGACGACCGGCGTGAAGCCGACCCGCATCCGGACCCCGCGCCCCGCCCGGCCCTGCGAGCGCAGCCGGGGGTTGACGAACTCGTCGATGCCGAAGTTGATCAACGAGAGCGCGGTGCCGAGCAGCGCGATGCACAGCCCCGCGGGCACGAACCACCACCAGGCGTCCTGGGCCAGCGCCTGGTTGTTCTGCGCCCAGAACAGCACCGTGCCCCAGTTCCAGTGGGAGATGTCGGCGACGCCGATGAACGCCAGGGTGATCTCGGCGAGCACCGCGAAGATGACCGTGCCGACGAACCCCGAGGCGATGACGGGCGTGAGGTTGGGCAGCAGTTCGCAGACGATGATCCGCCAGGTGGACTCGCCGGTGGCGCGGGCCGCCTGCACGTAGTCGCGACCGCGCAACGAGAGCGTCTGGGCGCGCAGCACCCGCGCCCCCCAGGCCCACGACGTCAGGCCGATGACGAGGGCGATGGTCAGGTCGTTGGTGTCCGGCAGCAGGCTGGTGATGATGATGATCAGCGGCAGCCCGGGGATGACCAGGAAGACGTTGCTCACCGAGGACAGCAGGTCGTCGCCGACGCCGCCGAGATAGCCGGCGGTCACTCCGACGATGACGCCGAGCACCGTGGCGATGGCCGCGGCCAGGAAGCCGACCACCAGCACGCCGCGGGTGCCGACCAGGATCTGCGAGAAGATGTCCTGCCCGGTCTGGGTGGTGCCGAACGGGTGCTGCCAGGACGGCGGCTGGAGCAGTTCGTCGCCGCGCGCCGACGGGTCGTGCGGCGCCAGCCAGGAGCCGGCGACCGCGAGCAGCACGAAGACGCCCAGGATGGCCAGGCCGGTGACGGTCTTCGGGTTGCGCAGGAAGCGCAGCCGGTCGCGGCGCCCGGCCGCCGTGGCGCCGGCCCCGCCGGCGGTGTCGAGGGGCACCTCGGGCTCCGTCGCTTGGAGTGCCATGCGCTACGCCTCCCGTCGGGTGCGTGGGTCGAGCAGCAGGTAGACCAGGTCGGCCAGCAGGTTCGCGGCGAGCACGGCCAGGGTGATGAGCAGGAAGACGCCCTGCATCAGCGCGTAGTCCTTGGCGTTGACGCCCTGGAAGAGCACGTAGCCGATGCCCGGATAGGAGAAGACCATCTCGACCAGCAGGGTGCCGCCGACGATGAAGCCCAGCGAGAGCGCGAAGTTGGAGATGTTCGGCAGGATCGCGTTGCGGGCCGCGTAGGCGAACATCACGCGCCGCTCCGGCAGTCCCTTCGCGTGCGCGACCAGCACGTAGTCCTCGGCGGAGACCGACACCATCATGTTGCGCATGCCGAGGATCCACCCGGCGACCGCGCTGACCACGATGGTGATGCCGGGCAGCGCGCCGTGGTACAGGGCGCTGGAGACGAACTCCCAGTCCAGGCCCGGCACCAGGCCGCTCTCGTAGCCGCCGGCCGCGGGGAAGACCT
This sequence comes from Streptomyces sp. B6B3, assembly GCF_039871525.1. Lineage (NCBI taxonomy): Bacteria > Bacillati > Actinomycetota > Actinomycetes > Kitasatosporales > Streptomycetaceae > Streptomyces > Streptomyces sp. B6B3. Next base: position 140,707 of record NZ_JBDPLU010000014.1, on the reverse strand, counting down.
GCCACTGGACGGCGAACAGCGCGATGGCGATCAGCCCGAGCCAGAAGTACGGGATGGCGGAGATGAAGGTGGTGACCGGCAGCAGCGCGTCCAGCCAGGAGCCGCGCCGCCAGCCGACGTAGACGCCGATGACGGTGCCGAGCAGGAAGCTGAGGACCGTGGTGATGCCCATCAGGGTGAGGGTCCAGGGCATGGACTGGCCGATGATGTCCGCGACGCCGGCCGGGAAGTAGGTGAACGAGGTGCCCAGGTCGCCCCGGAGGAGGTTGGCCCAGTAGTCGAGGTACTGCTGCCAGAGCGAGCTGTCGTTGTCCAGGCCGAAGAGGGTACGCAGCGAGTCGATCGCCTGGGTGCTCAACTGGCCCTGGTAGCGGTTGATCAGCGACTGCACCGGGTCGCCCGGCATCAGCCGCGGGACGAAGAAGTTGATGGTGATGGCGGCCCACGCGGTGAGCAGGTAGAAGCCCAGGCGTTGCAGGAGGTATCTCATGCCGGGGCCTCCCGGGGAGCCGGCGCCGACGCGGCGGCGGCGGCCTCGGTGGTCCCGTCGTAGAGCCAGCAGGCCGCCCACTGGCCGTCCGGCAGGTCGAAACGCGGCGGCTGGTCGGTGCGGCAGCGGTCCATGGCCGTGGGGCAGCGCGGATGGAAGCGGCAGCCGGCGGGCGGGCTGATCAGGCTGGGCGGCTCGCCGGCGGCGTCCAGGTCCTCGGCATCCTCGGGGTCTTCGGGGTGCTCGGGGTCGTCGGGGTGCTCGGGGTCGTCGGGGTGCTCGGGGTCTTCGAGGTGCTCGGGGCCCGTGGTGCTCTCGGGCGTGCCCGGGGCGGGCGTGCCGGCCGGACCCCCGGCGCCGGCGGTGCGGGCGGCGCCGCCGGTGCCGAGGATCCGGTCGGGGTCGGGTGCCGAGCCGACGAGCAGCCGGGTGTACGGGTGGGCGGGCCTTTGGGTGACGGTCTCGCTGTCCCCGCCCTCGACCATCCGGCCGGCGTACATCACCAGCGTCTCGTCGGCGAAGTACCGGGCCGAGGCGATGTCGTGGGTGATGTAGAGGACGGCGAGGTCGAGTCGTTCCTTCAGGTCTCGAAGGAGGTTCAGGACGCCGAGCCGGATCGAGACGTCCAGCATGGACACCGGTTCGTCGGCCAGCAGCACCCGGGGCTCCGCGGCCATCGCGCGGGCGATCGCCACCCGCTGCCGCTGGCCGCCGGACAGCTCGTGCGGGAACGCCTCGAGGTAGCGCCGGGCCGGCGTCAGCTGCACCCGGGCGAGCAGTTCGGCCAGCGCCCGCTCCCGGTCCGCCGCGGTCCGGCCGGCGCGGCCGTGGATCCGCAGCGCCCGGGTCAGGTGGTACCTGACGGTGTGCGTCGGGTTCAACGAGCCGAACGGATCCTGGAAGATGAGCTGCACCTGCCGGCAGTAGGCGCGGAACGCCCGGCCGCCGCGGGCGGCGCGCACCGGGCGACCGGCCAGCAGCAGCTCACCCGAGGTCGCCGGGTGGAGCTGGGCGAGGAGCCGGGCGACGGTCGACTTCCCGGAGCCCGACTCGCCCACCAGGGCGGTCACCCGGCCGCGGCGGAGGGTCAGCGACACGTCGTCGACGGCGTGCACCACCGGGCGGTCCCGGCCGGCCAGACCGCGCGGGCCGCGCCTGGCCAGGAAGTGCTTGGTGAGTCCTCGCGCCTGGAGGACGACGTCGGGTGGCTCTGCAGCGTGGGCCATGGGCGGAAGTCCTGTCGGGGGGCCTGTCGTGCGTCCTGTCGTGTGTCGGTCGAGCGGTCGGTCGAGCGGTCGGCGGTGGGACGCCCGCCCCCGCCATGGGCTGGCGTGGGAGGGAAGGCGGGGGCGGGCGCGTTACGGGCCGGCGTCAGCCGGTGTGGGGGGCCGGCCGCGGATCAGGCGGCCGGCTCCAGCTGGAGCACGATGTCGAGGGCGCCGCGCTGGGTCGGCTGCGGGTTGGCGTAGGGGTCGTCCGCGTCGGGCCACCCGGTCCAGCTCTCGATGCGGTACTCGGCGCCCGCGGGCCTGGCCACCGTCGGGATGACCGGCACCTCCTCGGCCATCACCCGCTGGAGGGTGTCCAGCGCCTCGGCGCGCACCGCCTCGTCGGTGGCCTCGGCGTAGTCGCGGAGCGCCCGGTCGGCCTCGTCGTTCCGGAAGCGGGCGAAGTTGCCGCCGGGCGCGGCCTCGCCGACCGGCTGGTAGAGGGTGCCGTCCATGATGTGCTGGTACATGTCGTACGGGGTGGCGCCGCCGTTGGTCCAGTGCAGGGTGGCCTCGAACTCGCCCTCGTTGACCGCGTTGGTCCAGGCGTCCGCGGTCTGCGTCTCGACCTTCGCGTCGATGCCGATGGCGGCCAGGTTGTCGTCGATGATCGACAGCGCGGTGAGGTAGTCGGACCAGCCGGCGGGGTCGGTGAGGGTCAGGGTGACCGGATCGCCCTCGGGAGTGCGCAGGGTGTCCCCGTCCAGCTGGTACCCGGCGTCCCGCAGCACCTGCTGGGCGCCCTCGACGTCGACGGACAGCCCGGCGTCGGCGTACTCCGCGGAGAGAAACGTTTCTCCGGCCGGCATCGGCAGTCCGGTGGGCGAGGTGAGGGCGGGGAAGAGCCCGGCCTCGGCCTGTTCGCTGATGGCCGCACGGTCGATCACCATGGACATCGCGCGGCGCAGTTCGGGGTCGTCGAAGGGCTCGACCTCGTTGTTGACCCAGAGCGCGTCGATGCTCAGGCCGGTGGGGAACCACAGGTCGTTGTGCTCGGCGTCGCGTTCGACGTAGACCTGCTCGTAGTTGGGGATGAAGACCCACGACCAGTCGCAGTCGCCGTTGGCCAGGGCGGTGGTCTGCGCGTTGTTGTCGTTGTACGAGGTGTAGCGCAGCTCCTCGACCGCCGGCAGGTCCTGCCAGTAGCTGTCCCTGCGGGTCAGGGTGACGGCCTGCTGGGTGAAGCTCTCCAGGACGAACGGGCCGGTGCCGACGGGCTCCTGGTTCTCGAACGCCGCGGGGTCCTCGACCTGGGACCAGATGTGCTCGGGGACGATGTAGGTGTCGAGGATCCGGAACTCGTTGACGTACTGCGGGGATCCGAAGCTGAGCGTCACGGTGTCGCCCTCGCGGGCGACGTCCTCGAACGGCAGGCTGTACATGTTCAGCGCGTCGTTGCCCATCAGCATCTCGAAGGTGAAGGCGACGTCCGCGGCGTCGAACGTCTCGCCGTCCGACCAGGTGGGGCCCGAGCGGATGGTGAGGGCCACCTCGGTGTGGTCCGCGTTCCACTCCCAGGACTCGGCCAGCCAGGGCTTGGGGTCCTGTTCGGGGCGGACGCTGTTGGTCACGGCCAGCGGCTCGTAGATCATGGCCCGGTAGCCGAGCGAGGCGCTGGCCGAGGTGTCGAGCAGCGGGTTGCTGTTGTTGGCCTGCGGGCCGTTGGGCATGCCGATGGTCAGCACGCCGCCGCCGGCGCTGCCCGGGCCCTGCGGTCCCGCGGCGCCGGAGCAGCCCGCCAGCAGCGTGAGGACGAGCAGGCTTCCGGTGGTGGCCGTGGTGGATCTGATCGTTCGCGCTCGGACTCTCATGGGAACTCCCAGGCTTCGTGGCGATGGGTCCTGCGGCGGTGCCGGACGGTCGTGCCGGGGCGCGAGGCGGGGGATGTCAGCCGGGGGCGGAGGATCTGACGACCAGCTGGGTCGGGAGCACCACGGGCGCCGCCTCCAGCGGGGTGACCCCGTTCAGGTGGTCGAGCACCCGGCGGGCGGCGGCCTCGCCCATCGCCCGCATCGGCTGGCGCACGGTGGTGAGCGACGGCTCGGTGTAGGAGGCGATCGGCACGTCGTCGAAGCCGACCAGCGCGACGTCCTCGGGCACCCGCCGTCCCGCGGCGCGCAGGGCGTACAGCGCGCCGGTGGCGCTGAGGTCGTTGTGGGCGAAGACGGAGTCGAAGGGCAGGCCCTCGGCGAGCGCCCGCTCGATGGCGAACTGCCCCGAGTCGATGGTGAAGTCGCCCTCGATGATGCGGGCCCTCGGCTGCTGCACGCCGTGTTCGCGCAGCACGTCGAGGAACCCGGTCAGCCGGTCCCGGACGCAGCCGAAGCGCTGCGGCCCGCTGATGACCAGCGGCGCGCTGCGCCCGGAGGCCAGCAGGTGGGCGGCGGCCGAGGCGGCGCCCTCGGCGTTGGTGGTGGCGACGGACGGGAAGTCGGGGCGCTGGCCGCGGTCGTCGATGAGCACCAGCGGCAGGCCCTGGTGGTGCAGGGCGGCGATGGAACGCAGCGTGTTCTCCGGCTCGATGACCAGCACGCCGTCGAAGGCCCGGGCGGACACCTGGCTGGTGAACTGGGCCATGGAGTCCTCGCCGCGGTTGCAGGTGAACAGCAGCAGGCCGTAGCCGGCGTCCTCCACCGTGTCGGCGACGCCCTGGAGCACCTCGCCCATCCAGGGCCAGGTCAGGGAGGGCACCAGCATGGCGAGGGTGCGGCTGCTGCCGCGGGACAGGGCGACGGCCCGGGAGCTGGGCACGTAGCCGAGTTCCTCGATGACGGCACGGACCCGGTCTGCGGTCTCGGCGTCCACCTCGGCCTTGCCGTTGAGCACGCGCGAGACCGTGGTCTTGCTGACGGCCGCGGTGCGGGCGACGTCGGCGATGGTGACACGCATGGGGACTCCTTCCCGCGCGGACGGGGCCGCCGCGGGCGTGCGACGGCAGTGCCGACACCGGTTCCGGAACCGGTTCCGGCGTGGTGCGTGGGAGTTAACCGCCATCCCCGGGAGTCGTCAATACATCACGTCAGAATCTCTTGGACGCGCGGCGCGAGCCGGGTTCGCGTTCGAGAAGTGAAGGGGCGAGCCGCGAACGCCCCTCGCCGCTCAGGTGGTTGGACCAGAACCGCGGCCTCCGCGGGGAGGCGGCGGCGGTGTGGATCGGTCCCTCTTCTGCTCGTCTCCTCGTTCCAGCCCACCGCGGCCCGCCACCGGTATCTCCTCGACCAGGTGCAGCGGAGTCCGGAGGAGCGCGAGGGACCTGGCCAGGTGTCCGGCGATCGCGAGCGGTACGAGGATGGCGGCGAAGCACAACGCCGCGACCGTGGCGCCGAACTCGCTTGCCAGCCAGCCGGCCAGCAGCATGCCCAACCAGGTCAGCGACTGGGCGCAGAACGCGGAGATGGCGCTGACCCGGCCGACCAGCCGGTCGGGTATCAGTCGCGCGGTGTACGCCTCGAACACCGTGACGGTCGGCACCGAGGCGAAGGTGAACGCCGCCGCGGCCAGGCCGATCTGCCACGGTGCCGGCACGACCGCGGCGGTGGCCAGGCTCACCACGTAGATCCAGCCGCCCAGTTGGAAGACGCGCAGGGCCCTCATCCTGCGCAGGATCGCGCCGGCCAACAGGGCACCGGCGATGCCGCCGGCCAGCACGCCGGCGTTGGTCACCCCGATCACCTCGGGGGTGGCCCCGCGCGAGGCGAGCAGGGCCACGACCAGCAGCATGAAGCTGTTCCCGACCAGGTTGGCGACCGCCACCCAGGCCATGGTGTAGCGCAGGCCATGGCGGAGATCTGGTTGCCGAGATACGACACGGCGTTGCCGCTGAACCAGCACATGTAGTCCCGGTTGCGCCATAACGAAGGCGGTCGCTCCTGCGATGTCGCGGGCCGCATCTCAGCCACCTCCTGCCGGCGATCGCGAACACCGTCGGATGAGTCGGTCAGACCCCGCTCCGCACCGCTGTTGGTGCGCGACGGTCACCGTGGGCGGCCGCCGGATCAGCCGATCCGGGTGCGTTGCGGGAGGTGCTGCTTGAGCGCGGCGGCCAGCCGGCCGGGTGACGTCTCGACCTCGCCGAACCAGTAGGTGGGTCGCTCCCGGTCCGGCAGCTGGGTGAACGGCCCGGCGCCGAGTGGGGTGTGGGCCGCCGGGTCGAGTTCGATCTCCATGCCACAGCGCTGTGTCGAGGGTCCCGGGCGGTCGACGGGGACCACGCGAATCTGCCGGATCCACGGCCACGCGATCTGGGTTCGGCGGCCGTAGTGCCAGTGGGCGCTGAGATGGTGCTGGTGGATCTCCAGCTTTCCCCGCAACGCGCGAAACGGCGCGCGCAGCAGCACGGGTCCCAGCAGGAGCGGGATCCAGCCGACGACCGGACCCCACGGGGTGGCCGCGAGCGCGGTGCTGGACACGCCGATTCCGACGAGTCCCGCGCTGAAGGCGGTCCAGGTCTCCGCGCGCCGCTGCCGCACGGTGGTGAACACCCGCCGGGCGACCGGTGCTGAGGCGGGCGCGTGCGGTGGCGACGGTGGGGTGCTGGAGGCCGGCACCGGGCCGTCGGCGCGCGCGTCGGAGGCGGCGCCGGTGGGCGGGAGCGGAGCCGTGGCTGGAGTGGTGGGGGGTGGAGTGGTCCCCTGGACTGGGGATTCGGGTCCGGGGGCGCGGTCGAGGTGTCGCAGCGCGTGGGAGAGGTCGGCGGCGTTCGGGTACCGCTGGGTGGGGTCCTTGTGCAGCAGGGTCAGCACGAGGTCGTCCCAGGCGGAGGGGATGCCGGCGCGCACCGAGCTGGGGGTGGGCGGATCCTCCGTGAGGTGGGCGGTGAGGTAGCCGAGGGTGTCGGGGGCCTGGAAGGGCAGCCGGCCGGTGATCAGCTCGAAGAGCAGGCAGCCGAGGGCGTACAGGTCGCTGCGTGGTTCGGGGAAGCCGCGTGCCTGTTCGGGGGCCATGTACGGGGGTGTGCCCACGATGAAGCCGGTCTGGGTGAGGCGGTCCGAGGTCGCGTGGGGATCGGCCGCCCTCGCGATGCCGAAGTCGAGGACCTTCACGGCGCCGGAGGGCGTGACGAGGATGTTGGACGGCTTGATGTCCCGGTGCATGATTCCGGCGTCGTGCGCCTCGGCGAGCGCGTCGCATATCTGGGCGCCCCATCGGGCCGCGTCCGGCAGGCTGACGACGCCTCCTTGGCGAAGCGTCGCGTCCAGGCCCTCGCCTCGGACCAGCTCCATCACCAGGAACGGGACCCTGTCGCCCTCGGTGCCGGTCTCGCCGAGGTCGTGGATCGTCACGATGTTGGGGTGCTGCAGCCGGGCGGTGATCCGCGCCTCGCGCAGGAACCTGGCACGTGCCTCGTCGCCGTCGCTTCCGCCGCCGGAGAGCAGGGAGATCACCTTGACCGCGACGGGCCGGCCCAGGGTCTCGTCCCGCGCCTCCCACACCTGCCCCATTCCGCCCTTGGCGACGTCTCGCACCAACCGGTAACGGCCCCCCAGGAGCTGGTCCCGCACTGCTACGCCTCCCCTGTTCAGGGCATTCCTGTCCTCGCTGGCGCACCGGCGGAGTTCAGCCCTGCCCGCACCTCGCGGTCAGCAGCCTGCCAGATCAGGGTGCCGCCGTGGGAACCGGCCCGCAGCCCCTGTCAGGCAGGCGTCGGTAACGTTTCCGAGGGAGGCGGACCCTACCCCAGGGGCCGGCGCAACACCGCGACGCCGCGGGGGTCGAGGCGGACGGGGGCGTCGGGGGCGGCGCCGGAGCGGCGGCCGGCCAGCAGGTCGCCGGCGACGTCCGGCACCTCGACGGGTTCCGCGGTGCGGTTCACCAGGAACCAGTAGGCGGCCTCGGCGTCGGCGCGCACCACCAACTCGACGCGTCCGCGGGCCGCTTCCGGCAGTTCGGCGGTCACCCCGGCGGCGTCGAGCAGCCGGGCCAGCACGCCGGTCAGGCCCTCGACGCCCAGCCGGGTGGACACGTAGGCGGCCGAACCGGCCCCGGTGCCGCGCCGGGTGACGGCGGGGCGCCCGGCCAGCGCGCCCGAGGCGTAGCTGGCCAGCACCTCGGCGGTGGGGTCGGTGAGCTCGACGCGGTCCGACCAGAGCGTGCCGGTGAGGCCCGCCTCGGTTCCGTCGTCCAGCGCGACCGCGGCGCCGTCGGGCAGCGGGGCGAACTCCTCGATCCGGATGCCCAGCAGGTCGCGCAGCGCCCCCGGATAGCCGCCGAGCCAGGCGTGGTCGTTCTCGTCCACGATCCCGGAGAAGTAGGTGGTCACCAGGTGGCCGCCGCCCTCGACGTAGCGGGTGAGCTCCTTGGCCAACGGGCCCGGCACCAGGTGCAGCACGGGCGCCACCACGACGTCGTAGCCGTGGAGGCCGGCGCCGACCGGGATCACGTCGGCGCGGACGCCGAGCGCGAGGAACGCCGAGTACCAGTCCAGAGCCTCCTGGCGGTAGCGCAGCCGGGAGGTGGGGTGCGAGTCCTGCTCGCTGGCCCACCACGACTCCCAGTCGAAGAGGATCGCCGCGCGGGCGGGGTGCCGGCCCGAGCCGACCAGCGGGGCGAGCTCCGCGAGCTGCCGGCCGAGGGCGACCACCGACCGGAAGACCTCGCTGTCCGAACCGGCGTGCGGGACCATCGCGGAGTGGTACTTCTCGGCCCCGGCCGCGGACTGGCGCCACTGGAAGAAGCACACCGCGTCGGCGCCGTGCGCCACGTGCAGCAGCGAGTCGCGGGCCAGTTCGCCCGGCTCCTTGGCGAGGTTGACGGGCTGCCAGTTGACCGCGCTGGTGGCGTGCTCCATGAGGAACCACGGGCGCCCGCCGGCCAGGTGCCCCGTGAGGTTGGCGGAGAACGACAGCTCGTCGAGCGCCTGCGGTCCTGGCAGCACGTAGTGGTCGTTGGCGACGAAGTCGACCTCGGCGGCCCAGTCGGCGTAGTTCATGCCCCGGGTCTCGCCCATCACCATGAAGTTCGTGGTGACCGGCACCTCGGGGGTCAGGCGGCGCAGCACGTCGCGTTCCGCGCGGAGATGGTCGAGCAGCGCGTCCGAGGAGAAGCGCTTGAAGTCGAGCTGCTGGGTGGGGTTGGGGTGGGAGGCGGCGAGCCGGGGCGGCAGGAGTTGCTCCCAGTCGGTGTAGCGCTGCGACCAGAACGCCGTGCCCCAGGCGTGGTTGAGCGCGTCCAGGCTGCCGTACCTGGCGCGCGCCCAGGCGCGGAAGGCGCGGGCCGCGTCGTCGGAGTAGTCGTAGACGTTGTGGCAGCCGAGCTCGTTGTTGACGTGCCAGGCGGCGAGCGCCGGGTGGTCGGCGTACCGGCGGGCGAGCGCGTCGACCAGGCGCAGCGCGTGCTCGCGGAAGACCGGCGAGGTGGGCCGCCAGTGCTGGCGGGCGCCCGGCCAGACCGTCTCGCCGCTGGCGGTGACCGGCAGGATCTCCGGGTGCCGGGCGGTCAACCAGGGCGGCGGAGAGGCGGTCGCGGTGGCCAGGTCCACCGCGATGCCGCCCGCGTGCAGCAGGTCCATGACCTCGTCCAGCCAGCCGAAGTCCCAGGTGTCCTCGGCCGGCTGGATCCTGGCCCAGGAGAAGATGGCGAGCGAGACGACGGTCACGCCCGCCTCACGCATCAGCGCGACGTCCTCCGGCCACACCTCGCGCGGCCACTGCTCCGGGTTGTAGTCGGCTCCGTAGGCGAAACGGGGGGTCGTTTCGCCGTCGGGCCAGCGCAGCCAGCGGCCGGGCGAGGGGGCGGGGGACATGAGCTCTCCTTGCGGGGGGTGCCTACGGGTTGACGGTGAAACCCTGGTCGTTGCCGTACGTCTCGGACTGGCTCTGCCAGTCCTGCAGGCCCTCGGCGAGGGTGGTGTCCGAGACGTACGCCTGACCGACCGTGTCGTTGAAGATGGAGTTGGCGTAGACCTGGTAGGGCAGGTACGACCAGCCCGGGACGACGCTGGCAGCGGACTCGGAAAGGATCTCGTTGGCCCGCTGGCCGCCGAAGTACTCGAACTCCTTGTTGAGGAACTCCTCGGACTCCAGGGTGGCGGTGTCGGCGGGGAAGGAGCCCAGGTCGTGCATGACCTGCGACCCCTCGCCGACGGTCATGTACTCGGCGAAGGCGTAGGCCAGGGGCTTCTTCTCGCTGGCCTCCAGCACGGCGAGCGAGCTGCCGCCGTTCTCGGCGGTGACGAAGTCGCCGCCGTCCTCCCACTGGGGCATGGGGGCCACGCGCCAGTCGCCGGAGGCGTTCGCCACGCCGGACTCGAAGTTGGGCGGCATCCAGGCGCCGGTGACGAGCGTCGCGATGGTGCCGTCGCCGAGGGCCTGGTACCACTCGTCGGTCCAACCGGTGACGTCGGTCGTGAGGTCTTCGTCGATGAGCTGCTGCCAGGTGTCGGCGAACCGCTGGGAGCCCTCGTCGGCGAAGTCGATGGTGACGTTGGTTCCGTCGACCTGGTAGGGCTGGCCACCGGCCTGCCAGATCATGCTGGTGGTGAAGCCGGCGTCGCCGGTGTCGGAGGCGATGTAGGAGTCGGAGTCGGCGGCACGGAGGTCGCGGGCCGCCTGCACGTACTCCTCCCACGTGGTGGGGACCTCGATGCCGGCCTCGTCGAAGACCGTCTTGTTGTAGAACATCGCCATCGGGCCGGAGTCCACGGGCATGCCGTAGATGCCCTCCCCGCCGCCAGGGTGGACGGAGTTCCAGGTGCCGGGGGTGAAGGTGCCCTCCAGCTCGTTGGCGCCGAAGGAGCTGAGGTCGGTGACGGACTCGGCGATCGCGTACTGCGGCAGGGCGTAGTACTCGATCTGCGCCACGTCCGGCACTCCCCTGCCGGAGTCGATGGCGTTCTGCAGGGCGACGTACTGGTCCTGGTTGGTGCCGGCGTTGACCAGTTCGACGGTGATGTTGTCGTGCGCCTCGTCGAACGCCTCGGCGGCCTCGCGAATGGTCGTGCTCCACGCCCAGACGGTGAGCTTGCCACCCTCCTCCAGGGCCGCCTCGACGTCGTCGGGGGAGCCGCCGTCCGCGGAGTCGTCGTCGGAGCCGCAGGCGGCCATGGCCAGGGAAAGGGCACAGGTCGCGGCAGCCGCGGCGACCAGCCGGCGGCGGGACCGCCCCCGGCCGGCGCCGGTGCGGGGTGTGGTGGTCCGTCTCATGGGTTTCTCACTTCATTGTCAGATTGTTCGTTTTGTCAATATTCAGAAGGGGTTGGGGGAAGGAGCCCGAGGGCCGGGCCGGTCGGCGCTACTGCTTGACGCTGCCCGCGGACAGCCCCGACTGCCAGTAGCGCTGCAGCAGGAGGAAGGCGGCGATCAGCGGGATGATGGTGAGGAGGGAGCCGGTGATGACGAGGTTGAAGATCGCCTCGCCGCCGGCGGTGGCGGCCTGGTCGTTCCATGACTTCAGGCCCAGGGTCAGCGGGTACCAGTCCGGGTCCTTGAGCATGATCAGCGGCAGGAAGTAGTTGTTCCACGTGTGGACCATGCTGAACAGCAGCACCGTGACCATGCCGGGCGCCAGCAGCGGCAGACTGACGCTGACGAAGGTGCGGAACTCGCCCGCCCCGTCGATGCGGGCGGCCTCCAGCAGTTCGGTGGGGATCGCGTCGGTGGCGAAGACCCACATCAGATAGAGGCCGAAGGGCGAGATGAGGGAGGGGATGATGACCGCCCAGGGGGTGTTGGTCAGGCTCATCTCGCTGAACATCAGGAACGTCGGAACGGCCAGGGCCGTGCCGGGCACGGCGACGGCGCCGATGATGACGGCGAAGACGGCGCGCTTGCCGGGGAAGTCGAACTTGGCCAGCGCGTAGCCGCCGAGCACGGCCAGCATCGTCGCCCCGCCGGCGCCGAGGGCGACGTACAGCAGGGTGTTCAGCAGCCAGCGCACGAACACGCCGTCGTCGTAGGTCAGCGTGTCGCCGATGTTGGAGAAGAGCGCGAAGTCGCCGCTGAACCAGAGCCCGAAGGAGTCCATCAGGCTGGGCTGGGTCTTGGTGGAGTTGATGAGGAGCCACAGCAGCGGCACGAGCGCGTAGAGCAGCACCAGCCCGGTGAGCAGCGTGAGCGTGATGCTGCGGCGCGGCCGGGAGACGGGGTGCAGGCGGCGCGCGCGGCGCGGGGTGCGCAGCGGGGAGGCGGACCGGGGACGGGTACGGGGTGAGGCAACAGCCGGGGTGCCCATCGCTGATCACGCGTCCTTTCGCATGCCGCGCAGTTGCACGACGTAGGCGATGATCATGGTGACCAGGCCCATGACGATCGCGACGGTGGCCGCGTAGTTGTGCTGCTGGCCGTTGAACGCCAGGGAGTAGGCGTAGAGGTTGGGGGTGAACTCGGTCGTGATGGTGTTGGGCGCCAGGTTCTGCAGGATGCTCGGCTCGTTGAAGAGCTGGAAGCTGCCGATGATCGAGAAGATGGTGGCTATGACGAGGGCGCCGCGCAGCGCGGGGAGCTTGATGGCGGTGACCACGCGGAACTGGCTGGCGCCGTCGATCTCCGCGGCCTCGTAGAGGGTGTGGGGTATCACGCGCAGCGCGGAGTAGAAGATCAACATGTTGTAGCCGACGAACTCCCAGGTCACGATGTTGCCTATGGAGGCGAGTACCAGGCCGGCGGAGAGGGGGTTCGGGAGCTCGATGTCGAAGGCGTCGTTGATGTTGCCGACCAGGCCGAAGCGGGTGCCGTACATGAAGCCCCACATGAGGGCGGCGACGACGGCGGGCACGGCGTAGGGCAGGAAGATCGTGATGCGGAAGAAGCTCTTGCCGTACAGCCGCCCGGAGTCGACGGCCAGGGCGACGAGCATCGCGATGCCCAGCATGATCGGGACCTGGACGCAGAGGAAGAGCCCGACGCGGACCAGCCCCTCCCAGAACTTCGCGTCGTCCAGCACGTCCTGGTAGTTCTCCAGGCCGACGTACTGGGTGCCGCCGATCAGCTGGTCGCGGTAGAGGCTCAGGTAGATCGAGTAGGCGATCGGGGCCAGGAAGACCAGGCCGAACACCGCCATGAACGGGCCGATGAAACCCCACCCGACCCAGGCGCGGCGGCGGCTGGCGCGGCGGGACGGTGCGGAACGGGCCGCGGCCGCGGGCGGTGACAGCGTCGTCATGTGGTTCCTCGCTGGGTCCGTCGGAAGGTCACAGGTCGATGTCGTGGTGGAAAATGATCGATCTCGACGATGTTTGCGTAAACATTGTTGGGCGTGATATTTACACTGCTCAGTGGCGGGCGTCAAGAGGCGTCGGCCGTGCGATGGCGAAGGGGAGGCGGGCGTGCGGGAGTCCACTCAGCCCGCGCAGGCGCTTGCCGCGCGAGCCTCGGAAACGGAGCCGGCAGAGCCGGCGCGGCCGGCGGCGGCGACGGGTTCCGCGAAGGCGGCGGGGCCGGCGGAGCCAGCCAGGTCCACGAAGGCGGCGGAGTCAGTGGCGTCGAAGGGGACCGCGGAGCCGGCGCGGCCGGCGGCGGCGACGGGTTCCGCGAAGGCGGCGGGGCCGGCGGAGCCGGGGCGGCCGGCGGAGGCGACGGGGTCCGCGGGGGGCGTGGCTTCGGGGGCGAGGGGCGGGGTGCCGGCCGCGCGGCGCGGGCGGCGGGTGTCCATGGCGGACGTGGCGCGGCGGGCGGGGGTCTCCTCGCAGACCGTCTCCCGGGTCTCCAACGGCCACCCCGGCGTGGTGGAGACGACCCGGCAGCAGGTGCTGCGGGCCATGGCGGAGCTGGGCTACCGACCCAACAGCGCCGCCCGCGCCCTGAAACGGGGCGAGTTCCGCACCCTCGGCGTCATCCTCTTCACGCTCGCCACCACCGGCAACATGCGCACCCTGGAGGCCATCGCGACCTCGGCCGCCCGGCAGGGCTACGCGGTCACGCTGTTGCCCGTCGCCGTCCCCACCCAGGACGGTGTGCGCGGTGCGTTCACCCGGCTCGGCGAACTCGCGGTGGACGCCGTCATCGTGATCATGGAGGTGCACCTGATGGACGCCGCGACGGTGTCGCTGCCGCCCGGGGTGCAGGTCGCGGTGGCCGATTCGGACGCCGGCGACCGCTACAGCGTGGTGGACACGGACCAGGCGGGCGGCAGCCGGGAGGCCGTGCGCCATCTGCTCGACCTCGGACACGAGACGGTGTGGCACCTCGCCGGACCCGCCGAGTCGTTCGCGGCCAACCGGCGGGCCGCCGCCTGGCAGGACACGCTGGAGACTGCGGGCCGCGCGGTGCCGCCGCCGGTACGCGGCGACTGGTCGGCGGAGTCCGGCTACCACGCCGGGCTGCGGCTCGCGGACGAGCCCGACTGCACCGCCGTGTTCGCGGCCAACGACCAGATGGCGCTCGGCCTGCTGCGCGCGCTGCACGAGCGGGGCCGCCAGGTGCCGCGCGACGTCAGCGTGGTGGGCTTCGACGACATCCCCGAGGCGGCCTCCTTCACTCCCCCGCTGACCACCATCCACCAGGACTTCGCCGAGGTCGGCCGGCTGCTGGTGGAGGACGTGCTGCGCAAGATCCACGCGGCCGCGGAGGAGGGCGCGCCGGGCGCCGGCACCAGCGTGGTGCCCACCCACATGGTGGTCCGCGCCAGCACGGCCCCGCCTCCGGCGGCCGGCCAGGGGGAATCAGGGCGCACGGAATGAGGGTGATCGGCACGAAGACGCGCGCGACGAACGGGCGCGGACGGAGAGAAACGCGGGGCGGCCGGCGATGACTTCTCCGTCCCGCCCGGGTCTACCCCATGCCCACCCGCGGCACCCGCGCGGTCGGCCAGCGGCCGGTGGGCCGGAAGCGGAACGGGACGGAGCCACATGACCTCCAACGGCATCGCGGGCGGCACGGGCGCCACGACAGTGGTCGAGCGCGATCTGAACCTGGGCGACGGGCGAACGCTGCGCGTGTACGACACCGGGCCGGGGGACGCCGGCGCGGAGTCCCTGGTCGTGGTCTGGCACCACGGCACGCCGAACGTCGGTGCCCCGCCGGCGCCGCTGTTCCCGGCGGCCCGGCGGCTCGGTATCCGGTGGGTGTCCTACGACCGCCCCGGGTACGGGGGTTCGACGCCGCGCCCGGACCGGCCCGTCGGATCCGCGGCGGACGACGTGGCGCGCGTCGTGGACGCGTTGGGCGTCGGGCGGTTCGCGGTGATGGGCCACTCCGGGGGCGGCCCGCACGCGCTGGCGTGCGGCGCGCTGCTGCCGGACCGGGTGCTCGGCGTCGTCAGCGTCTCCGGGCTCGCGCCGTTCGACGCCGAAGGGCTCGACTGGTTCGCGGGCATGGGTGACGCCGGCGCGGCGTCGCTGCGCGCGGCCGCCGCGGGCCGGGCGGCGAAGGAGCGGCACCTCGCCTCCCCCGACGCCGACCACGAACCGGACTTCACGCCGGAGGACTGGGCGGCGCTCGCCGGGGAGTGGTCGTGGTTCGGCGACGTCGTCGGGCCGGCCGTCGCCTCGGGCCCCGGGCCGCACGTCGACGACGACCTCGCCTACGTGACCCCGTGGGGCTTCGACCCCGCCCGGATCGCGGCGCCGCTCCTGCTGCTGCACGGCGGCCGGGACCGGGTGGTGCCCGCCGCGCACAGCCGCTGGCTGGCGCGCCACTGCCACACGGCGGAGCCGCGGCTGGTCCCGGAGGACGGACACATCTCCGTCATGCGGTCCGCCGCGTCGGCACTGTCCTGGCTCCGGGACGCCACCCGCGCGGCCTGACCACCGCGCCTCCTCGTACCCGCTCGTCGTACCCGCCCGTCGTGTCGGCGGTGCGGCGTGAGCGGGCCGCGCCTCGCCGCCGCTTGACCCTGCCACCAGTGTCAGGCCCTAACGTCGTGGTCGACGTCCCCGTTCCCGGCGGTGGGGGGACCGTTCCTGCCCAACACCGCTGATGGGAGACACCCATGACCTCCTTCGTCGTCCACCTCGACGGCCGGCCGGCCACCGCGGAGGACCTGGCGCCGCTGGCCTTCGCGGGCTACGCCCACTTCACCGCCGCCCAGGTCCGGGGCGGCCGGATCCGCGGTCTGGACCTCCACCTGGAACGGTTGCGGGCCGCCTCCGACGAACTGTTCGGGCGAGCGCTGCCCGACGACCGGGTGCGGGCCGCACTGCGCCCGGCGCTGGCGGCCGGCCCGCCGGACCTGTCACTGACGGTCTTCGTGCACGAGTCGGTGGGCGAGTTCACCCCCGGAGGCGACGGCACCCCGCTCCGGCTTCTCGTCCGCACCGGGCCGCCCGCGCCCGAGCCCGCGGGGCCGCTGGCGCTGGCGGTCGTGGAGTACGAACGGGTGCTGCCGGAGGTGAAGCACGTCGGCGAGGTGGCCAAGACGCTGTTTCTGCGCCGGGCGGAACGCGAGGGGTTCGACGACGCCGCGTTCGTGGACCGCGCGGGGCGGATCGGGGAGGCGACGATCTGGAACCTGGCGTTCTGGGACGGCGCCGCCGTGGTGTGGCCGGCGGCCCCGGTGCTGGGCGGCACCACCATGGCCGTGGTCCGCCGGCAGCTGGAGCGGCTCGGCGTCCCCCAGCACGACCGCGAACTCACCCTCGCCGACCTGCCGGCGCTGGCCGGGGCCGTCGTGATGAACTCCTGGACGCCCGGCGTCCCCGTGCACCGGATCGGCTCCGTCGAGCTGCCCGCGGCACCGGATTTCGTGGCGCTGCTGCACCGCGCCTACCAGGCCGAACCCCTCACCACGCCGTGAGGCGGCCGGCCGGGTCCCGCCCGGGCGGCGGTCAGTTCGCCGGGGCCGGGCCCCGGTCGTCGGCGTCGCCGGGTGACGGTCTGCGGTGCCGCCCGGGGCCGTGCCCGGTCCCCGGCGGGCGCACCGGATCGGTGCCGGCCGTCTCCGGATGGGTGAACCGCTTGGCCTCGGCGAGGTTGGCCGCGAACGCCACGGCCTCCCATTCGTAGCCGTTCCACCGGCTGATCAGGCGGGGCGCCTCGGGGTTCACGTGGTCGCCCTGCCGCGGTCCCGGGCTGAGGGTGTCCACCCGGTAGCGGTCGGCGCGCCGCCGCTCCCGCCGCGCGGCCCAGTCCGACAACGACTCCTCGTCCATGACGCGCGCTCCCCTTCCCCCGGACCTCCCGCGGTGACGTCTCGCGGTCCGGCAGCGCCCATCGTGGCCCACCGCCCGCGGCGAGCCAAGCCCCGCTGCGCCGTGTGAGTGACAACGCGACCACCGGGCGCGCGAGTCAGCCGCCCCGGCATCCGGGGGAACCCGGCCGGGGCGGCTCGTGGACCGGCGCCCTCCGCGGGCGCCGCGGTTCAGCGGCGGTGGCGCAGCCGGCTGAGGAGCTGGCGGGCCTGCGCCCGCTTCCTCGGGTCGGACGCCGCGCGGCGGGCCGAGTCCACGGCCCTGCGGCCCTGCGGGCTGCGGCTGAACCGCTTGAGTCGATCGATCAGGCCGGACATGGTGGTCCTCCCGGAGGAAGATCGGGGCTCTTTTCCTTCAGGTACCCACCGGCCGCCCGGTAACCCATGCGGCCGCGGACCGAAGTGTTGCCCCGTGTCACGCCGTGTTAACAATTCGGCTCCCGTCGACCGCCGCGCGCCCTCGATACGAGACCGGCACGGCCCTTACGCGAGCGCGTTCGAACGGACTCCCGTTCTGCGACGACGCGGGAAGCGTTACCACCCTGACCCTTGAAGCGACGCCGGGGCGCTGCTTAGGTGGCGTTCACATGCCGCCCAGCAGCAGCTTTCAAGGAGATCCCGATGCCTGCTAGGACCGGGTCCGGTCCCTCAATGCCCCGGCGCACGCTGCTGCGCCGGCTGGGCCTCGGCGGCGCGGCGGCCGCGGTGGCGGGCGGCCTGGGCACCAGCGGCTGCACGCTGGTGGCCCGTCAGGTCGGCGACGCGGGCGGCGGCCGGCAGCGCGGCGGCTCGATGGTGGTCGCCCAGGTGGACGATCTGAACTTCGCCACCTTCCGGCAGCAGAACACCCCCAACTTCTCCTGGCAGCGCCTCGCGTTCAACACGCTGACCGAGTACGACCACGCCACGCTGACGCCGCGTCCGTCCCTGGCCACCGACTGGGAGGTGCGGGACGCCGGCCGCACCATCGTCTTCCGGCTCAGGGACGACGTCCGGTTCCACTCGGGCCGCCCCTTCGGCCCGCGGGACGTGGTCGAGAACATCCGCTGGCAGGCCAGCGAGGAGGGTGCGCCCGGCCAGCTGAGGTCCACCGCGGCGGCCGTCACCGACGCCTCGGCCACCGGGCCGGCCGAGGTGACGCTGCGGCTGGCGCACGGGGTGAGCAACTTCTTCGACCTGTGCGAGATCATGTTCATCGCCGACCACGAGACGTTCGCCGAGGTGCAGACCGGCCAACAGCTCAACGGCACGGGCCCGTTCGTCTTCGAGGACTACAGTCCCGGCGTCTCCCTCAGCTTCCGGCGCAACCCGGACTACTTCAAGGCCGGGCGCCCGTTCCTCGACGAGGTCGAGATCCGCATCGTCGGCGAGCAGCAGGCCATCGTGGCGGCGCTGCAGAGCGGCCAGACCCACCTGGGCTTCCAGCTCAACGGCAACCATCTGCACAACGTGCGCGCCGACGACCGGCTGGCCGTGCACGAGCTGGACACCAACGACTACGGCCACTACGTGGGCTGCAACATCAACGTCGAGCCGCTCGGCGACCGCCGGGTGCGGCAGGCCATCGCCTACGCCGTGGACCGGGACAAGCTGCTGCGGATGGTGGTCGACACGGTCGGCCGCGCCGCCTCCAGCCCCTGGACCCCGTCCAACCCGGCGTACGACCGGGACGCCGCCACCCGGTACCACCACGATCCGGACCGGGCCCGCGCGCTGCTGCGCGAGGCCGGGGTGGCGGGCGCCTCGCTGGACCTGGCGATCCGCTCCAGCGAGCCCGGCGGCGACCGTTCGACCGCCGAGGTGGTCCAGGACGGGCTGCGCGCGGTGGGCCTGGACGTGGAGATCGTCGTCTTCCAGCCGGCCGACTTCCAGACCCGGCTCGGCACCGCCAACCTGCCGGGCCTGTGGGTGGCCGGGCACGGCTTCGGCCAGCTCAATCCCGCCACCCTGCTCAACGGCGCCTTCCCCTTCAACGCGAACGCCAACGCCTCGAACTTCGTCAGCGAGCGCTACCAGCGGCTGGCCGACCGGGCCTGGAAGGCCACCGACGAGGCCGAGGCCGCCCAGGTCTACGCCGACGTCACCCAACTGCTGCTGGAGGAGCAGTTCGTGATCGACCTGCTGAGCAGCTCGCAGTCGTTCGTGCTCAGCGACTCGCTGCGGGACATCAACTACACGATGTTCAACAACCTGGACCTGGACGACGCCTACCTGGCCGAGGGGTGAGGGATGCTCCGCTACCTGCTGCGCAAGCTGCCCACCGGCGTGCTCGTCCTGCTGCTGGCGACCGTGCCGATCTTCCTGGTGCTACGGCTCTCCCCCGGCGACCCCGCCGCGACGCTCGCCGGGCCCGACGCCACGCCCGAGGCCATCGACGCGGCCCGGCACGAGCTGGGCCTGGACCGGCCGCTGGTGCAGCAGTACGGCGACTGGATCGGCGGGGTGCTCACGGGGAACCTGGACACCTCCTTCGTCAACGGCGCCGAGGTCTCCGAGATCGTCTCCCGCGGCATCGGCAACACCGGCATGTTGGCGCTGTGCGCGCTGCTGCTCGCGCTGCTGATGGCCTTCCCGCTGGGCGTCGCGGGGGCGGTGGTGCGCCGCGGCTGGCTGCGCACCCTGCTGGCCGGCGTGAACGTGCTGATGCTCGCCATCCCCACCTACGTCACCGGCGTGCTGCTGGTGCTGATCTTCGCGGTGGGCCTGCGGCTGCTGCCGTCCGGCGGGTACGTGTCGTTCTTCGACGATCCGGTGGAGAGCATCCAGTTCCTGGTGCTGCCGAGCATCTGCCTGGCGCTGCCCGCCGCGGCGGTGCTCGCCCGGTTCCTGACCGCCTCGTTGCAGCGCGCGGTCACCGAGGAGTACTACTTCGCCGCCCGGATGCGCGGGCTGCGCGGCCGGAAGCTGCTGGTGCGGCACGGGCTGCCGAACTCGGTCGGGCCCGTGGTCACCGTGCTCGGCATCCAGATCGGCAACCTGCTGGGCGGCGCGGTGATCGTGGAGGGCGTGTTCGCCTGGCCGGGCCTCGGCCAGGCCATGGTGCGGGCGGCGGAGGCCAGGGACTATCCCGTGGTGCAGGCGCTGCTGCTGCTCGCCGTCGCGGTCTTCATCGTGTTGCAGCTGCTCAGCGACGTGGTCTACGCGGCGATCGACCCGCGGGTGCGGGAGCGGACGTGACGCCCGCCGCGGACGACGCCCCGACCGTGCAGGACAGACCGGGAGACAGCCGGAGGAACAGGGAGCCCAGCTCATGAGCGAACCCGCACCCGGGGTGGTCGAGCCGGCGGCGCCGCTGCCGGTCGAGCCCGGCGCGCGGCGCGCCGCGTCGGTCACGGCGCTGGCGCTGCTGCGCCGGCCGGCCGTCGGTCTCAGCCTCGCCGTCATCGGTCTCATCACCCTCGCCGCCCTCGTGCTGCCGCCGCTGCTGCCGTACGGACCCAACGAACTGGTCTCGGACGAGGCGCTCACCCCGCCGTCGCTCGACCATCCGCTGGGCACCGACGAGCTCGGCCGCGACCTGCTCGCCCGGCTGCTGTCCGGGGTGCGGGTCAGCCTGCTGGTCATCGTCGCGGCCGTGCCGATCTCGCTGGCCGCCGGTGGCCTGCTCGGCCTGTTCTCGTCCGCCGGCCGGTGGACCGACACGCCGGTGCAGCGGGTCTTCGACGTGGTGCTGGCCTTCCCCGCGCTGATCCTGGGCCTGGCCTTCGCCGCGCTGATGGGCGTCGGCGTCGGGGCGGTGATCGTCACCGTCGCCGTGGCCACCGCGCCGATGTTCGGCCGGGTGCTGCGCGGCGCCGTCCGCTCCCAGGCCGCGCGGGACTACGTGCTCTCGGAACGGGTGCTGGGCGTCGGCACGGCGCGGCTGTACCTGCGGCACATCCTGCCCAACTGCTTCGACGTGCTGCTGGTGCAGACCGCGCTGGCCTGCTCCACCGCCGTGTTCCTGGAGGGTGGCCTCAGCTTCCTCGGCCTCGGCGTGCCGCCGCCCGACGCCTCGCTGGGCAGCCTGCTCAACGCCAGCCTGACCTTCCTGACGTCGTCGCCGTTCTACGCCGTCGGCCCGCTCGTGGTGATCAGCGCGCTGGTGCTGTGCTTCACGCTGCTCGCCGACGCGCTCAACCGCGAGTTGGCCCAGCGGTGACCGCGATGCACGACGACACGGACCACGACGACACGGACGAGGGGAGAGACGACGTGACCGGGAGCTCCATCCTTCGGGTGCGCGACCTGCACATCGGGTTCCGCACCGGCTCCGGGCACGTCCGCGCGGTGCGCGGCGTCGACCTGGACGTGCGGGCGGGCGAGACGCTGGGCATCGTCGGCGAGTCGGGATCCGGCAAGACGGTGACCGCCCTGTCGCTGCTGGGCGAGGTGCGCTCGCCCGGGCGGGTCGAGTCCGGGAGCGTGCACTACCGGGGACGCGACCTCTTCGCCATGACGGAGGCCGAACGGTCGGCGCTGCGCGGCGCGAAGATCTCCATGGTCTTCCAGGACCCGATGAACTCCCTCGATCCGGTGATGAAGGTCGGCCGGCAGCTGGAGGAGACCATCCGGCTGCACCGGCCGACGCTGGGCCGGCGCGAGGTGCGCGAGCGCGCGCTGGAACTGATGCGGCTGGTCGGCATCCCCGGGCCGGAGCGCCGTTTCCACGACTACCCCTTCGCGTTCTCCGGCGGCATGCGGCAGCGGATGATGATCGCGCTGGCCATGAGCGGCGACCCCGAGGTGCTGGTGGCCGACGAGCCGACCACCGCCCTGGACGTCACCGTGCAGGCGCAGGTGCTGGAGGTCTTCGCCCGGCTCAACCGGGAGTTGGGCACGGCGATCGTGCTGGTGACGCACAACTTCGGCGTGGTGGCGCGGCTGTGCGACCGGGTGGTGGTGATGTACCGCGGCCGGATCGTGGAACGGGCCGGAGTGCCCGAGGTGTTCACCGACGCCCGCCACCCCTACACCCGCGGGCTGATCGCCTGCGTGCCCAGCATGACGACGCCGCTGGACCGCCGCCTGCCGGTCATCGACCCGGACACGATCGACGGCGCCGCGGACGCGGAAGACGCACCCGCGGAAGGCGCGGACGCGCAGGCCGAGGCGGCCCGCGGCGACGCCGACCGCCCCGCGGAGCCCGCCCCGCCGCGGGCGAGGCGGCCGGTGCTCGGCGACGACGCGGGACCGCCGGCGTTGAGCGGCAGCGGGCTGACCCGGCACCACCGGGTGCGCGGCGGCCTCGGCCGGGGCGGCGCCGGGCTGGTGCGGTCGGTGGACGGCGTGGACGTGCAGGTCAGGCGCGGCGAGTCGCTCGGCATCGTCGGCGAGTCCGGCTGCGGCAAGTCGTCCCTCGCCCGGCTCCTGGTGCGGGCCGACGAGCCGACGGCGGGCCGGGTGGCCGCCGGCGACACGGACGTGACCGACTGGTCGGGACGGCGGCTGGCCGACTTCCGCCGCTCGGTGCAGATGATCTTCCAGGACCCGCTGGCCTCGCTCAACCCGCGCATGACCATCGGCGCGCTGCTGGAGGAGCCGCTGATCATCCACGGTCTGGAGCCGGACCGGGCGGCACGGCGGAAGCGCTGCGCGGAGCTGCTGCGCGCGGTGGGGCTGCCCGAGGACGTGCTGGACCGCCGACCGCGGCAGTTCTCCGGCGGCCAGCTGCAGCGGATCGCCATCGCGCGGGCGCTCGCCGTCGACCCGGACGTGCTGGTCTGCGACGAGCCGGTGTCGTCGCTCGACGTCTCGCTCCAGGCGCAGGTGGTGAACCTGCTCGACGAACTGCAGGCGCGGCGCGAGCTGGCGTACGTCTTCATCTCCCACGACGTGTCCCTGGTGCGGTACTTCACCGACCGGGTGGGCGTGATGTACCTGGGCACGGTGGTGGAGAGCGGGCCCACGCTGCCGGTGCTCGACACGCCGCTGCACCCGTACACCCGGAGCCTGATCGACTCGGTGCCCGAGCCGAGCGCCGCCACCGCGGAGCGCCGCTCCGAGCCGGCGCCGGTGCTGGCCGGCGAGTTGCCGAGCCCGCTCGACCCGCCCAGCGGCTGCCGTTTCCACCCGCGCTGCCCGATCGGCCCGGCCTACCGCGACCGGACGGCGGAGGAGCGGGAGCGCTGCGTCACCGAGGCGCCGGCGCTGCGGGAGATCGAGCCGGGCCGGCACAGCGCCTGCCATTTCGCCGAGGAGTTGCTGCGCCCCGCGGGCGGCACGACGCCCGCGCCGGCGCCCTGACCGGGGCTCCGGCGCGGCCCGGGGCGCGCCGATCCTGGCCGAACTGGCCGGAAGTCGCCGCGGAGCGGGGTAGCTTGGGAGCGGCGCCGTCCGGCCCGGTGGTCCTGGCCGGTCGGGCCGGGGGCGCCACACGTGGCTGACGCAGCACGTGACCGACGTACGAAGCGACGAAGACACAGGCACACGACGCGAAGGAGAGCACCGAGATGGTGTTCAAGAAGCTGCTCGGAGCGCTCGGGGTGGGCGGACCCTCGGTGGACACGGTCCTGGACGGGGGCCCGGCGCAGCCGGGCTCCGCCCTGGCCGGACGGATCCTGATGCGCGGGGGCAATCAGGACGTGGACATCGAGCACGTGACGCTCGACCTCGTGGCCCGGGTGGAGGTGGAGGGCGAGGACGTCGAGTACGACGCGACCGTGGCCTTCGACCGGCTGACGGTGAGCGGCGGTTTCCGGCTGCCCCAGGAACAGGAGCACAGCCTCCCGTTCAGCATGATGCTGCCGTGGGAGACGCCCATCACCGAGGTGTACGGGCAGCCGCTTGGCGTGCCGCTCGGTGTGCGCACGGAGCTGGCCGTGGCCGGCGCGGTGGACAAGGGCGACATGGACCCGCTGACGGTGCGCCCGCTGCCGGTGCAGGAGGCGATCCTGGAGGCGCTCGGACAGCTGGGCTTCGGCTTCAAGTCGGCCGACCTGGAGCGCGGCCGGATCCGGGGCACCGGGCAGACGCTGCCGTTCTACCAGGAGATAGAGCTCAGCCCGGCGCCGCAGTTCGCGGGTCAGCTCCAGCAGCTGGAGGTGACGTTCCTGGCCTCCCCGACCGGGGTCGAGGTGGTGCTGGAGGCGGACAAGCGCGGCGGCCTGTTCACCAGCGGCCGGGACGTGGTGAACCGCTTCACGGCCTCGCATCAGGACGCGGGCCGGAGCGACTGGAACTCCGTGGTGGGTTCCTGGGTCAGCCAGCTCGCCCGCTAGGCCCTGTCCGGCGGCCCCGGCGGACTCTCCGCCGGGGCCGACCGGCGATGCGCCGGTCGCGCGGTCAGCCGTGCGAGGCCGCGTCCGCCGAGAGGTAGCCCCAGGTCCGGCACATCTCCCGCAGCTCCTCCGGGATGTCCTCGGGCTTCGGCAGCGCCCGACCCGGCTGGATGGACCCGGTCTTGATCTTTTCCTTCCAGTCCCCGATGCCCTTCACGTACGGGCCGTGGTCCTTCTTCCCGTAGGTGACCATGCCGGGCTCCCACGGGAGGTCGAGGAAGTCGCAGATGCGCCGGGTCTGGGTCTCCGGGTCGCTGGTCAGCTCCTCGTACCTGAGGGTGAGGCCGGGGAGGACGTCCCGTGCCTTCTCCAGGGCGACCATGTACTTGAGGGTGTGCGGGATCGCGTGCTCCATCGGCCGCTTGACCGGGTCGCCCTCGTGCCAGGACGTGGCGATGGACACCGGGTGGCGCATCAGGAAGACGAACCGGGCGTCCGGCCAGCAGGTGGCGAGTCGCTGCGCGACGAAGACGTTGCTCGGTGTCTTCTCCACCACCGTCTCCTTGCCGCTGCGGAGCAGCTCCCGGTGGAGCATCCGGTCCCACAGGATGTGCTCGATGTCGGCCAGGTTGTGGCCGAATCCCTCCATGGCGTGCACAACCGGCTGCGTCGTGAGCTTGACGGCCAGCCGCCGCACGTGGGTCTCGTGCGGGGCGTGCAGCTGGGGATGGCTGTTGAGCACCACGCGCAGCAGCGTCGATCCTGACCGTGGCGGGGAGAGCACGATCACCGGGGCCTTGAGCAGCCGGTCGGTGGCCGGTTCGGCGGGGGGACGCGCCGAGGCGGCCACCTTCGCAGGTGGCGGGGAGAAGTCCTTGGGCTTGGACTTCCGGGACGGTGAGGAAGCGGCCTGGGACTGCTGCCCGGGGCCGGTGCCGTCCAGGGGGCGTGAGGCGCGCGGGCCGAGGGCCCGTTCGCGAGCGGTACTGGCTTTGCGCTTCCACTGCATGGCGGTGAGGCTAGCAAGCCACCGGCCGGGTCGTGGCACGCAGGCATCCCCGCGCTTCGCAGTATTAACCCAAGATTTCGGGACAGGCCCGACCCGCCATCTCCGTGCGCACACGGGGAACTACACTGGGTTCGTGTACCGTCCGTTTTCGGAATCGTGCCCCTCGGGCCCGAGTCGCGACGCAGGCTCGCACAGGTGTATTCCTGGTGTATGAACGGTTCTGAATCGGCTTCCGTTGTTCTTCTCCCGGATGGTGTTTAGCCTCGTACGCCATGACTCTTCTACAGCGAATCAATACGGCGCTCGCCTCGACCACCGGGTTCGAGGTTCGTCGCGCCCGCGCCGGCGCCAGCGCGCCCGCCAAGCCCGCCGCGCCGGTGCCCGGCAAGCCGAAGTCCAAGAGCTCGGCCAAGCCCAAGTCCCAACCGCTCGAGTACCGCCCGCCGGCCGACCCGGAGAAGGACCGGCTGCTGCGGCGACCGGTCTTCATCATCGCCCCGGTCCGCTCGGGTTCCACCCTGCTGCGGATGCTGCTGAACGCGCACTCCCAGCTGCACGCGCCCCACGAGCTGCACTTCCGCCGGCTGGAGGTGCGGTGTTCCACCTCGCTCGCCGAGCGGTCGATGACCGCTCTCGAGCTGGAGCGCAGCGATCTGGAGCACCTGCTGTGGGACCGGCTCCTGCACCGCGAACTGTCCAAGTCGGGGAAGGAGTTCATCGTCGAGAAGACGCCGAGCAACGCCTTCGTCTACAAGCGGCTCGCCACCTGCTGGCCCGACGCCCGGTTCCTCTTCCTGCAGCGGCACCCGGTCTCCGTGGCCCGCTCGTGGCACGAGGCCGATCCCAAGAAGCGCAACGCCGAGGAGGCCGCGCTCGACGCCCTGCGGTACATGAACGCCGCCGAGCGCGCGCGCAAGGGCCTGTCCGGGCACGTCGTGCGCTACGAGGACCTGACGGACGACCCGGCCGGCACCCTCAAGGACATCTGCGCCTTCCTGGAGATCGACTTCGAGGCGGAGATGCTGGAGTACGGCTCGCGGAACGGCGGGGACCTGCAGAAGGGCCTCGGCGACTGGAAGGACAAGATCAAGAGCGGCACCGTCCAGCCGGGCCGGCAGCTGCCCACGTCGGTCGACGAGATCCCCGAGCCGCTGCGCGGCATCTCCGCGGCGTGGGGCTACCTCCCCGAGCCGGCCGAGGACGGGCAGGCGTCGTGACGGGACACGCCGAGATCGCCCAGGTGTGGCCGCGGGACGGCCGCCTGCGACTGGTCGGCCATCTGCACGGCGCGGAGGCTGAGCCGGCCGGCCAGGCCGACTGGAGCCTGCTGCTGGTGCTCCGCGACGACCACGCGCTGCGGCTGAGCTATCCGGCCGAGCTTGAGGGACCCGGCTTCGACGTCTCCCTTCCCGTCGAGGACCTGGTTCCCGAGCAGGCCTCGGTGCCGGCCCAGTGGGATCTGTACATGACCAGGGCGTCCGACGCGAAGGCGCCTCGGCTGCGCGTCGGCCGGCTGTTGGACGACATCGAGGGGAAGAAGAAGATCATGGTGTTCCCGGCCCAGCCGGTCACCACCCAGAAGCAGACCGTCATGGTGAGGCCGTACTACACGCTTCACGACAACCTGTCGGTCGAGTGTCTCCCGCAGAAGGCTTGAAGGTGCGACGGATTCGATGAAGATCCGCTATCTGATCATGCACGCGTACGGCACCGGCGGCACGATCCGTACCGTGTTCACCCAGGCCAGTGCCATGGTGCAGGCGGGGCACGAGGTCGAGGTCGTGAGCGTGCTGCGGCGCGTGGACGAGCCGCGTTTCCCCTATGACCCCCGCGTCAAGGTGTGGGCGCTGACCGACCAGCGCGACGGGGGCGCCAAGCAGCCCCTCCCCCGCGGTCCGATCGCCCGCCGCCGGGCCCGGCGCTCCGCCGAGCTGACGGGCCAGCCGCCCCAGCACATCCCCGAGGGCGAGTTCGGGCACAGCAACTTCGACCGGCGCATAGAGGTCGAGACGATCGACTGGCTGCGGGAGCTGAAGGACGGGATCCTCGTCACCACCCGGCCGGCGCTCAACATCCTCGCGGCCCTCTTCGCGACCGAGGGGGTGATCCGGGTCGCCCAGGAGCACATGAACCTCTACACGCACCGCAAGGACGTGCGGGCGGCGATCGCCGAGCTGTACCCGCGGTGCGAGGCGGTGGCCGTGCTCACCCACCGGGACCGCGAGGACTACGAGGCCTTCGCGCCCGGCGCCCGGGTCGTCCGGGTGCCCAACGCCGTGCACACCCTGAAGCAGAAGATGTCCACCTGCTCCAGCAGGATCGCGGTAGCGGCCGGCCGGTTCCGGGGGCAGAAGGGGTTCGACATGCTGATCCCCGCCTGGGCCAAGGCGGTGGAGGAGCATCCGGACTGGCAGCTGCGGATCTTCGGCTCCGGCGAGCGGCGCGCCCAGCTGCGCGGCCTGATCGACGAGTACCACATGTACAACCACATCTTCCTGATGGGGTTGACGGACAAGCTCGACGACGAGCTGGCCAAGGCGTCGATGTACGTGCTGAGCTCCCGCTTCGAGGGCCTGCCGATGGTGATGATCGAGGCCATGTCGCACGCCCTGCCGGTGGTCAGCTTCGACTGCCCCACCGGACCCGCCGACGTCCTCACCGACGGCAAGGACGGGCTGCTGGTGCCGGCGGAGGACATCGACGGACTGGCACGCGCCATGTCCCGGCTGATGGCCGACGAGGGACTCCGGGCGGAGATGGGCGACGCGGCGCTGATGACCGTGCAGTCCTACTCCCCCGAGGCGATCCGCGACCAGTGGTCGGAGCTGTTCGAGGAACTGCTGGAGGAACGCGGCCGCTAGCCCGTTCGCCTTCTCCCGAGGCGCCCCGGTCGCGGTGGACACGGCCGGGGCGTTCTCGTGCCCCGCGGAATGCCCGTGGCATATGCCGAGCCGTCGCGCCGGACAAAGCTTTCGTCAATTCATTTACGTGTATTAAGCAACATGTTCTAGGGTCGCCTGCGAAGAGTCGTTCGATAGGGGAACCCGTGGACCGTCCGATGAGTCACGCCGAGATCATGCGGGCGCTCTCCGGGCTGCTGCTGGGCATGTTCGCGGCCGTCCTGTCCTCGACCATCGTCACCAACGCGCTGCCCCGGATCATCGCCGACCTCGGCGGCGGCCAGTCCGCGTACACCTGGGTGATCACGGCGACCCTGCTGGCGATGACCGCCTCGATGCCGCTGTGGGGCAAGCTGGCCGACCTGTTCAGCAAGAAGCTGCTGATCCAGTGCGCGCTGGTGCTCTACGCCGCCGGCTCCGTGGTGGCCGGGCTGGCGCAGAGCCCGGGCATGCTGATCACCGTCCGCGCGGTGCAGGGCATCGGCGTCGGCGGACTGGCCGGCCTCGCGCAGATCATCATGGCCGCCATGATCGCGCCCCGGGAGCGCGGCCGGTACAACGGCTACCTGGGGGCCACCTTCGCCGCCGCCACCGTCAGCGGCCCGCTGATCGGCGGCCTGATCACCGACACGCCGGGCCTGGGTTGGCGCTGGTGCTTCTTCGCCGGGGTGCCGTTCTCCGTGGTCGCGCTCGTGGTGCTGCAGCGGACGCTGCGGCTGCCGGTCACCCGGCGCGCGGTGCGGATCGACTGGCTGGGCGCGCTGCTGGTCAGCGCGGCGGTGTCGCTGCTTCTCGTCTGGGTGACCCTGGCCGGCGACCGGTACCCGTGGCTGTCCTGGCAGACGGCCGCGATGACGGGCGGCGCGGTGCTGCTCGGGCTGGCCTTCGTGGTCGCCGAGACGCGGGCCAGCGAGCCGATCATCCCGCTGCGGCTGTTCCGGGACCCAACGATCGCCCTCGCCTCGTTCGCGTCCCTCTTCGTCGGCATCGCCATGTTCAGCGGGACGGTGTTCTTCAGCCAGTTCTTCCAGCTGGCGGACGGCCGGAGTCCGACGCTGTCAGGGGTGATGACCATCCCGCTGATCGGCGGCATGTCGCTGTCCTCCACGGTCTCGGGGCTGCTGATCACCCGGACCGGACGCTGGAAGTACTGGCTGGTGGCCGGCGGGACGCTGACCACCCTCGGGCTCGTGCTGCTCGGCACCGTGCGGCACGACACGCCGTACGCCTGGGTGGCGGTGTTCATGGCGCTGATGGGCCTCGGCGTCGGCATGCTGCTGCAGAACCTGGTGCTGGTGGCGCAGAACCGGGTGGGCGCGCGGGACCTGGGCGCGACCAGTTCGGTGGTCGCGTTCTTCCGGTCCTTCGGGGGCGCGCTCGGCGTGGCCGTGCTCGGCGCGGTGCTGGCCGCCCGGGTCTCGCAGCACGCGGGGGACGCGCTCGGGCCGGCGGCGGGGAGCGGCGGGATACCAGACCCGCGGCTGCTGCCGGAGGCGTCGCGCGTCGTGATCGAGACCGCCTACGGGCGGGGGGTCGCCGAGATCTTCCTGTGCGCGGCGCCGGCGGCACTGGCGGCGCTGCTGCTGACGCTGTTCATCCGCGAGACGCGGCTGCGCAGCGGCGCTGAACCGGGCGGCGGCCCGGCCGGCGCTTCGGTGGGCGGGACGGTCGACGACACGACGACGGCGCGGCGTTGACCACCGCGCCGTGATGCAGACGTGCTGACGTGTGTCTCGGGTCAGGCGAGGAGGAAGTCGGCCTCGCCGCGCTTCGCGCCCTGGATGAAACTCGCTATCTCGTGGGGTGAGTAGATCAGTGCCGGACCGTCCGGGTCGGTGGACTGGCGCAGCGCCACCCGGCCGTCGGCGAGCTTCATCGCCTCGATGCAGTTACCTCCGTTGGTCCCGCTCCAAGGCTTGTGCCAGCCCTCGCTGCCGAGGTCCCGGGCCGGCATTCCGTTGTAGATGGGGCGCGGCGTGCCGCGTTTGTCATGATCCATGGTGGTCAGAGCTCCTTGCGAATCTCACCGAGGAAGGCCCCGGTGTCCTGGACCGGTGCGGCCTGGGCGCTCATGCGGTCGAGCACCTCGCGGTACGCCGCGGTGTCGGGGCGTTCCTCGAGGTAGACGGCGCCGGTGAGGCTCTCGGCATAGACGATGTCGGGCAGCTCCGGGATGTCGAAACGGAAGAGCTGGAACGGCCCGAACATGCCGGGATGCGGTCCGGCGTTGAACGGCATGATCTGCAACGTGACATTGGGCATGGACGTCGCTTCGACCAGGCGGTCGATCTGGCCTCGCATCACCGAGGCGTTGCCGACCCGGCGGCGCAGCACGTGCTCCTCGACCACGGCCCACAGCAGGGGCGCCTGTGGCCGGGTGAGCAGTTCCTGCCGCTCCATGCGCAACGCGACGCGGCGGTCCAGCTCCTCCTCGGTGGCTCCGGGGAAGCCGGTCCGCAGCAGCACGCGCGCGTAGTCCTCGGTCTGCAGCAGACCGGGGACGCAGTGGGGTTCGTAGGCGCGGATGAGGCTGGCCTCACCCTCCAGGCTCACGTAGAGGCTGAACCAGTCGGGCAGCACGTCGCGGAACCGGTGCCACCAGCCGGGCCGGTTGGCCTCGTCCACGAGGGAGAGGAAGGAGTCGATCTCCTCCTTGGCCACGTCGTAGCGCTCCAGCAGCGCCTTGACGTAGAGCGGCCGGAGACCGACCTCCGCCTTCTCCATGCGCCGCACGGTGGTCGTGTTGACGCTGAGCACGGCCGCGGCGTCGGCGAAGGAGCAGCCGGCCCGTTCGCGCAGATCCCTCAGCCGCAGGCCGAGGACGATCTGCCCGACGGTCGGCCCTGGTCGCGCTTCGGCCACGGCGCCTCCCTCATGGCGTGGCTGGGCTTGGTTCCGCCGAACCTGGCAGAAGTGTGCCATACACGCAGTGCCAGCGGCAGATGTCTCTTGGCTAAATGCAAATTGCAGAACTCCCCTTGCGCTCTGCGCACAACGATGCGCATAGTAAGCGGGTGACCCGGATCACGACCGCTTCGGCAGCACGGAAGGCGGAACAGCCCGTGTCTTCTCTTCACGGCACGACGCCACTCCCGCTCCCCCGTCCGACCCGCTCGGCCGCCAACCCCCCGGGCGAACGCTTCACGCTTCCGGCTCGCGCCGACTCCGTGGCTGTCGCCCGGCGCATCGTGGTCCGCTGGCTGCGGTTGTGGGGGTTGTCCGAGCCGCTGTGCGACACGGCGCGCCTGGTGCTGTCCGAGCTCTTCACGAACGCCGTGCTGCACACCGACAGTGGCCAGATCGTCTGCCGCATCGAGGCCAGCGGTGGGCGGCTGCGCATCGAGGTGGCCGACGAGGGCCTGGGCCTGGACGAGGCGCTGGGCACCTGCGAGTCCCCGCACCCGGCGCAGAGCACGGACGCGGAGAACGGCCGCGGCCTGGTCCTCGTGGACGCCCTCGCCGACTCGTGGGGCGTCATCACCGCGGACCGCCGCGCCGGCTGCACCGTCTGGGCCGAGATCGGCTGAACCCGTCCTTCCCAGCCGGCCCCACCCCGGGGGCGGCCACCCACGGCACTCCGTGCCGCAGCCGTGCCGGCCTGACCCCGGGCCGCGGGGCCCGCGCGGACGGACCGGACCGGCCCACGGCCGGCGCGCGCCGTGGGGTCGCGCGGCCCGGCAGGAGCTACGTTCGGCGGAGGAGGACCAGGGCCATGTCGTCCTCGTCCAGGGCGGCGGCGCCGGCCTCGCTGACCCAGTCGGCGAGCCGCTCCAGGTCCGTGGGCCCGGTGCGGAGCGCCCTGAGCACCTCGGCGATGCCCTCGTCGAGATCGCTGCCGCGCCGTTCCACGAGCCCGTCGGTGCACATCAGCAGGGTCTCGCCGCGCCGCAGCTGGAGGTCGTTGACCGGCGTCTCGGCGGACGGCGGGGTGGCGATGCCGAGCGGCACGCCGCCGGTCACCGGCAGCGTCGTGACAGTCGCGTCGGCGCGCCGCAGCAGCGGCGCCAGATGTCCCGCCCTGACCAACCGCAGCCATCCCGTGGCGGGATCGTGCTCCGCGTACAGGCAGGTGGCGAAGCGCTCCGTGTCCAGATCGCCGAGGAACGCGGACGCCCGGGCCATCACGGTGGCCGCCGGATGCCCCTCCGCGGCGTAGGCGCGCAGCACGATCCGGAGCTGGCCCATCACGGCGGTGGCATGCGTGTCGTGCCCCTCGACGTCGCCGATCACCGCAGCCACCCGGCCGCCGGGCAGCGGGATCACGTCGTACCAGTCGCCGCCGATGTCGCGGCTGACGCCGGCCGAGCGGTACCGGACCGCGATCCGCGTGCCGGGCACCTGCGGGATGGTGCGCGGCAGCATGGCCTGCTGGAGGTTCTCCGCGAGGTCGTGCTCCTGTTCGAAGAGAATCGCCCGCTGCAGGCCCTGGGCGATGCCGCTGGCGAGGGCGACGAGCAGGTTGTGCTCCTCGACCGGGAAGTGGCGCTCCTCGCCGAACAGCAGGCCGAGGGCGCCCAGCGGCTGGCCCTGGGCGGTCAGCGGGAGGTACGCCGCCGAGGCGATGCCCATCGGCGCGAAGTGCCGCCACAGCCGCGGAAACCGGGTCGCGAACTCCTCCCGGCTCCGCACGTAGCGCGGCGTCTGGGCGCGGACGGCCTCGTTCAGCGGCAGGTCGTCGTCGAGCGGGGTCGACTCCAGTTCGCGGATCACCGGACCGTCCGGGGCCCGGAAGGCGATCTGCACGCGGCCGGCCTCGATCAGGCCCAGCACGATGGCCGACGCGCCGAGCTGGCGCATGCTGTGCGGGCCGGCCAGCGCGTCCCTGACGTCCTGCACCGTCCGGGTGTGCGCGAGAACGCTGGTGATCTCCTCGACCAGCCGGGTGTCCCGGGCCCGCTCCTCGTCGGTGGCCTGCCGCTGGGCCGCGTGACCGAGCTCGGCCGTGGCGTCCCTGACCACGCCGAAGATGCGGTGCGGGCGGCCTTCCGCGTCCCGCCGGATGTGACCCTGGGTGTGCGTCCACTGCGGAACGCCGTCCCGACGCCGGATCCGGAAGTACGCGCCGTAGCCACCGCTGCCGTCCCGCAGCGCCTGGTTGACCAGCGTGTCCAGCCGGCCGGCCTCGGGGTCGGGGACGCGCGCCGCGAGACCGGCGGGCCGGCCGTCGAACTCGTCGGGCCGCAGGTCGAAGACGCCGAGCGCCCCGTCGTCCAGATGCATCCGACCGCTGTCCAGGTCCCAGTCGAAGGTGCCCATCCGGTTGGCCTCCAGGCAGCCACCCGGTGGTGCCGGCCAGTCCGTCGGCGGCGACACGGCGGCCGGGACCGGTGCTGGTTCGCCCATTTCGCGCTCCGAAGGACGTCATGACCACTATGCCCCGCTTTTTTCGATGGTACGACCGATGTCCGTCTCGGATCACACGCTGAGCGCCTCGCGCACCGTCCGTTCCGCCCGCTCGTCGCCGGCTCCCGAGGAGGTGACCCGGCCGGCCTCCAGCACGTAGTAGCGCTCGGCCGCCTCCAGCGCGAAGCCGACGTGCTGCTCCACCAGCAGCACCGACAGGCCGCCGCGGGCCGCCAGCTCCAGGATCGTCCGCTGGATCTCCGCGACCACGGAGGGCTGGATTCCCTCGGTGGGCTCGTCGAGCAGCAGCAGGCGGGGCCGGGTGACCAGCGCCCGGGCGATGGCGAGCTGCTGGCGCTGCCCGCCGGAGAGCAGTCCGGCGGGGCGGTCCGCCACCTCGCGCAGCGCCGGGAACCGGTCGAGCGCCTCGGCCATGGCCGACCGGCCGCCCGGATGGGCGTCGGCGACGAGCCGGAGGTTCTCCAGCGTGGTCAGCCGCGGGAAGCTCTGCTGGCCCTGCGGCACGTAGGCCATGCCGCGCCTGATCCGCTGGTGGGCCGGCAGCCGGGTGACGTCCTCGCCGTCGAGGAGCACCCTGCCGGCGCGCGGCCGCAGCAGGCCCAGGGCGGCGCGCAGCAGGGTGGACTTGCCGGCGCCGTTGTGGCCCAGCACGGTGGCCACCCCGTCGGCCGGCACGGTCAGCGACACGTCGTGCAGCACGGTGCTGCGGTCGTACCCCGCGGTCAGCGACTCGATCCGCAGCATCACGCCTCCTCACTCCCCGAATCGGCACCGCCCGAGCCGGCACCGCCCGAATCGGGCCCGGCTCCCTCGCCGCCCGGCCGCGCCGGATGCCCGAGGTACACCTCCTGGACCCGTGGGTCCGCCTGCACCTCGGCGACCGTGCCCTCGCTGAGGACCCGGCCGGCGTGCAGCACGGTGACGCTGCTGGCGAAGGTCCGCATGAAGTCCATGTCGTGCTCGATCACCACGACCGTGCGCTCGCTGGCCACCCGCCGCAGCAGCGCGCCGGTGGCCTCCCGTTCGGCGTGGCTCATCCCGGCGACGGGCTCGTCGAGCAGCAGCAGCTGGACGTCCTGGACCAGCAGCATGCCGATCTCCAGCCACTGTTTCTGGCCGTGTGCCAGGGCGCCCGCCGGCCGGTCGCGCTGGTCGGCGAGGCCGATCGTGGCGAGCGCCTCCAGCACCGCCTCGGGGACGCCCCGGCGCCGACGCAGCAGGGTGCGGGCCGGCCGTCCCGCGCCGGCGGCGATGTCGAGGTTCTGCAGCACGGTGAGGTTCTCGAACACGGTGGCGGTCTGGAAGGTGCGGCCGATGCCGAGCCGGACGATGCGGTGCACCGGCCGGCCCAGCAGCTCGTGGCCGCCGAAGCGGACCGACCCGTCGGCCGGGACCAGCCCGGTGACGGCGTCGACGAGCGTCGTCTTGCCCGCTCCGTTGGGGCCGATGAGGAACCGCAGGTCGCCGGGGCCGACGCGGAGGCTCACCCGGTCCACCGCCCGGAAGCCGTCGAAGCCGACGACGAGGTCGGTGATCTCCAGGCCCTTCAGCGGCCGGCCGCCGGGCGCGGCCGCGGGGACCGCGGCTGCCTCCGGTGCCGGGGCCTCGGCGGTCGGGGTGTCGGTCGACGGGGTGTCGGTCGATGGGGTGTTCATGCCGTCAGCACCGCCCGTTCGGTCGCGTCGTCGGTGGTCCGCTCCCCCGTCGGGGGCCGTCGGCGGCGCGGCAGCAGCCGGCCCAGGGACGCCAGGCCGCCGGGCAGGAAGGCGACCACCACGATGAAGAGGCCGGCCTGGAAGTAGGTCCAGGCGGCCGGGAACTCCTCGGAGAGGGTGGTCTGCGCCCAGGCCACGGCGATGGCGCCGAGCGCGGCGCCGGCCAGGCTGGCCCGGCCGCCGATGGCCGCGCCGATGACGAACTGGATGGACGGCACGATGCCGACGAGCGCCGGGGAGATGATGCCGACCGCCGGCACGAACAGCGCGCCCGCGATGCCGGCCATGCCGGCCGACGCCGTGTAGGCGACGAGCTTGACCAGCGCCGGATCGTAGCCGAGGAACCTGACCCGCTCCTCGGAGTCGCGCACCGCGACCAGCAGCTCCCCGTACCGGCTCCGGAACAGCTGGCGGGTGAGCAGCAGCAACGCCAGCAGGGTGCCGGCGATGATGAAGTACACCATGCGCCGGTTGACCGGATCGTAGAGCGAGAAGCCGAAGAAGCCCTGGAAGTTGGTCAGGCCGTTGGTGCCGCCGGTGGTGGCCTGGGAGCCGATCAGCAGGATCGCGAAGGCGGCGGCCAGCGCCTGGCTGAGGATGGCGAAGTACGCGCCGCGCACCCGCCGCCGGAACACGGCGTAGCCGATCAGCGCCGCGACGGCCATCGGCAGCAGCGGTATCGCGACCAGCGTGACGATCGGCGAGCGGAACGGCTCCCACCACCACGGCAGTTCGTCGGTGGAGCCGTAGAGCAGCATGAAGTCGGGGAGC
Source organism: Streptomyces sp. B6B3 (assembly GCF_039871525.1). NCBI lineage: Bacteria > Bacillati > Actinomycetota > Actinomycetes > Kitasatosporales > Streptomycetaceae > Streptomyces > Streptomyces sp. B6B3. Next base: position 104,931 of record NZ_JBDPLU010000014.1, on the reverse strand, counting down.
TGTCCTGCCCCGGCGTCGGCGAGCTTGAGGTGCATCGCCATGGCGTAGCCGCCGAGGCCGAAGAAAAGCCCCTGGCCCAGTGTCAGCATGCCGCCGCGCCCCCAGGCGAGCGCGATGCCGACGGCCACGATGGCGAAGCAGAGGTAGCGGGAGAGCTGGCCCAGCCGGAAGTCGCTGAGCAGGGCGGGGGCGAGCGCGAACAGGGCCAGCGCCGCCAGCGCGTAGCCGGCGGGGGCCGCCCAGCGGGCGAGGCCCGGGCGCCGGTCGGGCGGTGCCAGGAGGGGATCGGTCATGCGAGGCTCCGGGTGCGCAGGGTGTAGACGCCCTGGGGGCGCCACTGCAGGAAGACGACGATGGCGACCAGCACGGTCACCCGGGCGATGCTCACCGTGGTCTGGTACTCGACCACCGACTGGAGCACCCCGAGCCCGAACGCCGCGATGACCGCGCCGCGCAGCTGGCCGATGCCGCCCACGACGACGACCAGGAAGGCGTCGATGATGACGTTGGTGCCCATGGTCGGGCCGATCGGCCCGACCAGCGTGAGGGCCACGCCCGCCAGGCCGGCGAGGCCCGAGCCGAGAAAGAACGTCAGCCGGTCCACCCGGGCGGTGGCGATGCCGGACGCCTCGGCCAGCTCGCGGTGCTGCACCACGGCCCGGATCCGGCGACCGAGCGGGCTACGGCGCAGGGTCACCGTCAGGGCGACCACGGCGGCGACCGCCAGCGCCAGGATGAACAGCCGGCGGTGCGCCAGGGTCAACGGGTCGGCGCCGCCGACCAGGGTGAGGTGCCCGGAGAGCCATTCCGGCGTCCGGGTCTGCACGTTGGGCGCGCCGAACAGGTCGCGGGCCAGCTGCTGCAGCATCAGCGAGACGCCCCAGGTGACCAACAGGGTGTCCAACGGCCGGGCGTACAGGCGGCGGATGAGCAGCCACTCCAGCAGCACGCCCATGGCGCCGGCGACCAGGAACGCCACCGGCAGGGCAACGAGCAGCGAGACGCCCGCCGAGCCGATCGGGCCCTGGAGCAGGTAGACGGTGTAGGCGCCGGCCATGATGAACTCGCCGTGCGCCATGTTGATCACGCCCATCTGCCCGAAGGTCAGGGACAGGCCGAGCGCGATGAGCAGCAGCACCGCGCCGATGCTGATGCCGGTGAAGGACTGGCTGATCAGAACGGTCATGGCGGGGCCTCAGGCCAGTTCCCCGGCCCAGTCGTACCCGTGCAGGTACGGGTCGGGCTCGATCGGTTCCCCGGAGCTCCACACCTCGGTGATCTGACCGTCCGCGCCGATCCGGCCGATCCGGGCGGTCTTGAAGAGGTGCTGGGTCTCGCCGTCCACCGTGACCAGGCCCTCGGGCGCCTCGAAGGTGATGCCGCCCTCGGCGGCGGCGGCCTTGACGTCCGCCACCTCGAAGGAGCCGGCCGCCTCGACCATCTCCTTCCAGAGGTAGACCGAGGTGTAGGCGGCCTCCATCGGGTCGGAGGTGGGCCGGTCGGCGCCGTACCGGTCCTGGTAGGCGCTGACGAAGCGGTCGTTGGCCGCGCCCTCGGTGGTCTGGTAGTAGTTCCAGGAGGTCAGCTGGCCCTCCAGGAACTCCGCGCCGATGGACCTGACCTCCTCCTCCGCGATGGACACGGACATCACCGGCATGGTCTCGGCGGTGAGTCCCGAGGAGTCGTACTCCTTGAAGAACGAGACGTTGCTGTCGCCGTTGAGCGTGTTGAACACCGCGTCGGCGCCCGAGGACTCCACCTTGTTGGCGATGGTGCCGAACTCGGTGGAGCCGAGCGGCGCGTAGTCCTCGCCGACGATCTCCATGTCGTGGGCGGACGCGTACTCCCTGATGATCCGGTTGGCGGTGCGCGGGAAGACGTAGTCGCTGCCCACCAGGTAGAGCGAGCGGGCGCCCTCTTCGCGCAGGTAGTCCAGGGCCGGGACGATCTGCTGGTTGGTGGTGGCGCCGGTGTAGAAGATGTACGGCGACTGTTCGAGCCCCTCGTACTGCACCGGGTAGAAGAGCAGCGAGCGGTTCTGCTCGAAGACCGGCAGCACCGCCTTGCGGCTGGCCGAGGTCCAGCAGCCGAAGACCGCCGCGACCTGGTCCTCCTGGATGAGCTTCTCCGACTTCTCGGCGAACGTCGGCCAGTCGGACGCGCCGTCCTCGCTGATCGGCTCGATCTGCTTGCCCAGCACGCCGCCGTCGGCGTTGATCTCGTCGATGGCCAGCATCAGCGCGTCGCGCACGGTGACCTCGCTGATGGCCATGGTGCCGGAGAGCGAGTTGAGCAGGCCCACCTTGATGGTGTCGCCCGAGGTGTCCACCTCCGCGGCGTCACCCGACGGCTGCTCACCGGTCCTGGCCCCGCAAGCGGTCAGGGCGATCGCTGCGGCGAACGCAATCAGACAGGCGATCAACCGATCTACCCGGGCTCTGGGCATGTCGGAACCTCCTTGAGCGGGGTGGCCGGGCCGGCGTTGCCCGACGAGGACATGCCACAGCTTCAGAGGGAGCTGTTTCTCCGGCGTTTCGCGCCCATTAATACTTCCGTTCGGAAGTATCACGGTCCCGGGCCGCTCCAGGCGTCGAGGTCGGCGGTCACCGAGAAGTCCAGTCCCTCGGCCTCCGCGAGGTAGATCCGCTGCCTGACGTGACGGCGGTTCAGCCGCAGCAGGCCGCGCGCGCCCTCGTAGCTGACCTGTTCCGCGGCCCCCTCGATCGCCGGCACCTGCCAGGACCTGGCCCGGGTGATCAGCGCGGCGAGCAGCAGCACGCCCTCGTAGCAGGACTCCCCCAACGCGCTGGGCGCCGGGGAGTTCAGGCCGAACCTGGCGGCGTAGCGGCCGTGGAAGTCGAGGGTGTCGGCGGTCGCCAGGGCGTCGAAGAAGCCACCCGTGGCGGCCAGTCCGCGGGTGGCGTCGGGGCCGCTGGCGGCCAGCATGTTCTCGTCCATCAGCGTGCTCAGCCGCAGGCAGCGCTGGTCGAGTCCGGCGGCCGCGAAGGCCCGGTTGAAGCGCACCGCGTCGCTGCCCACCAGCAGCATCAGCACGGCGTCGGCGGCCCGCCGTTCGATGCGGGTCAGCGCGGCGGCGAAGTCGTGGGTGCCCAGCGGGAGGTAGCTCTCGCCGCAGATGCCGCCGCCGGTCTCCCTCGCGTAGGCGTATGCGGCGCGGGCCGTGCGCCGGGGCCAGACGTAGTCGTTGCCCACCACGTACCAGCGCCGCACCCGGCGCTCGGCCGCCAGCAGCCGCATGGCAGGACGCAGCTGGCCGTCCGGCGTCTCGCTGGTGAGGAAGACGCCGGCGGAGTCCTCGCCGCCCTCGTAGAGCGCGGTGTAGACGTACGGCACCCGGTGGGCGACCAGCGGGGCCAGCGCCTGCCGGACCGAGGAGATGTGCCAGCCGGTGACGCCGTGCACGATGCCGGCCGAGACCAGCGCCTCGACCTCGGCCGCCACCCGGGCCGGGCGCGCCCCGCCGTCCACGGTGACCAGGCGCAGTTCGCGGCCGAGCACGCCGCCCGCCTGGTTCACCTCGTCGGTGGCCAGCCGCGCGCACAGTTCGCAGGCGGGCCCGAAGATGCCGGCCGGGCCCTGCCGGGGAACCACCAGCGCGACGCCCAGCGTCCCGGGCTCCGGGGCGAGGGGCCCCGGTGGCCGAGCGTCATCCCTGTGCGTCACCGCCCCATGATGGCGGACCGTAGGATGGGGCCGTCGGCCGAGACAGGTCCGGGGAGCGAGATGCGCGAGTTCGTACCGCCTGAGCAGCGCCGGGAGGCCGTCGCGGCTCCCGGGTCCGGGGGCCCGCCCACGGACGTGGCCGGGCTGCTGACCCGGGCCGAACGGCTGTCCGCGCGCCGGCTGCGCGCGGTGCTGGAGGAGTCCGGCTGCTCGGTCGAGGCGTGGCGGGTGATGTGCCTGCTCTCCGACGGGGAGGGCCACGGCATGACGGCGATAGCGGAGTGGGCGCTGCTGCCGCCGCCGACGCTGACCCGGCTGGTGGACCAGCTGGTGGACGACGGCGTCGTGCACCGCCGGGTCGACCCGCTGGACCGGCGCCGGATCCTGGGCTTCCTCACCCCTCGCGGGCTGGAGCTGTGCCGCCGGCTGGACGAGCGGGTGCGCGCCAGCTGGGAGTTGCTGCCGGGAGGCGGCGACGACGAGCTGCTCGCGGGGCTCCTGGACCGCCTGGTGACCCGGCTGGAGTCCGCGGACCGCGCGGACCGCGCGGACCGGATGCCCGGCGCAGGAGCGGCGCGGGACGGCTGAGGACCGGTCCGGATCAGGCGCGTTCGGTGGCGATGCCCAGCAGGGCGTCGATCGCCTGCTGGGTGGCGGCGGCCATGTCCACCGCGTCCGGGGCGAGCAGCCACTGCACCTGGAGGCCGTCCATGATCGCGATGATGGTGGTCGCGGCGGTCTCCACGTCCAGGTCGGCGCGCACCTGGCCGCGGTCGCGGGCCTCCCGGAGCGCCTCGACCACCATGGCGCGCAGGCCGTCGTACCGGTCGCGGAAGTACGCCTGGGCCGGATGCCCCTCGGTGACGCTCTCCGCCGAGAGCACCGCGTACAGCCGCACGATGCCCTCGCGGGTGGCGTTCCGCCGGACCGTGTCCACCAGGTGGCGCAGGAAGTCCAGCCCGTGGGCCCGCTCGGCGCCCAGCTCCTGCCGGTCGGAGAGGTCCCTGAGCTCCAACACGCCGGTGAGCAGCCCCGCCTTGGAGCGGAAGTAGTGCAGCACGCCGGCCTGGGTGAGGCCGGCACGCTCGGCGATCTCGGCCAGTGAGGCGTTGTGGTACCCGCGCGTCGCGAACGTCTCCATCGCGATGCGCAGGATCTCCTCGCGCCGCCGCTCCCCGGTGTGCTGCGTGCTTTTCCCTCTCACCGGGAGGAGTCTACGGGCCCCGTCCGGGAACGCTGAGGGGCCGGCGAGAATCTTCCGGAGGGGCACTTACTAAGTGGTCAGTAGGTGCCCTAGACTCCCGGCATGACCTCCCTCTCCAGCCCGCCGTCGACCACCGCCGGGGACGGCACTCTGGACGGCACCGCGGCCGTCGCCTCGGGCGCCGCTCCGGACGAGGCCGAGCTGGTCCGGCGGGTGCGCGCCCTGCCGCTGGAGGCACGGGTGCGGCTGCTGACCGGGGCCAGCACCTGGGCGCTGCCCGCCGAACCGCGGCTCGGGCTGCATCCCGTGACGCTGTCGGACGGGCCGCAGGGCGTGCGGGGCACGGGCGGGGAACGGGGCGCCACCGGGCTGCTCGCGCCGGCGCCGGCCGCCGTGGGCGCCACCTGGGACCCGGAGTTGGCGGAGCGGCTGGGCGCGCTGTTCGCCGTGGAGGCCCGCCGCAAGGGCGTGGACGGGGTGCTGGCCCCGCTGGTCAACCTCCAGCGCACCCCGGTCGCCGGCCGGCACTTCGAGTACCTCGCCGAGGACCCGCTGCTCACCGGCGCGCTCGCGGCCGCCGTGGTGCGCGGCCTCCAGGCCGCCGGCGTGGCGGGCTGCCCGAAGCATTTCGTGGCCAACGAGTCCGAGACCGACCGAACCCGCTACCGCTCCCGGGTGGACGAGCGCACCCTGCGCGAGGTCTACCTCGCGCCCTTCGAGGCGGTGCTGGCGGAGGCCGACGCGTGGCTCGTCATGGCCGCCTACTCGGGAGTGGACGACGGCACGGAGGCCGCGCCGATGACCGAGCACGCCGGGCTGCTGCGCGGCGTGCTGAAGGGCGAATGGGGCTTCGCGGGTCCGGTGGTGAGCGACTGGGCCGCCACCCGCTCGACCGCGGCCTCGGCCGTCGGCGGGCTCGACCTGGTGATGCCGGGCCCGGTCGGGCCCTGGGGCGACCGGCTGGTGGCCGCCGTGCGCGCCGGCGCGGTGCCGGAGGCGCTGGTGGACGACAAGGTGCTGCGCCTGCTCCGGCTGGCGCGGCGGGTGGGCCGGCTCACCGCGCCGTGGGCGCCGGACGAGGCGCCGCCGCCGTCGCCCGCGGCGAACGCCGAGGCCCGGGTCGCGGCCGAGGCCGCGGCGCCGCGGGAGGCGGAGTTCGCGCTGCTGCGGCGGGCCGCCGCCCGTGGGATGGTGCTGCTCCGCGACGCGGACGGGCTGCTGCCGTTGGACCCGGCCGGCGCCGGCCTGCGAAGCGTGGCGCTGGTCGGGCCGAACGCCGTGTCCCCGTATCTCCAGGGCGGCGGCAGCGCGTTCGTGCCCGCGATCCGCACGGTGGGGTTCGTGGCGGGGCTGCGCGCGGCGCTGCCCGAGGGCGTCGGGCTGAGCGTGCACCGCGGCGGCGACGCCCGCCGGCACGCTCCGTTCGTCGCGGCCGGGCTGACCGGCGACCCCGAGGACCGGCACCGACCGGGCGTGCGCGCCGACTACCTGGACGCCGCCGGGGCCCGGCTGGGCGGCGCGGTGCGGGCCACCGGTGACTGGGGCGGCCACCGCGACTTCCCCGCCGGCACCCACCGGGTGCTGCTGCGCACCGTGCTGACCCTGGCCGAGCCCGGCACCCACCGGCTGGAGGTCGGGGCCGTCGGCCGCTTCCTGGTGCGGGTGGACGGCGAGGTGCTCGCGACCGGCGACGACGACCGTGGTGTGGAGCTGATCCTGGAGTCCGTGCACGACCATCCGCCCACCACGACCGCCGCGTTCGACGTGGCCGACCGGCCGCGCCGGGTGCGGGTCGAGGCGGAGCTCACGGTGGTGGACGCCGACGGGTACGGCCGGTTCGTCACCGCCCACCTGCGCCACCGGCGGCCCGGACCCTCCGTCGAGGAGGAGATCGCCGAAGCGGTGGCCGCGGCCGCCCGGGCCGACGTCGCCGTGGTGGTGGTCGGCACCAACGAGGAGGTCGAGTCGGAGGGTTGGGACCGGGTCGGCCTGGAGCTGCCGGGCCGCCAGGTCGAGTTGGTCCGCCGGGTGGTGGCGGCCAACCGCCGCACCGTCGTGGTGGTCAACGCGGGGGCGCCGGTGCCGCTGCCGTGGGCGAACGAGGTGCCGGCGCTGCTGTGGGCCTGGCTGCCGGGCCAGGAGGCGGGACACGCGCTCGCCGACGTGCTGCTCGGCCGCACCGAGCCGACCGGCCGGCTGCCCTGCACGCTGCCCGCCCGCGCCGAGGACGTGCCCGTGCCGCACGCCCGGCCGGTGGACGGCGTCGTGGACTACGCCGAGGGACGCCACATCGGACACCGCGCCTGGGACCGCGCGGGGCGGACGCCGGCGTTCCCGTTCGGGCACGGCCTGGGCTGGACGAGTTGGGCGTACGAGTCCGTCACCACCGAGGCGGCGCGGCGCCCGCCGGACGAGGCGCTGCGGCTGACCGTGCGGCTGCGCAACACCGGGCCCCGGGCCGGGCGGGAGACCGTGCAGGTGTACCTGGAGACGCCGCCCGAGGGCGGCGACCGGCCGGTGCGGACGCTGGCCGGGTTCGCCGGGGCGGACGTGCAGGCCGGCGCCACCGCCGACGTGCCGGTCGTGGTGCCGACCCGGGCGTTCCGGGTCTGGGACCCGGAGGCCGGCGGCTGGCGCACGCCGCCGGGCCAATACCGGCTGAGGATCGGGCGGTCCAGCCGCGACCTGCGGCTGACCGTCGACGTTCTGATCACCGGAGGGGACGACAGCACGACGGCGCCTCGCTGAGGCGCCGGGGAGACCCGAGAGAAGAAAGAAGAAAACGGAGAACGAGAGAAGAGAGATTGTCATGAGCACTACAATTCTGCGGCGGTTTCCCGGCGGACGCCGCGTCGCCGTCGCCACCGGCGTGCTCGCGCTACTGGGCACCGGCGTCGGCCTCGTTGGCACGACCGGCACCGCGCAGGGTGCCCCGACCACCGCCCAGGTGTGGATCACCACGTCGGACGGCGGCAGCGCCCTGGCCCCGGCCGGCGAGGTGTCCTTCGACGGCGCGCCGCAGTCGGTCGACATCCGGGTCGACGCCGGCCAACGCGAGCAACCGTTCACCGGCGCCGGCGCCTCGGTCACCGAGGCGTCCGCGCACCTGATCGGCGAGCTGCCGCAGGCGGACCGGGACGCGCTGCTGGAGTCGCTGTTCGGCACCGGCGACGCCGGCATCGGCCTGAACTACCTGCGGCAGCCGCTGGGCAGCACCGACTTCAACGCCGGCGACTTCTACACCTACGAGGACACCTCGGGACAGTTCGGCATCGACCGGGACCGCCAGGAGATCATCCCGGTGCTCCGGCAGGCGCTGGCGATCAACCCCGACATCCGGCTGATGGGCAGCCCCTGGTCCCCGCCGGCCTGGATGAAGACCAGCGGCTCGCTCAACGGCGGGACCCTGCGCCAGGAGAACTACCAGGACTACGCCGACTACCTGGTCCGGGCCGTCCAGGCGTACGCGGGCGAGGGCGTGGAGCTGACCGACCTCACGGTGCAGAACGAGCCGCTCTTCGAGACCAGCTACCCGTCGATGGGCATGTCCGCGGCGGAGCAGGCCGAGTTCCTCCGGGTGCTGGACGCGGCGCTGACCGCGGCGAACCTGCCGACCAACCTCCTCGCCTACGACCACAACTGGGACCACCCCGAGTACCCCCTGGAGGTGCTCGCCGCCACCGCGGACCTCGACCGGGTGCTCGGCGGCGCGTTCCACTGCTACGGGGGCAGCCCCGAGGCCGAGGCGCAGCTGCGGGACGCGGGCGAGCGGGTCTTCTTCACCGAGTGCTCGGGCACCGACAGCGCCTCGCCGAGTCAGACCTTCAGCGACAGCCTCAGGTGGCAGGCCGAGAACCTCGTGGTGCGGAACCTGCGCTCCGGCGACGAGACCGTGCTGACCTGGAACCTCGCGCTCGACGAGAACGGCGGCCCGCACCAGGGCCACTGCGACGACCGGTGCAACGGTGTGGTGGAGATCGCCTCCGACGGCACCGTGACCCGCGGCGCCGAGTACTACGTGCTCGGGCATCTGACGAAGTTCGTCGACCCCGGCGCGGTCCGCGTCGGCTCCACCAGCCAGGGCTCCGGCGGCGTGCAGAACGTCGTCTTCGAGAACCCGGACGGCACCCGGGTCGCGTACGTGGTGAACGCCTCCGGAACCGCCCAGGACTTCTCGATCACGGACGAGGGCGTCTCGCTCGGCTACACCCTGCCCGCCGGCGCTGTGGCCACCTTCACCTGGAACCCGGCGTAACCTGCTCCGCGCGGTTCCCGGTAGTTCGGGACGAGCACCGGGAACCGCGCGGAGACCCCGTTTCCGGCGCGTTCTTTACCTAATTCAGATAGCAACGTGACCGGGAAGATACAACGGAATGCGTGCTGGCCGGGGTGGGCTTCTCCACACTCAGGAAACAGAAATCGGTACGCATGTGTGAAGAGATGTCGGGTAGCCGCTCCGCACATGAATCGTGAAGACAGATAGGTGGACAGCGTGCCAGGCGACAAACAGCCAGCGGCGAAGGACGGCTCACCAGGCCTGATGTCACCGCGGGCGACACTCAGCGGTCGGACGGACGTGGTGGTCTTCGGGGTCACCGCCGTACTGACACTCGCCTTCGTGATCTGGGGCGCGACGGCCTCCGACGGGCTTGCCGAGTTCTCGGGGAACCTGCTCACGGACGTGATTCACAACGCCGGATGGGCGTTCGTGCTCGCGGCCTCGGCGTTCGTGGTCTTCGCCCTGTGGCTGGCGGCCAGCAGGTACGGCCGGATCACGCTGGGCAAGGAGGGCGAGGAACCGGAGTTCCGTACGGTCTCCTGGGTGGCGATGATGTTCAGCGCGGGCATGGGCATCGGCCTGATGTTCTGGGGCGTGAGCGAGCCGCTCTGGCATTTCACCAACCCGCCGCCCGGCACGAACCCGCAGGACTCCGGCGAGGCCATGTCCACGGCGATGGCGACCTCGCTCTTCCACTGGACGCTGCACCCGTGGGCGATCTACGCGGTGGTCGGCATGGCGATCGCCTACAGCGCGTTCCGACGCGGCCGGCGGCAGACCATAAGCGCGGTCTTCACGCCGCTGATCGGCGAGAAACAGGCCAACGGCGCGACCGGCCGGGTCATCGACATTCTGGCGATCTTCGCCACCCTCTTCGGCTCGGCCGCGTCGCTGGGCCTGGGCGCGCTGCAGATCGGCAGCGGCATAGAGGAGCTCGACTGGATGGAGGACGTGGGCACCGGCCTGCTGGTGCTGGTCATCGCCGGCCTGACGCTCGCGTTCGTGCTCTCGGCCGTCTCGGGGGTGGCCAAGGGCATCCAGTGGCTGTCCAACATCAACATGGTGCTGGCCGCGGCCCTGGTGGTCTTCGTCTTCATCGCCGGCCCCACCGTGGTGATCCTGGACCTGATCCCGACGTCGCTCGGCTCCTTCCTCAGCGACCTGCCGGGCATGGCCGCCCGCACGGAGGCCAGCACGGGCGAGGACGTCGGCGCGTGGCTGGGCGACTGGACCGTCTTCTACTGGGCCTGGTGGATCTCCTGGACGCCGTTCGTCGGGATGTTCATCGCCCGGATCAGCCGGGGCCGGACCATCCGGCAGTTCGTCGGCGGCGTGATCCTGGTGCCGAGCGCGGTCAGCCTGGTGTGGTTCGCCGTCTTCGGCGGCACGGCCATGCGCCAGCAGGAACAGGGGGTGAACCTCACCGAGGAGGGCACCACCGAGGGCCAGCTGTTCGCGGTGCTGCGGGAGTACCCCGTGGCGAGCTTCACCGCGCTCATCGTGATGGTCCTCGTCGGGATCTTCTTCGTGTCCGGCGCCGACGCGGCGTCCATCGTGATGGGCACGCTCTCGCAGCGCGGCACGCTGGAGCCGGACCGTCTCGTCGTCATCTTCTGGGGCGCGCTGACCGGCGCGGTGGCCGCGATCATGCTGGCGGTCGGTGCCAGCAGCGGCAAGGAGGGGGAGGAGAGTACCGCGCTCGACGGTCTACAGAACCTGACCATCCTGGCGGCGGTGCCGTTCACCCTGGTGATGATCGGGATGTGTTTCGCCTTCATGCGGGACCTCCGCCGCGACCCGCTGATCCTGCGCGGCGAGAAGGGCGACGAGGTCATGGAGATGGCGGTCATCCAGGGTCACCAGCGGTACGACGGCGACTTCGAGATCTCGATCGCCCCCGGCAACGGCGTCACCCCGGAGGACGCGCGGCAGCGCGCGGACGAGCGGGAGGGCACCGGCTAGTCCTCCGGCCTGCGGGCCACCGCATGCCGCGGCGCCGGGGCGACGAGCCCCGGCGCCGCAGCATGTCGGGCGCCGGTCAGCCGTCGCGGGACCGGCGGGATTCCGCGGCGAGGGCCAGCAGGAGGGCGATGCCCAGGACCACGAGTCCGCGCAGCCACACCTCGGCCTCGATCCGCGTGGCGAGCAGCACGCACGACAGCACCCCCAGCACGGGCACGACGCTCGGCACCCGGAAGTGCTCGGCCCCGCCGCGCTCCCGCCGCAGCGCCAGGACCGCGCAGTTCACCGCCGAGAAGACGATGAGCAACAGCAGCACCAGGGTCGAGGCGAGGGTGACCACGTCACCCGTCAGAGCGAGCAGTATCGACAGCGCCGTGGTCGAGACGATCGCCACCCACGGGGTGCGCCGTCCCGGCAGCACCCGGGCCAGCACCGAGGGCAGCAGCCGGTCGCGCGCCATGCCGTACGCCAGGCGCGAGGACATGATGCCCGTGAGCAGGGCGCCGTTCGCCACGGCCACCAGGGCGATCGCGCTGAACAGCTGGTCGGGGACGCCGCCCGCCGTCTCGACGACCTCCAGCAGGGGTCCACTCGACGCGGCCAGTCGCTCCGTCGGCACCGAGATGCTCGCGGCGACGCCCACCAGCACGTAGACCACCCCGACGAGCCCCAGCGCCCCGAACAGCGCGCGGGGATAGGACCGGCGGGGGTCCCGGGTCTCCTCGGCGAGATTCACCGAGGTCTCGAAGCCCACGAACGAATAGAAGGCGAGCACCGCGCCGTTGACGACCGCCATGGCCGCGCCGTGCTCCGGCGTGCCGAGCTCCGCCAGATCCGTGTAGTGCCCGTCGCCGCGCAGCGCCACCCAGATGCCGAGCCCGACGATCAGGAGGAGGCCGGTGAGCTCGATCACCGTGGCCACCACGTTCGCCCGCATCGACTCGGAGATGCCCCTGAGGTTCAGCAGGGCCAACGCGCCCAGGAACAGGAGTGCCACCAGGGCGACCGGCGGCGTCACGAAGGCCGTCAGGTAGTCACCGGCGAACCCACGGGCCAGGGCGGCGACCGAGACGATGCCGGCCGCCAGCATGCAGAAGCCGACGACGAGGGCGGGGAAGGAGCCGAAGGCCAGCTTCGTGTAGTGCGCCGCCCCGCCGGCCCGTGGGTACTTCGTCGCCAACTCCGCGTACGAGCCGGCCGTCAGCAACGCGAGCCCGAGCGCGACCAGCAGCGGCGCCCACACGGCCCCACCCGCCTCGCCCGCGACCTGCCCCACCAGCACGTACACCCCCGCGCCCAGGGTGTCGCCCAGGATGAAGAGGAACAGCAGCGGCGTGGTGAGCGCCCGCTTCAGCGGCGTTCCCTCGGCCCTCTCGGCCACGGATCCGGTGGTCACGGTGCACTCCCGCCCGTCAGGTACCAAGCTGCGTCAGTGGAGACGGAAGACGAGGAGTCTTCGCCGCTCTCCCCGATTCCTCGGTCCTCCGGACAGCTGCCAGTACCCCGATCGGGCCACGTCACCCGGGCGGCGGAAACGGGCCAGGGGCTCGCCGGCGCGTGGTGGGCCGGATCAGCGGCCCGGATGGACGCCGAGAAGCGCGAGGTGGTGGCGGCGCCTGACCAGCCGGCGGGTGGCCTGCCAGGCCGTCACGGCGACCAGCACCAGGCCGCCGGTCACCGTGACCAGCCAGGCCGGCACGCCGCCCCAGGTGAGCAGCCGGTCCGTGTACTCCACCGGGACGTACTCGGTGTCCTCGGCGGCCGGCCGCAGCACATGGTCGCCGTCGATCGCCTCGGGGCGCGGGAACTCCTGCTCCAGCACGGTGACGAAGGCGCCGTCGCCCGCCAGCTCGCGGGCCGGGCCGGCCGGCAGTTCCTCGGGCGCGAACCGGGCCGCGTAGCTGACCCGGGGCTCCGCGCCGCCGATGGCGCTCGACGGCTCCATCCGGTGCGGCGCGAGGACGTAGAGCTTCAACGACTGGTCCACGTCGGCCAGGCGGGACAGCCGCATCGGGTAGACGAGCTCGTCGGAGGCGAAGCTGAGGCGCAGCGGGTCGAGCGTGCCGCCGAGCACCACGTCCTCGGCGCCGTCCTCCGCCGGCGCGAGCCGGACCGCGACGTACTCCCACTCCCGCTCGACGTACGGCCGGAGCTCCCGCGCCAGATCGTCGGGCAGCGCGAAGCCGTGGTCGGAGAGCCAGGTCTCCAGGGCGTCGGGGTCGGTGGCGGTGAGCCGGGCCACGTCGAACGGGCCGAGCCGGTCCCGGCTGACCACGTCGACCGGCGGCGCCGCGCCCACCGCCCCGTCCTCCGGCGCGGCCGCGCCGGCCCCGTCGCCGCCGTCGGACCGCGGCCAGTCGCCCTCCCGGGGCCAGAAGTAGTGGCGGTCCCGCTGTTCCGGACGGGTCGCGCTCCACAGGTCGTCGAAGAGCTGTTCGTCGCCGAGCTCGACCTCGGCGCGGTGGGGCACCGGCATGATCCAGGCGGCCTCCGCGGCGTCGCCGCCGACGGTCAGGCTCATGACGATCTCCTCGGTCTCACCGTCCCACCTGATCGCCGAGGTCTCCTGCTCGACGTACAGCTCGTCCCGCTCGTCGACCACCATGCCGCCGCAGCCGCAGGCGTACGCCGGCCAGGCCAGCGCGACCAGCTGGACGACCACCAGCGACAGCACCACGGTCAGCGCGCGCCGCCGGCGCGCCACCCCCCGCGGCGTTCGCCTGGTGTCCCTCAGGCCCACCGACCCCACCGACCCCACCGTTTCCCTCGGGCTGTTCCCCCGCCGAGCCATCGGCCCTTCCTCTCCCCCGTACCGCCGCCCGTACCGCCGTTCGTCTCCATCGACGGGGCGGAGCGGGATCCGGTTCCCCCCGGCCGCCGGCCGGTGGTCAGGACACGGCGCGGGCCGCCGCGCGGCCCGCCGCGCGGCCGGAGAACAGGCAGCCGCCGAGGAAGGTGCCCTCCAGGGACCGGTAGCCGTGCATGCCGCCGCCGCCGAAGCCCGCCGCCTCGCCCGCCGCGTAGACGCCGGGCAGCGGCTCGGCGCCGTCCCCGGCGAGCACCCGCCCGGCCAGGTCGGTCTCCAGGCCGCCCAGCGTCTTCCGGGTGAGGACGCTGAGCCGCACGGCGATCAGCGGACCCGCGGCCGGATCGAGGAGACGGTGCGGGGCGGCGACCCGGATCAGCCGGTCGCCGAGATAGCCCCGGGCGCCCCGGATCGCGGTGACCTGGAGGTCCTTGGTGAAACGGTGGCCGATCTCCCGGTCCCTGGCCTCGACCTCGCGGCGCAGCTGGTCCGCGTCGATCAGCGGCTCGCCGGTCAGCTCGTTCATGCCGCGGGCCAGGGCGGACAGCTCGCGTTCCACCACGAAGTCGACGCCGTGGTCGAGGAACGCCTGGACCGGGCCCGGGGCGCCGGAGCGCACCCGGCCGAGCAGCTTGCGCACGCTGCGTCCGGTGAGGTCGGGGTTCTGCTCGGAGCCGGAGAGCGCGAACTCCTTCTCGATGATCCGGTGGCTGAGCACGAACCAGGTGTGCTCGTGCCCGGTGCGGACGATGTGCTCCAGGGTGCCGAGGGTGTCGAAGCCGGGGAAGAGCGGCACCGGCAGCCGCTCTCCTGTCGCGTCCAGCCACAGCGAGGAGGGGCCCGGCAGGATCCGGATGCCGTGCCGGGACCAGACCGGATCCCAGTTGGCGATGCCCTCGGTGTAGTGCCACATCCGGTCGCGGTTGATGAGCCGGGCGCCGGCCCGTTCGGCGACGCCGAGCATCTCGCCGTCCACGTGCGCGGGCACGCCGGACAGCATCCGCCGCGGCGGCGTGCCGAGCCGCTCCGGCCAGTGCTCCCGCACCAGGTCGTGGTTGCCGCCGATGCCGCCCGAGGTGACGAGCACGGCCTGGGCGCGCAGCTCGAACGCGCCGGTGACCTGGCGGTTGCTCGCGGTGCCGCGGCGGGCCGCGCTGGGCGCCAGCAGCTCCCCGGTGACGGTGTCCACGGCGCCCCCGGTGGCGGTCAGGCCGGTGACCCGGTGCCGGAACCGCAGCTCGACCAGGCCGCGCTCGACCGCCTCCCGCACCCGGCGGGCGAACGCCTCGACGAGCGCGGGCCCGGTGCCCCAGACGATATGGAACCGGGGCACGGAGTTGCCGTGCCCGGTCGCGGCGTAGCCGCCGCGCTCGGCCCAGCCGACCACGGGGAAGAAGCGGACGCCGAGGCCCCGCAGCCAGGACCGCTTCTCGCCAGCGGCGAAGTCCACGTACGCCTCGGCCCAGCGGCGCGGCCAGTGGTCCTCGGCCCGGTCGAAGCCGGCCGTGCCGAGCCAGTCCTGCCAGGCGAGCTCGCGGTCGTCGCGGACCCGCAGCCGGCGCTGCTCAGGCGAGCCGACGAGGAACAGGCCGCCGAACGACCAGTGCGCCTGGCCGCCCAGGGACGCCTCGGGCTCCTGGTCGAGCAGGATCACCCGGCGCCCGGCGTCGGCCAGTTCGGCGGTGGCGGCCAGGCCGGCGAGGCCGGCCCCGATCACGATGGCGTCGGCGTCGTAGGCCATGGTGGCGCGCCCTCCCCGGTGCGTAGGTCGCGTCGATCTTCGGCGCCCGCGCCTGCCGCGTCAACCGTCCCGGCGGTCAGCGCCGCGGCGCGCCGCGCGGCAGGAAGCGCACCGGGGTGCCGGGGGCCGCCTGGGCGGCGGCGGCCAGGTCGGCCTCCGGCACCACCCCGATCACCGGATAGCCGCCGGTGGTCGGGTGGTCGGCCAGGAAGACCACGGGCCGCCCGTCGGGCGGCAGCTGCACCGCGCCCAGCACCATGCCCTCGCTGGGCAGTTCGGCGCCCTCGGCGTGCGGGGCGCGGCGCAGCGGCGGGCCCGCGGTGCGCAGCCCGACCCGGTTGCTGGCGGAGGCCACCTGGTAGTCGCCGCGCGCCAGCAGGTCGAGGGCGTCCGCCGGGAACCAGTCGTCACGCGGGCCGGGGCGCAGCCGCAGCGACAGCACGGCGGGCGGCGCGGGGTGCGGCACCGCGTCGGCGGCGGGCGGCGGGGCGCCGGGCGGGCCCAGCGGCAGCACCTGGCCGTCGGCCAGCGGCGGCGGGCCGAGCCCGGAGAGCAGGTCGGTGGCGCGGCTGCCGAGCACGGGCGGGACCGCGACGCCGCCGCCGACGGCGAGGTAGCCGCGCACTCCCGCGGTGGCGGGACCGACGACGAGCTCCGCGCCGGCCGGCACCCGCACCGCCGCGCCCCAGGGCGCGGGGCGGCCGTCCACGGTCACCGGGCTCGGCGCGCCGGTCACCGCGACCGTCACCGGGCAGCGGGGGCGCAGCGCGCAGCCGGTCAGCGTGGTCTCCAGGGTGGCGGCCCCCGGCGGGTTGCCGACCAGCCGGTTCGCCAACCGGTGGGCGGGCAGGTCGAGGGCCCCGGAACGCGGCACGCCGAGGTGGGCGAGCCCGGCGCGGCCGAGGTCCTGCACGGTGGTCAGCGCGCCGCACCGGGTCACGGCGACGGCCCGGTCGGTCATCCGACGGGCTCCGGGGCCGGGCCGGGGTCGGCCCGGGGATCCGGTAGGAAACGGACCCGGGTGCCGGGCGCGAGCAGCGCGGCGGGGTCCCTGGCCGGATCCCAGAACCGGGCGTCGGTGCTGCCGATCAGCTGCCAGCCGCCCGGCGAGGCGCTCGGATAGACGCCGGCGTACGGGCCGGCCAGCGCGACCGAGCCGGCGGGCACCCGGGTGCGCGGCGTGGCCCTGCGCGGCACGGCGTAGCGGTCGGCGAGGCCGGTGAGATAGCCGAAGCCGGGGCTGAACCCGCAGAACGCCACCCGGTACTCGGGCTCGGCGTGGATCCGCGCGGCCCGCTCCGGCGTGACGCCCCAGAGCGCGGCGACGTCCGCCAGATCGGGGCCGTCGTAGCGCACCGGGATCTCGACCAGAGGGCCGGCGCCGGCGGTGAGCGGGGGCAGCGGCCAGTCGGCGAGCTCGGCGGCCAGCCGTTCGGGGTCGGGCACGCCGTCGAGCAGCACGGTGCGGGCCGCGGGCACGATGTCCCGCGCGGCGAACGCGCCGGCCGCCCGGCGGCGGCCCAGCTCGGCGTGCAGGGCCAGCGCGTCCTCGCCCGAGCCGAACTCGACCAGCAACGCGTGCTCCCCCACGAGCCGCACGACGCCCCGGCCGGCGGGGCCCGGCCATCGCACGGTCCGCCGGTCCCGCGCCCCGGGGCCGGTCACGCGAACGCCGCCAGGCCGACGCCGGCCACCTCCAGCGCGGCGCGCACCCGGCCGGCCAGCGCGAGGGCCCCCGGGGTGTCCCCGTGCAGGCACAGGGAGCGCACGCGGACCGGGATCGTGGTGCCGTCCCGGGCGACCACCTCCCCGTTCGTCGCTATCCGCACGGACCGGGCCATCACGGCCTCCGCCTCGACGAGCACCGCGCCCTCCTCCCGGCGCGGCACCAGCGTGCCGTCCGCCGCGTAGGCCCGGTCGGCGAACGCCTCCGTCACCGTGGGCAGCCCGGCGTCGGCGGCGGCCGCCAGCACGTGCGAGTCGGGCAGCGCGAGCACCGGCAGCCGGCCGCCGGCCAGGAGCACCCCGTCGACCACGGCGCGGGCCTGCTCGCCGTCCCGCACGGCGCGGTTGTACAGCGCGCCGTGCGGTTTGACGTACGCCACCCGCCCCCCGGCGGCGCGGGCGAAGGCCGTCAACGCGCCGATCTGGTAGGCGGTCTCGGCGGCGAGCTCGTCCGGCGGGACGTCCATGCCGCGGCGGCCGAAGCCGGCGAGGTCCCGGTAGCCGACGTGCGCGCCGATGGTCACGCCGCGTTCGACGGCGAGCTCGCAGACCCGGCGCATCGTCGCGGGATCGCCGGCGTGGAAGCCGCAGGCCACGTTGGCGCTGGTGACGACGGACAGCAGACCGTCGTCGTCGGTCAGCCGCCAGCGGCCGAAGCCCTCGCCGAGGTCGGCGTTGAGGTCGATGAGCTGACGCTCGGGCCCAGCTGAGGTCATGGCCGCAGATGCTCCTCGTCGCGCACGCCGGTGACGGACGGGTGCCCGGGGTCCGCGGTGTCGAGCGGGATCGTGGCGAGTGTCATGGCGTGCCCCCTCCAGAGATTCCACGCGGTGGACCATGGTTCACGTCCGACCCCACCCTAGGGATTGTTGAACGATTCGGCAATCCTCGTGTTGACCGGTGGTGTTGGCCGGGGTTGACTGTCGGGTCGTGGGGAGCACCGAGAGCGGCACCGAAAGCCCGGGCGGCGCGGAGGCGACGCTGGCGAGCGACCGCGTGCTGCTGGCGCGGACCAGCACCGCCGAGCGGGTCGCGGACATCCTGCGGACCCGCATCGCCGAGGGCCTCTTCGCGCCCGGCAGCCGGCTGTCCGAGGAGGCCATCGGCGGCGGGCTCGGCGTCTCGCGGAACACGCTGCGCGAGGCGTTCCGGCTGCTCACCCACGAGCGGCTGCTCGTGCACGAGCTGAACCGCGGGGTCTTCGTGCGCGTGGTCACCGTCGAGGACCTGGTCGACCTCTACCGGGTGCGCCGGTTGGTGGAATGCGCGGTGCTGCGGGAGCTGGGCGCGCCGCCGTATCCGCTGGACGGCCTGGCGGCGGCCGTCGCGGCGGGCCGCCGGGCGCGGCGGTCGGAGGCGTGGCGGGAGCTGGGGACCGCGAACATCCGCTTCCACCGGGAGCTGGTGGCGTTGGCCGGCAGCCCGCGGACCGACGAGCTGATGCGCGGCGTGCTCGCCGAGCTCCGCCTGGTCTTCCAGGTGATGCCGGACACCCGCGGTTTCCACGAGCCGTACCTGGTGCGCAACGACGAGATTTTGGCCACTTTGCGGGCGGGCGACGCCCGGCGAGCGGAGACCCTGCTGGCCTCCTACCTGCGGGATTCGCTGGGCGAGTTGTCGGAGGCGTACGCACGTCAGCTGGCCTGAATCTGCCGAACGGTCGAGCGGGACGTAGGCTCGACAGCATGATGCGAGAGGCGTTGGACGCGGTGCGGCTGTGGTTCTCGCCGCGTCGCGTGCGCGCCGAGGGCGCCACCCCCGACTACCGCTTCTCGCTGGCCAACGAGCGCACCTTCCTCGCCTGGCTGCGCACCGCGCTGGCGCTGGTGGCCGGCGGCATCGCGGTGGACCAGTTCCTGACGGACCTGCGCTGGGGTGCCCGCACGACCATCTCGCTCGTGCTTCTGGTGGCGGGCGCGCTGTGCGCGATCCGCGCCGTGAACCACTGGGTGCTCTCGGAGCGGGCCATGCGGCGCGGCGAGGACCTGCCGCAGAGCCGCTTCCCCGCGGCCCTCGCGGTGTGCACGGTGATGGCGTCGGTGATAGTGATCCTCGCGGTGCTGCTCGGCGGTGCCGGCTGATGGGCCCGGTGCGCCGGGACCGTCCGGCGCACCGGGAACGCCGGGACCGCCGGGACCGGGGATGAACGTCGCGCGGGACCCCGGGGCCCAGCCGGAGCGCACCCGGCTCGCGTGGCGACGCACCACGCTGACCTTCACGCTGGTGGTGGTGCTGGCCGCGCGCAAGCTCGTGGTCTCGGAGGACGGCGTCCCGTCGGCCGCGGTGGTCGCGGTGGCGCTGCAGGCGCTGCTGTGGGTCGGCTTCCTGATACTGGCGCACCGGCGCATCCGGGCGTTGGCGGACGACCGCCGGCCGCCCGCCGCGGAGGAGTCCACGGTGCGGAGAGCGGCCGGGCTGATCGCGCTCAGCGCGCTGCTGGGTGCGCTGCTGCTGGTCGCCACGGCGTGAGGACGCCCGGCCGGGGGTGAGGCCGCGCGGGCCGCGCTCCGGTCCGGCCGGACCTCACCGTGACCGCGCCTCCCCAACACGGCGTCGCCGCCGGCCCGCTGGCTATCCCGGGGGGTCGCCGAGCGCCGCGGTCACCAGGGTTCGGGCGGCGGCGTGGGCGAGCTGCGCGGCGCTCGGCTCCTCGGCGATGGCGTTGCTGACTATGGCTCCCTCGTGCAGCGTCAGCAGTTGCACGGCGAGCTCGTCGGGGCGGGCGGCGCCGGCCTCGACGAGCAGCTCGTGGAACAGCGTCCGCAGCCACTTCTTCTCGGCCACCACCACCTGACGCCCCGGATGGTCGGGCTCGGGCAGCTCGGCGAAGGCGTTGATGAAGCTGCAGCCCCGCTCGGACGCCGCCAGCCACTCGGGCAGCACCTCGAAGGGCACCAGGACCCGTCGGACCCGGTCCTCCGGAGGCACCGCGTCCAGGCGGGCGCCGACCAGGTCGCGCCATCGGCGGTCCCTGCTCTCCAGATAGGCGAGCAGCAGGCCGTCCTTGGAGCCGAAGCGGTCGTAGAGCGTCCGTTTGGTCACGCCGGACTCGGCGGCGATGGTGTCGACGCCCACCGCGTGGATGCCGCGTTGGTAGAAGAGCTCGGAGGCGACCTCCAGGATGCGCCGGGCACCCGGGGTCAGCTGGTCGTCGGTGCGGGGCGACCTGGCGGCGGCCATCGCGCACACCCCCTTGCATTCACAGATCTGTGTAGTAGTCTCGTAGACAGGTTCACAGATCAGTATAGGTGAAGCTTCGGAGGAGGCTGCCATGATGCGGATACTCGGTTCGCTGCCCGGTGCCCTGCGCGCGTTCGGCTACGGAATCGACGCGGGCCACGCGATCCGGCACGGCCGGACGCCGAGCGCCGGGGCCTCGTCGGCCACGGCTCCCGTCGGCGCGCCCACGGGCCCGGACCAGCCGGCCCCGGAGAGCCACGCCGGACGGCCCGAACTGCGGGTCGTCACCGGTTCACCGGCCGTGCGTGGCTAGCTGTCCGGGGCGCCGGCCGGGCCGCGGCGCCCGCCTCGCCCTCCGGATGGCCGGCGCGTCAGCGCGACGCGCCGGCCATCCGGAGGGCGAGGTCCGCATAGCGGGCGGCCAGGCGCTCGGAGCTCTCCGGCCCCGCCGGGTCGAACCACCGGGCGACGTCCACGCACAGCGAGAGCATGGCGCGCGCCGTGGTGCGCACGTCGTCGATCCGGAACTCCCCCGCCGCCACCCCGCCGGCCAGGATGGCCCGCAGGATCTCGCTGGAGCGTCGCCGGAGCCCGCGGATCTCGGTCGCGTGCTCGTCGGCGAGCGCCCCCAGTTCGTACTGCACCACCCGGGCGGTGGCGCGCCGGTCGGCGTGCCACCGGACGAACGCGCCGATCGCCGCGGACAGCCGCTCCGCCGCGCCGCCGGGGCGCGCGGACGCCTCGGTGAGGATCCGCACGGAGCGCTCGTGCCCGAGCCGGCTGATGTGGTAGAGCAGCTCTTCCTTCGTGCGGTAGTGGATGTAGAGCGCGGCCGGGCTCATGCCGGCGCGGCCCGCTATGTCGCGCGTCGTGGTGGCGTGGAAGCCGTGCTCCGCGAACGCCTCGACGGCCGCGCTGAGCAGACGTTGGGGGGCGCCCGACGGCGTCGACGGCGTCTCAGCGCCGGGCACGGTCTCGGTCCCGGTCCGGCCTGCCATGCGCGCTTGACCCTCTCGTCGGGCTGGTGCGACCGGTGGTCCGGCGCGATCCATCACCGTACACCAGTGCGGTGAGCAGGCGCTTAGCGGCCGGGCGGGCAGCGGCGTAGAGGCACGGATCGTTCATGTCGTCACGGTCAATCCATCGCCCGGCCGTTGCCTCCGGGGCGTGACCAAATGCCGGAAAAGCAACCCGATCGTGTGGCCCGGACGCAAGGCGTCTCGCACCGGCCGGAGGCCGTGCCACCGTGCGCCCTGCCGACCCGTCCGCCGGCGTGAGAACAAGGACCCATGACACAACGGCGCGCCCCCAACCACCGACTGCGGGTGCTGCTGGACGAGGCTGACTGGACCCAGGGGGCGCTGGCCAGGGCGGTGAACACGCTGGGCGGCGAGATCGGCGCGGACCTGCGCTACGACCGCACCGCCGTGGCGCACTGGCTGGCCGGCACCCGACCCCGGCATCCCGTCCCGCAGCTCGCCGCGGAGGCGCTGACCCGGCGGCTCGGCCGGACCATCACCACCGAGGCGGCGGGCTTCCCCGCCGGCCCCGACGAGCCGGCCTCCGTCGATCCGGTGGGCCGCTTCGTCGCGCTGTGCCGCTCCGACGCGGACGCCACCCGCCGGGCCCCGCTCCAGCAGCGCCCGTACCAGGTGGCGGAGGCGGTGGTGCCGCGGGCGCCGCGCCTCCCCCAGCCGGAGGAGCCGCTCGGCTCCCGCACCTCGGCCACGACGGCGCTGCACGACGCGGTCGCCTTCTTCGCCGCCTCCATCGACACGCACGGCGGCCGGCACGCGCGCAGCGCGCTCGCCGCGTATCTCGCCGACGACGTCGCCCCCCTGCTGTCGGCGCACCAGCCGGCCCGGCTGCGCCGGGAGCTGCTGGTGGCCGCGTCCCGCCTGGCGTTCCTGCTGGCCCGGATGTACGAGGACGGCCAGCGGCACGGCGTGGCGCAGCGCTACTACACGCACGCCCACTGGCTGGCCGGCGAGTCCGGCGACCGGACGTCCTGGAGCGTGGTGCTGCGCGCGATGAGCGCCCAGGCGCAGCGCCTGGGGCACCTGCCGTCGGCACTCCAGCTGGCCGACGCCGCGGCCTGCGGCGTGCGCGGCGCGCCCGCCGCGCACCAGTCGTACGTGCAGGCCCAGCTGGCGGTGGTGCTCGCGGTGAGCGGCGACCGGCGCGGGGCGCTCACGGCGCTGAACCGCGCGGAGCGGGCGGCGGAGCGCGCGGACGGCGGCTCGGCGCCGTTCGACCGGTATCCGCGGGCCGCGCTGCTCTTCCAGACCTCGACGGCGCTGGACGCGCTCGGCGACCTGGCCGGGGCGCTGGGCACGCTGCGCCGGGCGGCGGCCGAGCGGGCCTCCTCCGACGTGCGCGGACACGCGCTGACCCAGGCCAGGTGCGGTCAGCTGCTGCTGCGCACCGGGCGCCTCGACGAGGCGTGCGCGGCCTGGGAGAGCTTCCTGGTGGCGCGGGAGCGGCTGCGCTCGGGTGACGCGGAACGCGCCCTCAGGGACATGCGCCAGGCCCTCCGTCCTCATCGCAACCGCAAACGGGTGGCGGAGCTGCTGGCCCGGTCGGCCCTCGGGCGCTGACCGGTCGCGGCACCCAGCGAGGCGGGACGGGAGCGCGACGGGAACGCCGGAGTGCCGAAACACCCGGACGGCCGAGGCCGTTCGAGCCGGAAACCGGCTCCCTCACGCCGAAGACGCCTGTGACGTGGGGCGCAGGCGGCCTGGGCGGGGCCGCGGGGACGGG
The DNA here is from genome assembly GCF_039871525.1 of Streptomyces sp. B6B3. Classification (NCBI taxonomy): domain Bacteria; kingdom Bacillati; phylum Actinomycetota; class Actinomycetes; order Kitasatosporales; family Streptomycetaceae; genus Streptomyces; species Streptomyces sp. B6B3. The sequence continues at coordinate 81,590 of NZ_JBDPLU010000014.1, read as the reverse complement.
ACCGGGTGGCGGGGAGGGTGGGGGTGCGCGGCGGGAGCGGAGGATGCGTCACATGCGGTCGCCGAGCCGTCCGGGTGCGGCTCGGCGACCGGTCAGGACTGACGAAACGTCAGGCATCAGTGATATTGATCACGCCTCGTGGGCGCGCCGTGTCCACGGGCGGGGACGGCCTTCGGGGCTCCGGACGGGCCCGGTCAGCCGCGTCCGCCGAAGAGCGAGCGGCGCAGGCGGCGCAGGGGTGCCAGCAGGTGGACGCGCGCGCCACGGTTGCGCCGGGTGCGTGCCTCGTCTCGCGCGGTCAGCTCGCGCATGAGCGAGGTCGCCTCCTCGGCCTCCTCGTGCGGAACGACGGGGCCGGAGAGCACGCTCAGATGGCGCTCCAGCCGCGCGCCGCTGGCGCTGCTTCCGCAGTCGACGGCCGGCACCCGCGGCCTGCTGCGCGCTGTTATCTGCTTCATGACTCTCCCACCCGTACGAGGGCACCCGGTCCGGGCAGGGTAACCCTAACGCCACACGAGCACCCGTGGGTATCCCGGCCCCACGATTCACCTTTCCCGGCAACGGGGTTGACGAACGCGGCGGATTCACGTTCCACGCGAAAAACCCCGGTACGCGCCGTGCTTCCGCATCCGGCCAGGCCCGACATGTGCCATCAGAACCCCACCCCCAAGGAGGAATCACCCATTCGGTTCACCGCGCCGCCGCCCACCCGGCCGGCCGCCCCGCGCCGGGCGCGTCACCCGTTTGCTGAGGCGCGAATGCAACGGGCGCGGAACCGGGCGCCCTCGGTCGGCCACCGAACGCTTCCCGTCATCATTCGATGCATACGTTTACATCACGACGCCAAGCGGTTCACCTGCGACTCTCTCGTCATCCTGGTCTCTCTGCGCACCAATCTGACGAATGGTCAAGATCTTTTCATGTAAACGATTGCATCCGGCGCGCTCTCGGCAGTACGTTCTGCGCACAGCCGTCAACGGGACGTTGATCGGAGGGGGCCATGGCCGTCAGCATCATCGACGTGGCGCGGTTGGCGGAGGTGTCCACCGCCACCGTCTCGCGCGCGTTACGTGGACTGCCGAACGTCTCGGAGGCGACGCGCGAACGCGTGTTACGCGCCGCCGAGGAGCTGTCGTACTCGATCTCACCGCACGCCTCGAACCTGGCCTCGGGGCGCACCGGCACCGTCGGCGTGGTCCTCCCGTTCGTCAACCGGTGGTTCTACAGCCAGGTGGTGGCCGGCATCGACTCGGTGTTACGGGCCAACGATCTGGACCTGCTGCTCTACAACCTCGGCGACGCCCGGGTGCACGAGCGCTTCTTCGACCGGATGCCGCTGCGCCGCCGGGTGGACGCGCTGATCGTGCTCAACCTCCCGCTGTCCAAGCCCGAGGCGGAGGCCCTGGTCTCGATGGAGGTGCCGATCGCCGTGCTCGGCACCCGCATCCCCGGCTGTTGGCACGTCTCCATCGACAACGCCGAGGGCGCCAGCACCGCCGTGCGCCATCTGATCAACCTCGGGCACCGGCGGATCGGCATGATCACCGGGGCCCTCGGCGACCCCCGCGGTTTCACCACCCCGATCGTCCGCCAGCACGCGTACCGCTCGGTGCTGGCGCAGGCCGGCATCTCCTACGAGCCCGACCTGGAGGCGCCGGGCAACTTCGGCATCGACGAGGGCGCCTCGGCCATGGCCAAGCTGCTGAGCCTGCCCGACCCTCCGACCGCGGTCTTCGCGGAATCGGACCAGATGGCGTTCGGTGCTCTGCGGACGCTCCATCGCATGGGCCTGCGGGCCCCCGACGATGTCTCGGTCATCGGGTTTGACGACCACGAGACGGCCGAGCTGCTCGATCTCACGACCATCGCGCAACCCGTGACGCATCAGGGGGAGCTGCTCGCCCAACAGATCCTGGACGCGCTGTCCGGGACGAGCGAGGAGCCGACCCGCGTGGTGGTGCCCACCCGACTCGTGGTCCGGGGAACCACCGGCTCGGTCCGGACGGCCCGACCCCGAAGGAACCGGGACCCGGAAGCACCGTGACCAGCACGGGAGCCGCCGCACACGTGCGCGGTGATCCGTCGTGAGACCGCGCATCTTCTCGCAGGGTCAACTCGCAAGAGGAGTGGAAGATTCGTGCCCCGCACCCGCACCGACCAGAACCCGACCGTGCCCTGGTGGCGCAGCGCCGTCATCTACCAGGTCTACATCCGCAGCTTCGCCGACGGCAACGGCGACGGCATCGGCGACATCGCCGGACTGCGGGCCCGCCTGCCCTACCTCAAGGAACTGGGCATCGACGCCGTCTGGATCAATCCGTGGTACCCGTCGCCGATGGCGGACGGCGGCTACGACGTGGCCGACTACCGCGGCATCGATCCCTCCTTCGGTTCGCTGTCCGACGCCGAGGAGATGATCGCCGAGGCGCACGCCCTCGACATGCGGGTCATCCTCGACATCGTGCCGAACCACACCTCGAACGAGCATCCCTGGTTCCTCGAGGCGTTGGCGGCGCCGCCCGGCTCCCCCGAGCGCGAGCGGTTCGTGTTCCGCGACGGCAAGGGGCCCGGCGGCATGCTGCCGCCGAACGACTGGCGCAGCCGGTTCGGCGGCCGGGCCTGGACGCGCACCACGGGTCCCGACGGCAACCCGGGCCAGTGGTACCTGCACCTGTTCGCCGCCGAACAGCCCGATCTCAACTGGAGCAGCCGGGAGGTGCGGGCCGAGTTCGAGTCGGTGCTGCGCTTCTGGTTCGACCGTGGCGTGGACGGCTTCCGTATCGACGTCGCCCACGGTCTCGCCAAGGATCCCGCCCTGCCCGACCTCGGCATAGCCGACGACCTGCTCTTCGACACCGATCGGCACCGCGACGACCACCCGCACTGGGACCAGGACGCGGTGCACGAGATCTACCAGACCTGGCGGAAGATCGCCGACTCGTACGCGGACGACCGGGTGTTCGTGGCCGAGGCACACGTCCGGCCCGACCGGCTGCCCAACTACCTGCGGCCCGACGAGCTGCACACAGCCTTCAACTTCGCCTTCCTGAAGTCGTCCTGGGAGCCGGGCGCGCTGCGCGAGGTGATCGACGGCAGCGTCACCGCGCTGGCCCCGGTCGGCGCCCCCGCCACCTGGGTGCTGTCCAACCACGACGTGCCCCGGCACGTCACCCGGTACGGCCGCGGCGAGACGCGCACCCAGGAGCGCGATCTCGACGGCGGACCGTGCGACCGGGAGCTGGGCACCCGCCGGGCCCGGGCGGCGGCGTTGCTGATGCTCGCGCTGCCCGGCAGCGCGTACCTCTACCAGGGCGAGGAGCTCGGCCTGTGGGAGGTGGAGGACATCCCGCAGGAGCTCCTTCGGGACCCGACGTGGGAGCGGTCCAACCACACGGTGCGCGGCCGGGACGGCTGCCGGGTGCCGATCCCCTGGTCGGGGGTCGAGGCCCCGTTCGGCTTCGGGCCGCGGGGCAGCAAGCCGTGGCTGCCGCAGCCGGCCGAATGGCGGCAGCTGACCGCGCAGCAGCAGTCGGGCACCCCGGGCTCCACGCTGGAGCTGTACCGGGCGGCGCTGCGGCTGCGCCGGGAACAGCCGTCGTTCCGCGGCGACTCGCTGCGCTGGCTGGACGCGCCCGAGGGCGTGCTGGCGTTCGAGCGCGGGCCCGACCTGCGGTGCGCCGTGAACCTTTCGGCGGAGCCGTTCAGCCTGCCCAGGAACTGGGGCGTGCTGCTGGCCAGTGATCGGCTGGACGGGGGCCGGCTGCCCAGCGACACCACCGTCTGGCTGTGGGGCGGGGGCGCGCGCGCCTGACCGTCCGGACGACGACGGCCGTCCCGCCGGTGACGGCCGTCACGACTCCGGGTACACCGCCCGAAGCGCGTCCTCGACGGCGGCCAGGGCCGCGGCGCGGTCCAGGCCGAGCCGGTGGACGCGCTGGGCGTACGCCTGTGCCGCCGCCGCTGCCTCCCGCGCGGCGGCGTCCCCGGCGGCGGCGACGAACGTGCCGTTGCGTCCCCGCGTCTCCACCACCCCGTCGGCCTCCAGCACGCGGTACGCCTTGGCCACGGTGTTCGCGGCGAGCCCCAGCTCGCCGGCGAGCGCCCGCACGGTCGGCAGCCGGTAGCCGACGGGGAGCTTCCCCGCACGCGCCTGCCCGGCGATCTGGGCGCGCAACTGCTCGTACGGCGCGGTCGACGAGCGGGGATCGATGGTCAGCCTCACCCACCTGATTCTGCCGCAGCGCCGGGCCTCCGTGGCCGAAAACCGCGGGCGACCGGCGTGCGCCGGCCATCCCCGCCCGAGAACGCGCACTCAGTGACCGCGGAGCCGCGTGGAGACGTTGCTCAGCGCGTCGGTGAGCGCGGTCAGCTGGTCCCGGTCCAGGACGTCGATCATCGCCTCGCGCACCCGCTCGACATGTCCGGGCGCCGCCCCGACCAGCGTGCTCCTGCCGTCCTCGGTCAGCCGCGCGGTCACGCCCCTGACGTCCGTGGGGCAGGAGTCCCTGGTCACCAGCCCGCGCTTCTCCAACTGCCCGATCTGGTAGGTCAGGCCGCTCTTGGAGGTGATGAGGGACTCCGCCAGCTCGGTCATCCGCATCCCCTCGGGGCCGACATCGGCGAGCTTGACGAGGATCTCGTACTGCTGGTGCGAGAGTCCCGAGTCGTCACGCAACTGCCGTTCCACCGAGCGCAGGACCCGGTGGCTCGCCTCCAGAAACGCCAACCATGCCGCCATCTCCTGTTTGTCCAGCCACCGAACCCTCGCCATTCCCTCATAGTACGCAGTTGTTCGAATTCGAACCCTTCGCTAGGGTCGTCTCGGCGAGGGATTCACGTTCGATCAGGAACCGCGCACCACCCGCACGACACGCGCACAGCCCATGCGCGCGACACCGCGAACAGCCCGTCACGTACGGTCCGCACCACGTCCGTACGGTCCCCGCCGCATCCCCCTGACACGCAGGACACCCCCTTACAGGAGAGTTCCGCATGCCTTCCACCACCACCCTGGCCCCCCAGGCCCCCGCCGCCGTCGCCCCCACCGCGCACGGCTACGACCTCGGCCTGCTCCTCCTCCGGATCGCCGTCGGAGCGACGATCGCCGTGCACGGCAGCCAGAAACTCTTCGGCTGGTTCGACGGTCCCGGCCTGACCGCCACAGGGCAGGGCTTCGAGGCCCTCGGCTATCCCTCGGGCGAGGCCATGGCCCTCATCGCCGGACTGTGCGAGACGTTCGGCGGCCTCGGCCTGATGCTCGGCCTGCTCACCCCGCTGGCCGCGGCCGCGGTCCTGGGCACCATGATCAACGCCGTCTTCGCCGTCCACTGGGACAGCGGCTTCTTCGCCCCCGAGGGCTTCGAGTACCCGATGCTGATCGGGCTCGGCGCCGCGTCCCTCGCGCTGACCGGACCGGGCCGGTACGCCGCCGACCGGCTGCTGCCCGTGGCGCCGCTGCGCGCGCACCGGCTGGAGTACGGACTGGGCGCCGTCGCCCTCTCCCTGGTGAGCGCGATCGTCGTCCTGCTGATCCGCAACTAGGCCGCGGCTGGCGCACAGCCAGCCCGCGGCGCCAACGGCCCGGCCACCGCCCCCGCCACCCGAGGGCCCGGCCGGGCCTTTCGCGTCAGCGCGGTCCCAGCTGCGCGGCGGGTCCGGCCGCGCGGTGACCGAAGCGGCGCCGGGCCCGGTCGGCGGCCGCCTCGGCGCGGCGGCGGCGGTCGTCCCCGGGTTCCAGGGAGAGCTGCCGCGGAGCGCGGGCCGCCTCAGTCAGCTCCTCGGCCCGCAGCGCGATCCCGCGGACCCGGGCGCGTTGCAGGCCGAGCGCGTCGTGCAGGGCGTAGGCCGTGCTCACCAGCGCCGGCGTGTGGGCGGTGGGTTCGCCCAGCGCGCGGGTGCGGGTGGTGGCGGTCCGGTCGGCGTAGCGGACGGTGAGGGTGAGCGCCCGGGGGGCCTGGCCCGCGCCGCGCAGCCGGTAGCCGAGGTCGTCGGCGAGGGTGAGCAGGACCCGCCGCCGGCTGTCGGCGTCGAGCTCGTCGCGGTCGAAACGGTGCTCGGCGCTGGCCGAGCGGGGCGGCGCGCCGGACACCACGGGCGTCGGGTCGATGCCCCTGGCCAGGTCGTGGACCTGGCGGGCCCGGGTCGCGCCGAGGATCCGCTGGAGCGTGACGGGCGGCGTGGCGACGACCCGCGCGACGGTGTCCAGGCCGTACGCGCGCAGGGCGCGGGCGGTCGCAGGCCCCACCCCCGGCAACGCCTCGGGCGGCTGCGTCCCCAGGAAGTCCGCGATGCCGGCGAGGTCGTCCGGGTCGCCGGGCCCCGCGGAGACCCCGGGACCGCCGTCGTGCCGCACGGCGGCCATCCGGGCCAACAGGGGGTTGGCGGCGACGCCGATGGCGCAGTCGACGCCGCGCAGGGCCAGCGCCCTGACCCTGAACAGCCGGGCCAGCGGCGCCGGGTCCAGGCCGAAGTAGCGCCGCGTGCCGCGCAGGTCGGCGAGCGCCGCGTCGGGCGGCAACGGCTGCACCACGGGGGTGATGTCGTGCAGCAGCCGCAGCAGTTCCCGGTACTCCGCCTCCACGGCCTCGGCCTCCTCGGCCCCGCCGGCGGCCCGTTCGGCGAGGCCGAGGAAGCGCACGTAGAGCACCCGGTGCGGCACCCGGCCGGTCATCCCGCGCTCCCCGGGCTCGCGTGCCACAGCTTGCGCACGCCCTCGGCCACGCTCTTGGGCGAGTCGCCCGCGGGCCTGAGGTCGGCCCAGGGGTGGAGCGTGTAGCCGGTGGACATCTCGATATGACGGTCAGTCGACTTCTCCGTTCCGCTGCCGCCCTCGTCCGCGCCGTTCTCGTCCGCGTCGCCCTCGTCCCCGCCGTTCTCGCCCGCGTCGGGGTCGCCCTCGGGGCGTTCGGCGAGCCGGGCGGCGACCGCGTCGAGGCCGCCGGTCTCGCGCAGCCCGGCGAGTTCGGCGAGATCCCAGGCGGCCTGCCCGACCACGCTCAACGCGCGCGGGCCGCGCCGCTGCACGGTGCCGCGCACCAGCAGCAGCCAGGAGTGGAAGACGGTGTGCGCGCAGGCGGCGTGGCTGTCGTCGAAGAACGCCAGGTCGACCAGGCCCGTGGTGTCGTCCAGGGTGGCGAAGATGACGCGCCGACCCGACCTGATCGGCGGGGTCTGGGTGGCCGCCTTGGCCCCGGCCACCAGGACCGTCTGGCCGTGTTCCGCCTCCCGCAGCCGGCGGGCCGAGACCACGCCCAGCTCGTCGAGGAACGCGCGGTGGTCGGCCATGAGGTGGCGGGAGGCGTCCATGCCCAGCACGCCGAGTTCGGCGCCGAGCCGCTCGTCCGCGTCCAGGTCGGGCAGCCCGGCGGGCGGCAGCCGGCCCGGCTGCCCGGCCTGGCCGGTCTCCTCCTCCGACGCGTCGTCCGGCGCGTCTCCCGCTGCGTCTCCCGGTGCGCCGAAGGGCAACTGCCGGCCGCCCGCGCCGCTGCCCCGCCGCTGCCGGTGCAGCTCCGCGAGGTGCAGCAGCAGGTCGCGGCGGTTGTCGCCGAAGGAGTCCAGCGCGCCGACCCTGGCCAGCCGTTCGGCGATCGGCAGGGAGGGGGCGGCCCGGTCGAGCAGGTCGGGCAGGGAGGCGTACGGCCGTCCCGCCGCGATCCGTTCCGCCTCGGCCTCGGAGACCCCGTGCACCTCGCCGAGCGCCAACCGGACGCCCCACGCCCCGAATTCAGACTCCAGTTCGATTCTGTAGACCGTGTCGGAGCGGTTCACGTCCAGCGGCAGGATCGGCACCCCGCGCCTTCTGGCGTCGGCCAGCAACAGCCGCTTGGGGTACATCCCCGGGTCGTGGGTGAGCAGCCCGGCGTAGAAGGCGGCCGGATGGTGGGTCTTGAGCCAGGCCGACTGGTAGGTCGGCACGGCGAAGGCGACGGCGTGCGCCTTGCAGAAGCCGAAGCTGCCGAAGGCCTCGATGATCTCCCAGGTCCGGCCGATCACCTCGGGGGCGTAGCCGCGCTTCTCCGCCTCCGCGGCGAACCAGGCGCGCACCCGTCCCTGCCGCTCGCGGTCCGAGAGCGCGCGCCTGGCCTCGTCGGCCAGCGCCCGGTCCTGTCCCGTCATGGTGGCCAGGATCCGGATGACCTGCTCGTGGAAGATGACCACGCCGTACGTCTCGCGCAGCGCCGGCACCAGGTCGGGGTGCGGGTAGCGGGGCTGCCGGCGGCCGTTCCTGGCGTCGATGAAGGGCCGCACCATGTCGGCACCGACCGGCCCCGGCCGGAACAGGCTGATGTCCACGACCAGATCGTGGAAGTCACGCGGCTGGAGCCGGGCGATCAGATCCCGCTGCCCCGGCGACTCGATCTGGAAGCACCCGAGCGTCTCGGACGACCGGATCAACCGATACGTCTCCTCATCGACAAATGCCTTGCCGGCCACGGTCGGAGCGACCGGGCGCGGCGTGTGCGGAGAACCGCCCCCCGCGGCCGCCCTCGACGTCCCGCCCCGAGCCGCGCCGGCGGTCGCCCCACCGGACGCGCTCGGAGACGCCACCGGCTCACCGCCGGGCCCGGCGAGCGTCCCACCGGGCACAACCGGCGCAGGGCCCGAGGGCCCTCCCCGCGGGGGGACAGCGGAGCTGGCGGCCCTCGGCTCACGGTCCGGGCCCCTGCCGGCGGGGGCGGGGGCCGACGGGGGACCCTGCGAAGACCCCGGCAAGGGAAACGCGTCGAGGTCGACGTGTTCGCCCGTGGCGCGTTCGATCTCCGCCACGGCGTGGGCCATCGCCGACTGCATCCGGACACCCAGCACGTCGAGTTTGAGCAGGCCGAGGTCCTCCACGTCGTCCTTGTCGAACTGCGACATCGCGAAGCCCTCACCGCTGGTCGGCACCACGGGCGTGCGGGCGCGGAGCGAGGCGTCGGAGAGCAGCACCCCGCACGGGTGCATGGCGACCCCGCGCGGCAGCGCGTCCAGCGCCTCCACCAGGTCCCACATCCGCGGCCCGTGCGCCTCGGTGTCGATCGCGCGGAGTTCGGGCAGCTCGGCCAGTGCCGCGCGGGCGTCGCGCGCCCTGATGTGCGGGAACGCCTTGGCCAGCCGGCCGGTCTCGGCCGGGTCGAGGCCCAGTGCGAGGCCGACGTCGCGGACGGCGTGCCGCACCCGGTAGGTCTCGGGCATGGCGACCGTCGCCACCCGCCGTTCGCCGAAGCGCTCGAAGATGGCCCGGTACCCCTCCAGGCGGCGGGCCGACTCCACGTCGATGTCGATGTCGGGCAGCACCGCGCGGCGCGGGGACAGGAAGCGTTCCATCAGCAGACCGTGCTCGACGGGGTCGGCGTGGGCGATGCCGAGCAGGTGGTTCACGAACGAACCGGCGCCCGAGCCGCGGGCGGCGACCCGGATGCCGAGCCCGCGCAGGTCCTCGACGACCTGGGCGACGGTCAGGAAGTACGAGGCGAAGCCGAGCCGCTCGATGACCCGCAGCTCCTCCTCCAGGCGCCGCCAGCGCGTCTCGTCCCGTTCCAGGCGGCGGGCGATCATGCCCGCCGCGCAGCGGGACCGCAGCACCCGGTCCGCGGTGCGCGCGCCCGCGCCGACCAGGTGCGGTTCCGGGAAGTGCACGCGCCCGATGCCCAGGTCGTCCTCGGGGTCGACCCGGCAGGCGTCGGCCGTCTCCTCGGTGAGGGTCAGCAGCCGGTGGGCGACGGTCCGCCCGTAGCCGGCCGCCTCGGCGATCCGCAGGGCCGCCTGGGCCATGGCGTCGGGCCCCTTCAGCCAGCGCTCGCCGTTGTCCAGGCCGCGGCGCGGATCGATGGGGGCCAGCCGGCGGGCGGCGTCCAGCACGTCGGCGACCGGGCCCTGTCCCGGATCGGCGTAGCGCACCGCGTTGCTCAGCACCGGCCGGACGCCCAGTTCGGCGGCGAGCCCGAGGGTGCGCGCCGCGGTGCGGGTCGGGCCGCTGGCGCTGACCTCCAGGCGCAGTGCGTCGCCGAAGGCCTCCCGCCAGGGGGCGAGCAGCCGGGCGGCGCGGTCCGGACGCCCGGCGGCGAGCGCCCGGCCGACCTCCGCGTCCGGGCCGAGCAGCACGATCAGTCCCTCGCCGTGTGCCCGGGCCTCGGCCCACGGCAGCAGGGGCTGCTCGGCGTCCGCGTGGGCCGCGGTGACCAGCCGGCACAGTCCCGCCCAGCCGACGGCGCCGTCCCTGGCCAGGAAGACCACCCGAGATGCCGATTCGTCGACAAAGATGCCTCCCTTGACCGGTGTCCGGCGCCGCCGGGGACGCCCGCCGCCGGGAGCGCTCCCCGCGCCCGTGTCGGTCGGCGGCTCCGCCACGGCCAGCTCCACCCCGTACACCGGGCGCACCCCGGCCCGCCCGCACGCCCTGCTGAACCGGACGGCGCCGGCCAGGGTGTCCCGGTCGGTCAACGCCAGTGCCGCCATGCCCCGCTCGCCGGCGCGCTCGGCCAGCGTCTCGGGGTGCGAGGCCCCGTACCTGGCGGAGAACCCGGACGCCACGTGCAGGTGCGCGAAACCAGGAGCAGCGCCCGCCATCCCGCACCTCCCGTCACGCCCGCCCCCCTGGTTTCCGTCGTTCCGGTCCACCATAAACCAGCCATCGAACACTCGTGCGATTAGGATAGACCGGCAGGTCATCGCCGGGCCCGGCCGGATTCCCCTGGCCGAAAACGATCTCCCCGCGGGTCGCCACCGAACGACCGGCACGGTGGTTAGCGACTTCTTCCCTCACCCGTCGCTGCTTTCTTCGGCAGTAGATAAGAGATTTCCATTCTTCTGTCGAATCGTTGCGCGCCCCCTCTGGACGAGACGCCGACCCGCCCCTACTCTCTGGGCGCCGGACGAGACCCCACCTCGCCCACCACGCGGAAGGACGCGACCTCGTGACCCCGTTTCCGTCCCCCCAGCACGCCGCCGACCTCAGCAGGCGCCGTCTGCTCGCCCTCGGCGCGGGCGCCGCCACCGCCGCCGGACTCGGCGGCACCGCGCTCCAGACGACCCGGACCGCCACCGCCGCGGAGCCGCCGCCCGCCTCCACCAACGTGCACTTCTTCTACTACCCCTGGTACGGCAGTCCGTCGGTGCACGGCAGCTGGCGGCACTGGCAGCAGGGCGAGCACCAGCCGCCCGACGACATCGGCGCCGACTTCTACCCCGCGCTCGGACCATACGACGCGGGCGACGAGGCCGTGGTCGCCCAGCACATGGTCTGGATCCGGCAGGCGGGCGTCGGCGTGATCGCCACCACCTGGTGGGGCCAGGGCGGCTACGAGGACCAGCGGGTGCCGCTGCTCCTGGACGTCGCCGCCCAGCACGGCGTCCGGGTCGCCTGGCACCTGGAGCCGTACTCCGGACGCACCGCCGCCTCCACGGTCGACGACATCCGGTACCTCAACGACCGGTACGGATCCCATCCGGGCTTCTTCCGCGATCCCGAACGCGGCGACCGCCCCGCGTTCTACGTCTTCAACAGCCTGCAGATCGCCGACTGGTCGCCGCTGGCCGCGGTCAACGCCGACAACCTGGTGCTCACCCAGACCACCGACGTGTCGAAGGCCACCCACTTCGGCGGCCTGTACAACTACACCAACTTCGGCGACCTGACGGGCTGGAAGGGCATCGCCGACTGGTGCCGCGCCAACGGCCGCGTCTGGGCGCCCTCGGTGAGCCCCAGCTACCTCGACGACCGCGCGGTCCCCGGGAACACCACGCCGGAGCTGGAACACGACGACGGCGCGACGTACGACCGGCTGTGGTCGGGCGCGCTGGCGCCGGAGAACGGCGGCCCGCCCGACTGGGTGTCGATCACCTCGTTCAACGAGTGGCACGAGGGCACGATGATCGAACCCGCCTCCGCGAACCCGCCGGCCGGGCACGGCTACCGGACCTTCGACGGCGCCTACGGCACGACCGGGGCCGCCTCCGAGACGGCGTACCTGGACCGCACCAGGTACTGGGTCGAGCGGTTCACCGCGGGTCAGACTTCCGGCGGCTGAGCGGGCGGCCGAGCCGGCGGGTCCAGCCGGAGGCGTCCCGCCGCCAGGGTCGCCAGCACGAGGTCCGCGGTGGCCGCCGGCGCGAGCGCCGACGTGTCCAGGGCGTGGCCCTCGTACGCTCCGAGCTCGCGGAACTGCGCGTACATCAACCTGATCGGCTCCGGCTCCGTGAGCGGATGGTCGGCCCGGGTGGTGCCCCGGCTGAGCGTCGTGGACTCGTCGGGGCGCAGCACGGCGTAGTGCAGCGCCACCCCGGCCGCGCGGGCCGCCGCGCGGTACGGGTCGACGAACCACGGGCCGACCACCCCGTCCACCACCACGCGGTAGCCGCCCGCCGCGTATGCGGCCGCGGCGTGGGCGAGCACGCCGACGACCGTCTCGTTCTGCCGCCTGGACTCCGGCAGGAACGGCGCGATCACGCCCTGCCGGATGACGGCCCAGAAGTCGTCGGTGTGCAGGTGGACGGTGGGCGACGGGAGCAACTCGTCGGCCAGCAGCCGGGCCACCGTGGTCTTCCCCGCGCCCGGCGGACCGCTGAGCACGAGCACCTGTCCCCCGGGTCCACCGGATCCCCCGGGCCCACCGGCCTGCGGACGTTCCGTTCCCGATGCGGTCATCCCGGCAGGTTAGGCTGCCAGGGTGGCTGATTCCATCGATTTGGTGATCTTCGACTGCGACGGCGTGCTGGTGGACACCGAGCCGCTGGCGCTGCGGGTCTGTCTGGACCTGGGCGCCGAGCTGGGCTGGCCGCTCACCGAGGGCGAGATCGTCGACCGGTTCCTCGGCCGGTCGGAGCGCGCGGTGCGCGCCCAGGTCGCCGAGCAGCTCGGCGAGGCGGCCGCGGACCGTTGGGGCGAGCTGTACCGGTCCCGGCTGGCCGTGGCCATCGACACGGAGCTGATCGCGATCGACGGGATCGCCGAGGCGCTGGACGCCATCACCATCCCGGCCTGCGTCGCCTCCAGCGGTCTGCACGACAAGATGCGGCGCACCCTCGGCCGCACCGGGCTGTACGAGCGGTTCGAGGGACGCATCTACAGCGCCAGCGAGGTGGCGCACGGGAAGCCGGCGCCCGACCTCTTCCTGCACGCGGCGGAGCGGATGGGGGTGGCGCCCGCGCGGTGCGTGGTGGTCGAGGACAGTCAGTACGGCGTCCGGGCGGCGCGCGCCGCCGGCATGCGCTCGTTCGGCTACGCCGGCGGCCTGACCCCGGCCGCATGGCTGGCCGGCGAGAACACGGTGGTCTTCGACGACATGCGCAAGCTTCCGGTCCTGCTCACCGGGTGACGCGTGCCGGGTGACGCGTGCCCCGGCGTGCGTCCGGCCGTGGGCGCGACGACGGGCGGCGCCCGCCCGTCATGGTTCGCCGCGGCGCCTGAGCGCGTCCCCGGAACGAGGGGGCGCCGTGCTGTCGCGGATGACGAGCTCGGTGGCGAGTTCCACCCGGGTCTGCGCGAGTGACTCCCCCTTGGCCAGCGAGATGACCATGGTCGCGGCGGTCGCGGCCATCTCCGTGAGCGGCTGGTGGACCGTGGTCAGCGGCGGGACGGTCCACTGGGTCGGCGGCAGGTCGTCGAAGCCCACGACGCTGAGGTCCCGGGGAATGTTCAGACCCGCCTCGGCCGCCGCCCGGTACACGCCCAGCGCCTGCCCGTCGTTGCAGGTGAAGACGGCGGTCGGCGGATCCGGCAGCCGCAGCAGTTCCCGCCCGCACCTCAGGCCCGCCGCGGTGCCGTAGTCCCCGTCCCTGACGAGGGACGGATCGACGGGAACACCGGCGGCGGTCACGGCGGGCGCCGGCCCGGGCAACCACTGAGCGGGGCGCCCTCCCGGGTGACTCCGGCACCGGCCAGCACGTCGACCGCCGGACCGGTGCCGGTCCGGCGGTCGACTCGCGGCCCGGCCCGACCCGACCCGGCAAGGGCCTAGTGCGGACCGACGGTGTCGAACTCCGTGCCGCAGGGGCCTGCGCCCTCGCTCTCCGGCAGGTGGACCCGGGCGCCGTTCATCGCCAGCGTGCGGTACCAGTGGCCGATCCGCTCCGTGGACCGGCCCACGTAGTGGCAGATGAACGAGCGGCGGAACCGGTCGGCGCTGCGGTTCGGCTCCGAGCCGTGCACCAGCTCGCCGTTGAAGAACAGCACGTCGCCCGGCCGCATGTCGACGGGCACCGGGGCCAGTCCCGGCGGCGGCGGCACGTACTCGCGGGCGAAGGACGTCGCCTCGTCCGCCTCCTCCGGACAGAAGAGGTCCATCGCGTGCGTGCCGGGCACGACCTCCAGCCCGCCGTTCTCCCGGTCGATCACGTCGCAGGCGACCCAGGCGGCCACGCAGGTGCCCGGCTCCACCCGCAGGTAGAAGTTGTCCTGGTGGAGCGCCTGGCCGCGGGCGCCCGGCGGCTTGAAGTAGAACATGCTCTGCGCCGCCAGCGCCTCCTCGCCCAGCAGCCGCTCCAGCACCGCGGCCAGCCGCGCGTCGAGCAGGTAGCGGCGCGCCAGGTCGTTCACCTCGTGCGGGTGCATGACGCGCGGGTAGCTGTGCAACGGATCCGCGGTCCCGGTGTGCTCGGTCGCGCGGGGCTCGAAGTGTCCGGGGATCGGGCCGGCCTCCCGGAGCGCCGCGAACTCGGCGCGGATCTCGTCGATCTCGGCCGGGGAGAACAGGCCCCTGACCACGGTGAAGCCCTCGTCCTGGAAGCGTCGATAGTCCTCGTCTGGCAGGATCTGCGTCGTCGTGGCTGTCATGGGTTCGACGCTAGGACCGAGCGAGCGTGGTGAGGATGCCCGTGGATGCTGAGGACCTGCCGGAAACTGCTGTGCCGGCGCCACCCGGCGGCCTCGTCACCGTCGGCTTCTTCGACGAGCGCCCCGGCTACGCGGTGCGCCGGCCGCGCGGGGCGGACAGCTGGCTCTTCACCTGGACGACGGCCGGGCGCGGCGAGGTGGGGCAGGGACAGACCGAGACGTCGGCCGGTGCCGGCGACCTGGTGGCGCTCGGTCCCGGCGTGCCGCACCGCTACGCGGTGGCGGCGGGCGCGACCCGTTGGGCGTTCTGGTGGGTGCACTGCCAGGCGCGCCAGGACTGGGGCGGCTGGTTGCGGCCGCACCGCGCGGGTGACGGGCTGTACGCGATCGCCCCGGTGCCGCCGGCGCTGCGGGCCCGGGTCGAGGCGGCGTTCCGCCGGATGCACGCCGACGCGCGGTGGACCGGCGACGGGGCGCCGCCCGAACCGGATCGGGACCCGGAGCCCGGCCGGGTCGCGGTGGCCCACGGCTGGGCCGCCAGGGAGCTGACGCTGGGCCGGGTGGAGGAGGTGCTGCTGCTGGCGACCGCCGGCGCCGCGGCCTCGGGCGGCGGCGTCGATCCCCGGGTGCGCCGGGTCGCCGCGCTCATCGCGGCCGACCCGGGCGCGCCGCACACCGTCGCCTCGCTCGCGGCCGAGGTGGCGTTGTCCCCGTCCCGGCTGGCCCACCTGTTCGCGGAGCAGCTCGGCCACACCCCGATGCGGGTGCTGCGCGACGCCCGGCTGCGGCACGCCGCGCGGCTGCTGGAGGCGACCGCCCTCCCGGTGGAACGCGTCGCCGCGGCGTCGGGCTTCGTCAGCCCCTTCCATTTCAGCCGCCTCTTCCGCGAACGCTACGGCCTCCCGCCCGGCGCCTACCGCGAGCGCCGCGGTTAGGGCGTGTCCGCCGGGCAGTCGAACTCCTCGTCGGGGCCCCACTCCGCGACGCTGTCGGCGTTCGGCGCGAAGGCGCCGCAGGCCAGGACGGGTTCCGGCCCGTCCGCGCCGTGCAGCACGATGACCATCGGCTTGTCCAGCGAGACCGGTTCGCCGGAGAGGAACTCGATGTCGCCGCTGACCCCGGCCTTCTCGATGCCGCCGAACAGGCTGGTCTGGACGCTCGCCCGGTTGACGCTCTTCCCGCCCGAGCTCTCGTACGCCCGGTTGGCGGCCTCGGCCATCACCTGCATCGTGTCGTACGCCAGGGCGGGGTGGCCGTCGTCGCGCCACACGTCGTCCGTCCCGAAGACGGCGGCGTAGTGCGCGTTGAACTCCTCCGCGACGTGGCTCAGCGACTCGCCGACGGGCAGCACGTGCGCCGCGTGGTAGAGCCGCAGCCAGGAGGGATGCTCGTACAGGCCCGAGAGCGCCGCGTTCGTCAGCTCGTTGCCGCCGACGACCGTCAGCGTCTCGCCGGAGCAGTCCGTCGAGTCCCCGAAGTCGTTGAGGAACGCCTGGAACTCCCGCGATCTGGCGGCCCAGTACACGACGGTGCTGGCCTCCGGATCCTCCCGGAGCCGCGCGCACACCGACTCGGCGACGCCGTGGATGCTGCTCTCCACCGTGACGCCCTCGTCCGGCGTCGGCGTCGCGCCGCCCGCCGGCTCCGGCGTGTACCAGACGCCGCGCGCGACCCCTCCGTCGTCGAACGCGTCGGCGAAGTCGTTCCCGACGGACGCGCTGTACAGGTCCGTCGGATCCTGGATCACGATCACCGTGTCGGCCGGGGCACAGCCGCCCGCCCCGTCCTCGACGACGTTCCCCTCGCTGACGAAATGGCTGGCGACCTCCGCCTCACGGCTGCTGGGCGGCGCGATCTGCCGGAGGTACGGGCCCACCTGCATCGCGTCGGCCGTGGCATTGGTGACGATGGTCGGGATCTGCGCCGCGTCCAGTATCTCCACAGCCTCCCGCGTGACGTCACGGCTCTGGGCGATGCCGACCACGCCGATGAGTTCCTCGGGGTGCGCCTCGGCGGCGGCCACGATCTCCCCCGCCGCCTCGGCGGCCCGCTCGTAGCGTTCCCCCGCGTCGTACAGCTCGACGCGCAGCCAGACCTTCTGGTCGTCGCTGCGCGCCTCGTCGTTCAGCTCCTGCTGGGCCAGCGCGACGCCGCGCAGTTCGGGCACCGCCCCGTCGGAGCGCTGCTGTTCGACGTCCCAGCTGTCACTGACGGGCGTCCCCACGTAGGCGACGGTCCGCACCGTCTCGCCGTCGCGTGCCGCCTGGTCGGCCCGCGCGTTCTGCTCCTCGATCATGGCCACCGCCTCCTGGTACTGCGCCAGCAGCGGCAGGGCCTCCGGCGGATCCACGGCCGAGGCGGCCCGTTCGGTGGCCGAACCGCCGAGGCAGGCGTCGTGCTCCTCGAAGACGGGCGGGCCCAGGATCGCCAGGGTCAGGCCCAGGGCCGCGGCGCCTCCGGTGAGCTGCGCCGCCGCCGAGGTGGCCGGGCCCGTCCGCCACCGCCTCGGGACGACGGGCCGCACCCGTCGGCCCTCCTCCGCCCACGCCGCCGCGTCCGCCGGCAGCGGCACCACCAGCGGCCGACCGGACGTGTCGTCGTCCGAGCCGCCACGGTCCGCGCCCGCGGCCAGCCGGTGCGCCGCCGACCGGAGGCTGCCGGGCACGCCCTTGGGCACGCATTCGGCCGGGCCGACGGCGACCAGCAGCGTCGCGGTGCACGATGCCTGCTCGACGGCCTCCCCGTAGGCGTCGAGGAACCGCCGCACCGGACCGTCGGGACCGTCGTTCGCCGGCAGTTCGAGCAGGAACGTGTAGCGGGTGGCCCGCCGGCGTCGCCAGGGCGAGACCCGCGTCGGCCGGGTCGCCCGCCGCAGATCCTCGAACAACGCGTGCAGCAGCAACCGCTCCAGATCGTGCACGCCCATCGTCGCGACGCTGGAGAAGAACTCCACGGCGATCCGGCCGTGCGGCAGCCCCTGCGCCCGCGCGAACCAACCGCGCCGCCGGGACCACACCAGGCGCCGGGTGCAGCGCCGCGCCCACCACCACCGCGGCAGGACCTGGCACAGCGGGTGGGCGACCAGGTACCAGAGGCCCCCGAGGCTGCCGTCGTCCCTCCCACCCAGCCACCACAGCCCTCCGCGCAGCCGGTCGCGTCGGCGGAGGGCCTCGTGGCAGGCGTCGCGCAACGCGGTGGCGTCCTCGGCCGGGCCGGCTCCGGCGTCCGGCCGGCGCAGCCACTCGGCGATGTCGCGCATCAGCAGGTAGTTCGGCACCCGCAGGCGCCCGGTCCGTGCCGGAACGCCCTCCACCAGCCGGGCCACCAACCGGTCGGTGACCAGCCGGTCCCCGGCCAGCTCGTCGGCGGTGAGCACGGCGTGCGGGACCAGCTTCGCGGCCCGCGGCCCCGCCTCGACATGCAGGCACCCGTCCAGCCACCACAACACCCGCCGCGCCCGCGCCCGCCGCTCCTCCCCCTCCGTGAACAAGGCGACGAGCGGTAACACCGCCCGACCCCCGCGCTTCACGGCCCTCCGCTCCCCCGGCACCACCGCCTCCCGGAACGCGGCGACGAAGTCCCGCCCCCCGTCCGTCTCCGGAAAACGCGGCCTGTGCTCCCCGACTCCGTTGTCAGGCACGTGCCCTCCCCATGTCCCGATGGACTCCGTGCCCGCCGACACTAGGCCCGCCGGCTGGGACCCCTCCCACGGACGACGCCGACGCGGCGGGTCCGGCGGTCAGCCGTCCGTCGGACAGTCGAACTCGCCGTCGGGGCCCCACTCCACGAGCCGGCCGGTGTTGCGCGCGGTCCACCCGCAGGCCAGGACCGGCTCGGCGCCGTCCTGGGTGAGATGCACGACGGCCAACGGTTTGTCGACGGAGAACGCCTCGCCCTCGGGAAAGGAGAGGTGGCCGCTCGCCCCCTCGATCTCGACGCCGTAGTAAAGGCTCGACTGCACCATGGTCCGGTTGACGTTGGTTCCGTCCGTCGAACGGTTCGCCTCGTTGACGGCCATCGCCATCACCTGCACGGCGTCGTACGCCAGCCCCTGGTGTCCGTCGTCGCGCCAGACGTCGTCCTCCTCGAACTCCTCGGCGTAGGCCGCGTGGAACTCCGCGGTCGTGTCGCTGTTGCGGTCGTCCCCGACCGGCAGCGACCGGGCCGTGTAGTAGAAGCGCAGCCACGGCGGGAGGGTGAACTGTCCCGACATCGCGGCGTTGGTGAGCTCGTTCCCGCCCACCACCGTCAGGCGCGTGCCCTCGCAGGTCGTCTTGTCGCCGAAGTCGTCGAGGAATGCCTGGAACTCCCGCGACCGGGACGTCCAGTACACGACCGGGTTGCTCCCCGGCTCCTCCTGGATCAGCTCGCACACCGACTCGGTCAGGTCCAGGATGTCGTCCGCCATCGTGACGTCCGGGTCGGCCGGTGCCGGCACCTCGTCGTCACCCGAGTCCGGGGTGTGCCCGAGCCGGTGGGGCGTGCCGCCGGACTCCTCGATGTAGCCGACGAATCGGTCCGCCAGAGACCTGCTGTACAGGTCCTCCGGATCGTGCACCACGATGGCGACGTCCGCCGGGACGCATCCGCCGGCACCGTTCTCCACGATGGCGCCCGACCCCACGAACTCGCTGACCACCTCGGCCTCGCGGCTGCTGGAGGGTGCGAGCTGGTGGTAGTAGTCGGTGGTCGCCATCTCGTCCGCGGTCGCGGTGGTGGCGACCACCGGGATGCCGGCCCCGCCGAGCACCTCGACCGCGTCCTTGGTTTCCGTCCGACTCTGCCGGAAGCCGACGACGCCCACGATGTCCGGATCGTCCTTGGCCGCCGCGACGATCCCCCTGGCGACGCCGACGGCGTTCTCGTACCGCTTGCCGGCATCCAGGATCTCCACCCGCAGCCAGACCTTGTCGTCGTCGTCGCGCGCTCCGTCGTTGACCTCGCGCTGGGCCAGGGCGATGCCGCGCAGTTCGGGCACGGCGCCGTCGGAGCGCTGCTCGTCCTCGGGCTCGTCCGCGGTCACCGCGGCCCCGACGTAGACGATCGTGCGCACCGGATCCCCGCGCCCCTCGGCCTCCGCTGCCCGCGCGTTCTGCTCCTCGATCACCGCCTCGGCGGCGTCATACTGCTCCGGCAGGTTGACGGACGCGGCCTCGGGGACGGTCGAGTGAACCCCGTCGGCCTCGGAAGAGCTGCCGAGGCAGGCATCGTCCTCGTTGACGGGAAGCCGCGGTACGCCCACGAGTCCACCGGCGACCAGCGCGGCGGCGACCACCGTGGCCTGGGCGACCGCCGAGGTGCTCGGCCCGGTCCGCCATCGTCGGGGCACGACGGCCCTGGGCCGCCACCCGTCCACCGGCCACGCCTCGTCGTTCGCCGGCAGCGGGACCCGTAACGGCCGGTGGGACGCGTCGTCGGAGCGCGCGTGATGGTGGTCCGTGGCCAACCGGTGCGCCGCCTCCCGCGGGCTGACGGTCTCCCCGGGCGGCGCGCTTCCCGCCGGGCCGACGGCGAGCAGCAGCGTCGCCGTGCAGGACGTCTCCCCGACGGCCTCCCGGTAGGCGTCGAGGAACCGCAGGACAGGACCGTCGGGGCCCTCGTCCGGCGGCAGTTCGAGCAGCAGGGTGTAGCGGGTGGCCCGCCGGCGTCGCCAGGGCGAGACCCGGGTGGGCCGGGTCGCCCGGGTCAGATCGTCGAACAGCGCGTGCAGCAGCAGCCTGTCCAGGTCATCGGCCCGCAGCGTCACGGCGTTCGAGAAGAACTCGACGGACGTCCGGCCGTGCGGCAGCCCCTGCGCCCGCGCGTACCAGCCGCGCCGTCGGGACCACACCACCCGCCGGGTGCGGCGCCGCGCCCACCACCACCGGGGAAGAACCTGGCACAGCGGATGCCCGACCACATGCCAGAGGGTCGCCAGGCCGCCGCCCCCACCGGCCTCGTCCCGGCCACCGGCCCACCACAGGGCGGATCGGAGGCCGTCACGCTCGAGAAGCCGGGCGTAGCAGTGGTCGCGCAGGGCCCTGTCGCCCGCGGCATCCGCTCCGTCCGGCCGGCGTAACCACGCGGCGACGTCGCGCATCAGCAGGTAGTTCGGAAAGGGCAGGCGCCCGGTCCGCGGCGGAACGCCCTCCACCAGCCGCGCCACCAGCTGGTCGGTGACCAACCGGTCCCCGGCCAGCTCGTCGGCGGTGAGCAGAGCGTGCGGGACCAGCTTCGCGGCCCGCGGCCCCGCCTCGGCATGCAGGCACACGTCGAGCCAGCGCAGCACCCGCCGCGCTCTGGCCCGCGACTGCTCTCCCTCCGTGAGCAACGCGACGGGCGGTAGCACCGCCCGACCACGGCGCCTCACGGCCCTCCGCTCCCCCGGCACCACCGCCTCGCGCAACGCGGCGACGAACTCCCGTCCCCCGTCCGTCTCCGGAAAATGCGGCTTGTGGTCCCTGACGCCGTTGTCAGGCATGTGCCCTCCCCGTCCGACCGTGTCGGCCGTCTCCGATGTCCGAGGCTAGGGCGGCTTCCCTGGGACCCCTCCCGCTCGCCCTCCCCCGACGGCAGCGATCCGATCGTAGTCTCGTGTGACGCGTCCGAGTTGTCCTCATTCACAAGACCAATTGCCCGGCACGCACGTGCCTGGCGAACGGCGGTGCCTCGGGACTCAACCGCGGGCAGCGGCGTCCGGGTTCTCCGGTTCGGCCGGCAGGCCCGCCAGTCGGGCCCGTACCCGGGCCGCCGGATCGGGTAGGTCGAGTGCGTCGTAGGACCGGAGCGCCTGTTGCCAGTGGCTTCGCGCCGGCTCGTGCTCCCCGAGGGCCGCGTGGGTCTCGGCGATGCCCGCGTGCGCGTGGGCCAGTTGTACGCGGTGGTCGGCCTTGGCCGCCATGGCCAGGGCGTCGCCGTAACAGCGGATCGCCTCGGCCGGGCGGCCGGCGGAGGCGTGGGCGGCGCCCAGCGCGTTCAGCGACTTCGCGCTCGACAGCGTGACGTTGACGTTCCGCAGGATCGCCAGCGCCTCGTCGAGGTGGCGTATCGCCTGTTCGTCGTCGCCCCGCTGCCGGTGGAGCAGGCCGAGAACGCGCAGCGCGTCGCCTTCGGACGCGCGGTAGCGCGTCTCGCGGGCGAGGGCCAGGCTCCGGCGCGCGTGGTCGAACGCCTCCTCGTCGCGTCCCAGATGCGCGCACACCTCGGCGAGGACGCACAGCGCGTTGCATTCGAGGGGCTTGCTGCCGTTGCTCCGGGAGAGGGTCACGGCGTCGTCGAGGCGGCGCAGCGCCTCCTCGTGGCGGCCCAGGCTCAGCAGGTTACGGGCGAGGTTGGTCGAGGACACGGCGGTCAGCTGCCAGTTTCCGCTCCGGCTGGTCAGGGCCAGGGCGCGTTCGAAGTGCCGTTCCGCCTCGTGCAGGTCTCCTCGTTTCGAGTAGACGTTCCCGAGGACGCTCAGGGTGGCGGCGTGGAGCAGTTCCTGACCGGCCCGCTGGTAGACCGCCAGGGCCCAGGTGAGATGAGCGATCACCTCGTCGTTGCGGCCCATGCGGTTCATCGCGAGGCCGAGAGCGCGCCGTGCGTGCGCCTCCGCGAGCGTGTCCGCCCGCTCTCGCGCGACGTCCAGCGCCCGGGTGTGCAGGAGTGCCGCCTCGTCGTGGTACCCGCCGACGTCGAGATATCGCCATATCGTCTGCGACATGTCGGTCACGAACATCCCGTCGCCGTACCGCGTGACCTCCAGCAGATTGGCCCGCTCGGCGTCGAGCCAGCGGAAGGCGTCGCCGTAGGCCGGGAAGGCGGGTGTCGGGCACCCCGACTCCGGTGCCCTCGGCCTGGGCACGTAGTCGTCCGGGGCGACGGCGTCCATCGCGGCCGAGGCGGTGCACAGGTAGTGGCGGAGCAGCCGGGCCAGCGCGGCCTCCCGCTCCCCCGCGCCGTCGATGTCCGAGGCGAGTTCGGCGGCGTAGGCGCGCAGCAGGTCGTGCGGTTGGTACCGCCCGCCGGAGATCTGGTCGATCAGGTGCGCGCGCAGCAGGGTGTCCAGCGCCCGGCGGGTCTCCCGCAGCCCGCTCCCGGCCAGGGCCGCCACCGTGTACGCGTCCATGTCGTGCCCGGGGTGCACGCCGATGAGCCGGAACATCCGGGCCACGGCCGGGTCGAGCCGCCGGTACGACCACGAGAACACCGACCGCACGGCCGTCTGCGGGTCGCTGTCGATGTCCAGCAGGTCGAGCGCGTCCCGCTGGTGCGCGAGTTCGTCCGCCAACTCGGCGATGGCGCGCGCGGGCTGCGACCGGATCAGCTCGGCGGCGATGCGCAACGCGAGGGGCAACCGGGCGCAGCGCTCGATCAGCAGGTCGGCCGCCTCGGGTTCGGCGGCCACTCGGTCCCCGAGCAGCTCGTGCAGCAGGCCGCGGGCGTCCCGGACCGTCAGCAGGTCGAGGCCGATGCGGTGCGCGCCCTCCCGAGCGACGAGCCCGGCCAGCGAGTCCCGGCTGGTCACCAGCACGAAGCACGACGAGCTGCCGGGCAGCAGGGGGCGCACCTGCTCGACCGTCCGGGCGTTGTCCAGCACGATCAGCACCCGGCGCCGGTCGACCAGGGTGCGGAACCGCGCGGCGCGTTCGGCGGGGTCCGGTGGCACCGCCGCGCCGTCCACGCCCAGCGCGCGCAGGAATCCCGCCAGCGCGTCCTCCGGCGACACCGGCTGGTCGGGGCCGTAACCCCGCAGGTCGACGTACAGCTGGCCGTCCGGGAACCGCTCCCGCACCCGGTGGGCCCACCGCACCGCGAGGGCCGTCTTGCCCACCCCGGCCGTTCCGGCCACCGCCGAGACCACCGCCGGTGCCGCCACGGACAGCAGCCGGTCGAGTTCCGCGAGCTCGGCCTCCCTGCCGACGAACCCTCGTACGTTCACGGGCAGTTGGGCGGGCGGGGGCACCTGCGCGGCTCCGGTGTCATCCGGTCGCGCCGGTTCGCCGGTGAGGATGCGCTGCTCCAACGCACGCAGTTCGGGACCCGGTTCGAGACCCAGCTCCGTGACGAGGGCCTTCCGCGCGGTGCGGTAGGCCGCCAGCGCGTCGGCCCGCCGGCCGGCCCGGTGGAGCGCGGTCATCAGCAGACCGTGCAGCTGCTCCCGGAACGGGTGCGCGCGCACCAGATCGGTGAGCTCGCCGATGACCGCCGCGTCCTCCCCGCGGGCCAGCCTGGCCTGGTAGAGCGCCTCGACGGCGGTCAGCCGACATTCGGTGAGCCGGTTCGCCCAGTCGGTCAGGATCGGAACGTCCGTGTCGCGGAAGGGAGTTCCGCCCCACAGCTCCAGCGCCTCCTGCAGCGCCGCGATCGCCCGTCGCGGCTCGCGGCGGGCGATCCCCAGCGCCTCGGCGACCAGCGATTCGAACCGCTCCGCGTCCAGCTCGCCGGGCCGCACCCGCAGCCGGTACCCCGCCGGAACGTACGACAGCCGATCCGGCTCGCCGAGCGTGCGGCGCAGCCGGTGCACGTGGATCTGCAGCTTCTGCTCGACCCTGGGGTCCTGCTGGTCGGGCCAGAGCCCCTCGGTGAGCACGTCCACCGGCACCGGACGGTCGGCGCGCGAGAGCAGCATCGCCAGCAGCGTGCGCTGCAGCCGGCCGGACAACGTCTCGGCATGCCCGTCCCGCAGCAACCCGGTCGGGCCCAGCACCCGAAACCCCAGCATCCGCCACTCCCGTCCTGCCATGGCTTCTTCCGGCCTGGGGGGAACATGAAAGCACGGCCGCGCGGGCCGCCCGAACCGATCGCGGACGCGCGCCCCGGACACGCCCCGGCGCGCGCCCTGCCGCATGCCCCGGGCGGGACGGGGCCGGGAGGAGGCCGGGGGTCGGCGGGCGCTAGACCAGGCCGCGGCGGGCCGCCTGCCAGGCGAGTTGCATGCGGGTGGCGGCGCCGGTGACCTCCATCATGTGCTGCACCCGGCGCTGCACGGTGCGGCGGCTGAGTTGGAGCTGGCTGGCGATGGCCTTGTCGGCGACCCCGGCCACCAGCAGGGACAGCAGCTGCCGGTCGGTGGGCGACAGCCGCTCCTCGCCGGCCCGCGGCACGCCCTCGGTGCCGGTGAGCGCGCCCGACGGGCTGACCCGCAGCGGCACGGCGTCGTCCCAGTAGCGCTCGAACAGCGCGATCAGCGCGTCCAGCAGGCTGCCGCTGCGCACCACCGCCGCCGTCGGTTCCTCGGGGCTGCCGCCCGGGCCGCCGGGGACCAGCGGGCAGACCGCCACCTCCCGGTCCGCGATCGCCATCCGCAGCGGCAGCGCCGGCACCGAACGCGCCTGCTCGCCCGAACGCACGCCCGCCACCAGGCTGTCCACCGAGCCCGGATCCTCGAAGTAGGCCCGTTCGTAGACCACCCGGTAGCGCACGCCGCGCTCCAGCGCCGCGAACTCGGCGTCGTTGTCGCTGGACGGCATGGCCACGTAGTGGGCCCGGCAGAACCACATCATCTCGTGCCGGGCGCCACCCTGGAGTTGCTCCAGATAGCGGCGCAACGAGTCGGCGCCGGTGACCAGTTCGATCAGCTGGCCGGGGTCGTGGCGCCGGCGGGTGGCCCGGTACGCCTCCAGCAACTCGCCCGTCGCGGCCCGGGCCTGGTCCAGCGCGTGCGCGTGCCGCTGGAGGCGGGGCAGCAGCGACACGTCCGGCGGGCTCGCGGCGAAGGTGACGGGATCCCGGCCGGAGCGGCCGAGCAGGCCCTGGCGTTCCAGGCCGAGCAGCACCGTCTCGGCCCGTTCGGGGCCCAGACCGGTGCGCGCCGCCACGTCCGCAGCGGAGGCCGACTCCACCGACACCAGGTACCGGTAGACCGCCTCCTCGTCCGGGGTGAGTCCCGCTGCCGCCAGCACGCGCACCTCCCACCCAACCGGCGGCCTGTCACATTAGCGACATGGCGCCACTGCGACAACGCGGAAACGGTGACAGCGCGTCGGGCGGCGGCCGATCCTTTCTCGAACGGCGGGATGGCGGGACGCGGGAAGACGGGAAGAGAGGACGGCGGCCGATGAGAGACCCGAGAGGGCCGAAGGGTCCGAGGGACCCGAGAGGTCACAGACGGATCCGCCTGGCGGCGGCCGCGTCGGCGGCGCTGCTGATGGCGGGGCTCGGCCTGCCGCGGGTCGCCGAGGCGGACACCGCGACGAGCGGGGAGGCAGCGGCGGCCCCGGCCGCCGGGAGCAGCGCCACCGTGCGGCTGGTCACCGGCGACTCCGTGACGGTCACCGCGACCGGCGACGGGCGGCGGACCGCCTCGGTCGAACCGGGCCCCGGCCGGGAGAACATGGCCTTCCAGACCATCGAACACGACGGCCGCATCACCGTGTTGCCCGCCGACGTGGTGCCGCTGTTCGCCACGGGCGCCATCGACCCGACCCTGTTCGAGGTCACCGCCCTGGTCGAGCGGGGCTACGACACCGCGCACGCCGACGCGCTGCCGCTGCTGGTGCACGCGCCCGAGGGCCCGACCGCCGCCGCGGCCGACCGCAGGATGGACGCGCTGGCCGCGCTGCACGACGGCGACGCGCCCTCGTACGAGCTGGACAGCATCGACGCCACCTCGCTGCGGGTGGCCGGCGACGACCTCGGCGACTTCTGGGAACGCCTGGACCCGCCCGCCCGGATGAGCAGGGCCCAGGCCGCCGCCACGCCCCGGGTGTGGCTGGACGCGACCGTGTCCGCGACCCTCGACCGCAGCACCCGGCAGGTCAACGCCCCGGCCGCGTGGGACGCCGGACTCGACGGGGAGGGCGTCACCGTCGCGGTGCTGGACACCGGCGTCGACGCCGACCATCCCGACCTGGCGGGCCGGATCTCGGCCGCCCAGGACTTCTCCGGCAGCGGCGGCACGCACGACGCGTACGGCCACGGCACCCACGTCGCCGCCACCGTCGGCGGCACCGGCGCCGCGTCGGCCGGCGCCCGCCAGGGCCTGGCGCCGGCCGCGGACCTGATCGTCGGGAAGGTGCTCGGCGACGACGGGCAGGGCTCGCTGTCCCAGGTCATCGCCGGCATGGAGTGGGCCACGGAACAGGGGGCGGACGTCGTCAACCTGAGCCTGGGCAGCGACGAGCCGTCGGACGGCACCGACCCGCTCAGCCAGGCCCTGAACGAGCTGACCGAGACCACCGGCACCCTGTTCGTGGTGGCCTCGGGCAACGCCGGCGAACAGGGCGACGAGACCATCGGCTCGCCGGCCGCCGCCGACCGCGCCCTGACCGTCGGCGCGGTGGACCGGGACGACGCCCTCGCCCCGTTCTCCAGCCGCGGCCCGCGCCCCGGCGACGCAGCCGTCAAGCCCGACATCACGGCGCCGGGCGTGGACATCGTGGCCGCGCGGGCCGAGGGCACCGCGATGGGCACCCCGGTGGACGAGGAGTACACCTCCGCGTCCGGCACCTCGATGGCCACCCCGCACGTCGCGGGCGCCGCCGCGCTGCTCGCCCAGGCCCACCCCGACTGGGACGCGGAACGGCTCAGATCCGCCCTGGTCAGCACCGCGCGCACGGTGCCGGACACCGCCGTGACCGAACAGGGCGGCGGCCGGCTGGACGTGGGCGCCGCCGCCACCGGCACGGTGACGGCGACCGGCACGGTCGCCCTCGGCCCGTTCGCTCCCGACGACGGCTCGGCCGGGGACGGTTCGGCCGCGGCCGAGACCCGCACCCTCGACTACACCAACACCGGCGACGCGCCGGTCACCCTGCGCCTCGACGCCGCCCTGGCCACCGACACCGGCGAGGAACTCCCCGAGGGCGCCCTGCGGCTCGCCGCCGGGGAGGTCACGGTCGCCCCGGGCGCCACCGCCCAGGTCGAGCTGACCGCCGACCCGGCCGACGTTCCGTACGGCCGGTACTACGGCTACGTCACGGCCACCGCGGCGGGCGGCGAGACCGACGGCGAGGTGCTGGCGCACACCACCGTCAGCCTGGTCGTGGCGCCGCCGACCCACCGGCTCGACGTCACCGTCCTCGGCCCGGACGGCGAGCCGCAGCCCAACGCCGTCCCGCTGTTCTGGGGCCCGTCAGGGTTCGTGCACTGGGACGGCACCAGCGGCGACGCGTCGTCGTCCGAGGTGACGGAGGGCACCTACATCGGCATCGACTTCGGCCAGGCGCGCGGCGAGGACGGCCTGCCCGAGTACCGGATGGCGGTGCTGCCCGAGGTGACGGTCACCGAGGACACCGCGGCCACCCTCGACCTGAGCGACGTCACGCCCGTGGAGATCCGCACGCCGCGCCCGGCGGAGTCCCGCTCGTGGCTGTCCTTCCACGTCTACCGGCAGATCGAAGGACACGACTACATCGGCTACGTGCAGTACCCGGCCGGGGCGCGGCTGATGGTCACGCCCACCGAGGAGGTCACGGAGGGCGAGTTCGAGTTCGTCTCCCGCTGGCATCTGACCGCCCCGCTGCTGACCGCCGACGTCCGCCACGCGCGACTCGACCTCGACCCCTACTACATGCCGTACTCGCCGCTGCTCGACCCGGACGGCGAGCGGCTGGAGGTGGTGGACGCCGGCACCGCCGCGGACCCCGACTTCTCCGCCGCCGCCGGAGCGCTGGCCGTGCTGCGCGGGGAGCCGTCGGGCTCGTGGGATCTCATGGAACGCGCGGCGGCGGCGGGCGTGGCCGCGGTCATGACCGTCGCGTCGGAGGGCCAGAACCCGGTCACCCGGTGGCTGCCCAACGGCGCGCGTTTCGCCACCCCGTTGATGCGGGTCAGCACCGAACAGGGCGAGGCCCTGCTGGCCCGCGTCGCCGAGCGGCCCACGACGGTGGCGTTCGAGGGCACCGTCCGCAGCCCCTACGCCTACGACGTGGCGCAGGTCTCCCGGGACCGGATCCCGGAACGGGTGGTGCACACCGTCACCGACCGGAACACCGCGGAGCTGCGCACCACGTACGCGGAGACCGGTGCCAGCGACTACGCCATGACCCACCAGGTGATCTGGCGCCCGTACCAGTCGACGGCGATCGTGGACCCGCCGATCGACGCGCCGACCGGCCTCACCCGCACCGAGTACGTCAGCTCCGGCGACACCACGTGGCAGCGCTTCACGCACTACACCGTGCCGTGGCTGGTCGACCTGCCCGTCGACGGGGTCGCCATGCGCGACGATCCCCGCGCCTACCGGTCCTCCGACCGGCTCGCCCAGGAGTGGTTCGGGGCCGTGGTGCGCCCCGCGATCCCGGCGGGCGGCGCGGTGGACTCGGTGCGGGAGCGGGACACCATGACGCTGCGGATCCCCGAGTTCGCCGACTCGGGATCGGACGCGGGCCAGTGGTCCAGCGGCGGTTCGGCGGACGGCGTGCTGTACCGCGACGGCGCGGAGGTCGGCGCGGCCGACGGCGGCTGGGGCAGCTTCGCGGTGCCGCCGGGCGAGGCCGCGTACCGCTTCGACCTCAACACCAGCCGGAGCGGCGCCGACTGGCTCTTCGGCACGGCGACCGAGACCTCCTGGGACTTCGTCTCGGGCAGCGTCGAGGAGGAGACGCCGCTGCCGCTGCTCCAGGTCGACTACGAGGTCCGCGCCGACGAGCACAACGCGGTCGACGACGGCCGCCGGCACACCATCGGCCTCGACGTCCGGCACCAGGACGGGCTCGCCGCGCCGGAGGACGTGACGCTGGAGGTCGAGGTGTCGTACGACGACGGCGCGACGTTCGTCCCCGCGGCCCGGGTGCGGGAACACGACGACAACCGTTTCACCGCGACGCTCGAACGGCCGGCGGAGGTGGACGGCGAGGCGTACGTGACGCTGCGGGTCACGGCCACCGACGCGGCCGGCAACCGCGTCCGGCAGACCGTGGAACGCGCCTACCTGGACCGCGGCTGACGCCCGCGCGTCAGACAACCACCGGCGTCCGGCCGGCCCCGCGTCCGGGGCCGGCCGTGGACGCCGCGGGGGAACAGGACCTCCGGGGCCGGCCGGACGCCGCCTTCGGTGGGGCGGCGTAGTACCTGAGACGGACCTTCCGAGATCGGCGGGGAGGGGGACGCCCCGGCACACCCGGTCTCCTAGTCTCCAGCCGAGCCGACGGCAACTGCCAGGGGAGACGAAGGAGACCGCGTGCACCACACGAAACGCAAACGCGCCATCACGGGGATCGTCACCGCCTTAGGCGCGGGGATCGCGCTGATCCCGGCCAGCCAGGCCGCCACGCCCGACGCACCGTCCCTCGGCGCCGCGCCGGCGTCGGAGTCCGCCGGCGTGGCCGGGTCCGTGACCCTGATCACCGGTGACCGGGTGCTGCTGCGCCCGGACGGCCAGGTCGCGGGCGTGCTGCCGGCCGAGGGGCGCGAGGACATCGGCGTCATCACCGAGTACGACGAGGACCACAGCTACGTCATCCCGCAGGACGCGTACCCGCTGATCGAACAGGGCACCCTGGACCGCGCGCTGTTCGACGTCGTCAAGCTCAGCGACCCGGCGTACGACCGCCTCGCCGACGGCGGCGTGCCCGTCATCGTCGGCTACGGGGGCGACCGCCCGGCACGCCTCTTCCGCGACGGAGGACCGGAGGTCCGCGCCGAGTTGGCGAGCCTGAACGCCGAGGCGCTGACGCTCGACCCGGCCTCGGACTCGGGCCTGTGGGAGGAGCTGACCCGCGGGGACACCGGAACCGGCGCCCGCGCCCTCGCCTCCGGCGTCGAGTCCGTGACCCTCGACGGCGTGCGGCGCGCCAGCCTCGACACGAGCGTCCCGCAGATCGGCGCGCCCGCCGCGTGGGAGGCGGGCTTCGACGGCGAGGGCGTCAGCGTCGCGGTCGTGGACAGCGGCATCGACGCGACCCACCCCGACCTGGCCGGGCAAGGCAAGGTCCTCGCCGAGGCGAACTTCTCCGAGGCCGCCGACGCCCGGGACCGCTACGGCCACGGCACGCACGTCGCGTCCATAGCCGCCGGCACCGGCGCGGCCTCGGACGGCGCGTACACGGGCGTCGCGCCCGGCGCGAACCTGCTCAGCGCCAAGGTGCTCGACGACGAGGGCTACGGCCTGGACTCGGGAGTCATCGCGGGCCTGGAATGGTCGGTCGAGCAGGGCGCCGACGTCGTCAACCTCAGCCTCGGCGCCGAGGACTCCCCCGGCGTCGACCCGGTCGAGGAGGCCGTCAACACCCTCTCCGCCGAGTCCGACGCGCTCATCGTCGCCGCCGCGGGCAACGTGCCCTGGCCGATGGAGAGCAGCGTCAGCAGCCCGGCCAGCGCCGACGCCGCGCTCGCGGTCGGCGCGGTGGACGACGCCGACGCGCTGGCCGAGTTCTCGGCCGTCGGCCCCCGCGTGGGCGACAGCGCCGTCAAGCCCGACCTGACCGCGCCAGGGGCCGGGATCGGCGCGGCGGCGGCCGAGGGCAGCTACCTCGCCGGGGAGGGCACGCCCGTCGCCGAGGGCTACGTGGGCCTGGACGGCACCTCGATGGCCGCCCCGCATGTCGCGGGCGCCGCCGCGCTGCTGGCCCAGCGTCACCCCGACTGGACCGGCGAGCAGCTGAAGTCCGCCCTCGTCGGCTCCGCCCGTCCCACCGAGGGCCTGACCGCGTTCGCACAGGGCACGGGTCGAGTGGACGTGGCGGCGGCGATCGAGCAGTCCGTCATCGCGGAGACGCCCTCGGGCGCCGGCTCCCTCAACCTGGGCACCGTCGCCTGGCCGCACACGGACGACGAGCCGGTGGAGCGGGAGCTGACGTACCGCAACCTCGGCACCGAGGACGTCACCCTGAGCCTGTCCGCCACCGGCACCGACCCGGCGGGCGACGCCGCCCCCGACGGCATGTTCACCACCGGCCGGGACGAGATCACCGTCCCGGCGGACGGCACCGCGACCGTTCCGATCATCGCCGACACCACGCTCGGCGGCGACGTGCACGGCGACTACACCTTCGCGGTCACGGCGACCGCCGCCGACGGCCAGAGCGTCCGCACCGCCGGGACCGTCCACCGCGAACAGGAGATGTACGACCTGACCGTCGAGGGCGTCACCGCCTCCGGCGACCCGGGGGCCGACGACGCCTGGGGGCTCGTCCACTTCAACTACGACACCGACGAGTCCTTCGCGATCGAGGTCGCGAACGGCACCGGCACGGCCCGCGTCCCGGCGGGCCGGACGTTCCTCTACTCCAGCATCTACGAGGGCGGCGCCGAGGACCCCACGGACGTCTACCTGCAGACGCACGTGCTCGACATCGACGGGGACACCACCGTCACCTTCGACGCCGGCGAGGCGAAGGAGATCGCCCCGACCCTCTTCGACCGGGACGCCACCCGCACCACGGTCGAGGCCGGCTGGGTCATCCCCCCGGCCGGCGGCGGCTTCGGATACACCAGCCGCAACGACGAGGACTTCGGCCTGCACACCCAGAGCAGCGGTCTGAAGCTCACCGAGGACGAGCTGATCGCGAACGGCGGCGTGAGCTGGGCCAGCGGCGCGGACACGACGTACCACGCGGCGTACGAGCGCTCCGGGCAGTTCTTCAACGGCGTCGACGACCGCGTCAGGCGCGCTGAACTAGCCAGGGTCGACGTCACGCAGGGCAGCCCGGTGAGCGGCCGAGGGGGCATTCTCGGCTTCTCCTCCGAGGGCCGTTGGGCGTTCGACGCGGACTGGCACGAGCTGCCGCGCACCACCACCGCGTACGTCACCGGCAACGTGCCGTGGAGCCACGAGCTGTGGGTCGCCGCCGACGGCGGCGCCGGCGAGGAGGAGGCCGCGTACACCTCCTCCCCCGTCACCTACCGGCCGGGCACCCGCCACGAGGTCACCATCAACACCGGCGTCTTCGGCCCGGCCTCGCCGGGCTCCGGCCAGGACCTCAACCGGACCGGCAACGAGATCTGGGGCATTCTCTCGCTGTTCGGGGACGGGCAGGGCAACAGGGGCGGGCCGTACGTGACCGAGGGCACGACCACTCTCTACCGCGAAGGCGAGGAGGTCGGTCACGTCGACAACTCCGCCCAGGACGGCTTCAACTTCCCCGGCCTGCCGCCGGAGGAGGCGAGCTACGAGCTGGTCACCACGGCCACGCGCGGCGACGGCGCCCCGGTCAGCACCGAGGTGTCCCTCTCCCTGGCCTTCACCTCCTCCCAGGGTCCCCCCGAGGACGCGGACGACTGGTCGGACGAGATTCCGTTCTCGGTGGTCCGCTTCAGCCCCGACCTGGCCCTGGACAGCACCGCTGAGGCGGGCGTCAGCATGCCCGTCCCGGTCACGGTCGAGGGTTCGGCGGCAGGCGACAACCTCGCCTCCCTCACCGTCGAGGTCTCCTACGACCGCGGCGAGACCTGGACGGAACTCCCCGTCCGGGACGGCACCGTCACGGTCGAGAACCCGCCCGCCGGCGGCTCGGTCTCCTTCCGCGCGGCCGTGTCCGACCACGACGGCAACGCCACGACCCAGACCATCCTCGACGCGTACGTCACGCGCTGAACTCCGCGAGCGCCTCGGGGGCGGCGGCCCACTCGACGCCGCCGCCCTCGGGGCGCAGCCACGCCCGCCGCTCCCCACCCGGCACGTCTCGCACGATCGCCCGCAACACGCCGACCCGCCCCGTGCCGGTGTCCACGACCAGCCTCCCCAGCAGCGGATGCGTCTCGTGCAACAACCCGAGATCCCGGCCCGACGCCCGCTCGACATCCGCGATCCGCGCCCACCACGGCCGATGCCCACTCCCCACCGGCCGCAGCAACACGTGCGTGGCACCACTTATCGGCCGATCTCCGTTGATCGACCCAAGGTGATCACGAAAGAGCTGCGCGACCCCGACCCGGCCCTCCGCCGTGTCCAGCGCCTCGACCCCGATCCCCAGCCATTCGCGGTGTTGTGACGTGCTGTCGTGCATGCGAGCTCCCTCGCGCCCGGCCACGGGCTGTAGCCGTCCGGCGACGCAACCAGCTTGTGTGGATGGAATCGATGGCGCAATAGGTCACGGAAATTCCACCCGAGATGGCATATGTGACCAGCCGGGCCCTAGTCTTCACGACCAGTGCTGGCGTTACGACACTCGGCACTCACCCCGTGGCTAGGTAGGCTCGGTCATCAGGAAGGTGGACTCATGGCAGCACCCACCGGACCCACGGTCCGGCGCATGCAACTGGGCTGGGAGCTGAAGCGGTTGCGCGAGAAGAACGGATTCACCCTGGCCCAGGCGGTCGACGGGTTGACGTTCTCCACCTCCAAGCTCTTCCGTGTGGAGACCGGGCAAAGCGCTCTCCCGAAAGTGGCCGACCTCAAGACGCTGCTCGACCGGTACGGCGTGACCGACGAGGACGACATCGACTTCCTGGTCGAAATCCACCGCGACTCGCTCAA
This sequence comes from Streptomyces sp. B6B3, assembly GCF_039871525.1. NCBI lineage: Bacteria > Bacillati > Actinomycetota > Actinomycetes > Kitasatosporales > Streptomycetaceae > Streptomyces > Streptomyces sp. B6B3. Next base: position 47,520 of record NZ_JBDPLU010000014.1, on the reverse strand, counting down.
CCGTGGCTGGTGGTCGCACTACCGCAGCACGATGCCGTCCGGCATGGCCACCTACGTTGGACTGGAGAGCGGCGCCCACACCATCCGCGCCTGGCAGCCGAACGTGGTCCTCGGCCTGTTGCAGACCGAGCGCTACGCCCGGGAGTTGTTCCTTGCGGCCAAGCAGATCAACGAGGTCACAACCGAGTTCCTGGAGCGTTCCGTCCAGCTGCGGATGGACCGCAAGTCGATGATCACCCGCAGGGAGAACCCCATTGCGCTGTGGGCCATCCTGGACGAGGCCGCACTCCTGCGGGTCGTCGGAAGCGCGGAAGCGATGCGCGAGCAGTACGACGAGATCGCCAGGCTCGCGGCACTCGACAACGTGACGGTCCAGATCCTGCCCACCCGCACGCCGACCTATCGATCTGCCGACAACTTCACGTTGCTCACGTTCGGCGACCCGCTCCCCACCGTCGTCCAGTCGGACATGGCAGATGGCTCCAACGTCAGCGACAAGGACGTCACCGTCTGGGCCTTCGACCGCAGGTTCGACGCCCTGCGGGCGGGGGCGCTCGCCCCCAGTGAAACGCCGGAGTTCCTGAACCGACTAGCCCGAGAGATCTGAACGACGATGACTCATCGCTCCGAAGACGAAGCCGCCTGGTTCAAGTCCTCCTACAGCCAGGACAACGGCACCGCCTGCGTCGAGGTCGCCCGCCTCCGCCCCACCGCCCGCATCGCCATCCGCGACTCCAAAAGCGCCGACGGCCCCGTACTGACCGTCCCGGCCGCCGCCTTCGCGGCGTTCGTCTCCACCGCCCGGTCCGCGTAGCGCCAGTTCGGTCGCAGGAGGATTGACGTGCCCTTCGTCGTCGGCGTCTTCGACGTGTTCACGTACGCGATACCGGGAGCGCTCCACCTCTCGGTCACCGCCTATGTGCTGGCTCGTCTCGACATCGTCGATCCTGGCGTCCCGCTCTCGGGTCCGGCGACGCTGGTGGTGATCGGCGCGCTGGGGGCGAGTTATGCGCTCGGGCACGTCATGTATCCGCTGAGCGCGGTCCTGGAGAAGCTCGTGCCGCGGTGGCACCGAAGGGAGGAGGAGGCCAGGGACGAGTTCCTGAGCAGGGTGCCGCGGGCGCGTGACCGGGCTTTCGTGCGCGCGGACCTGCCGTTGCTCCTCGCCGCGGCGGAACAGTACAACCGCGAGACGGCCGGTGAGGTACTCCGGGTGCGAGGGCTGACGCTCATGTTGCGGGGTACGGCTCTCGCGTTGTCCCTGGCGACGCTCACCGCCCTGGCGGAACTGGCCGCTCCGGACCGGCGGTGGTTCGCGGCCGCGTGCGCGGTGGCCCTGGCGGCCGGTGCCGTGGGCGCGATCCGGGAAGGGCGGAAGTTTCAGCACTGGGCGCGGTTGAAGACGCTGGAGCTGTGCTTCTGGATTCCGGACATCGACGAGCGGATCGCCGGTCCCCGCCCCTGACCCGCCGACCGGATCGACTCGGTCTTGCCGGCTGTGGCGCTACATCGTGCGCGGTGAGTCCCACCTCATGGGACTCACCGCGCACGAACGCTCGACGCGACCATGCCAGCCGGCTCGTCGAAGGTCATCGCGTGCACGGAGCCCCGCGCGGCGGGCCCGACTCGGCCCTGCGCAGGTGCGCGAACGGCACGGCCGGGGCGAGCGCGAGGGCGAGCACTCCGCCGAGGAGAAGGGCGGACCACGCACCTGACGTGTCGATGACGACTCCCGCCCCGGCGGACGCCAGGGACACGCCGAGGTTGACGGAGGTGTTGATCCAGGTAGAGCCCTCCGTCCGGCTCGTTTCCGGAACGATGGTGTCGGCGATGAGGTATCCGGTGATGAGGGTCGGGGCGACGAAGAGACCGACGACCGCGAGGCCGGCGGCGAGCAGTCCGAGCGTGCGCAGCTGGGACACCAGCACCGCGCCGAGCCCCATCGCGACGCACAGGGCGAACAGTCGTGGCCCGAGTCCCGACGTGAACCTCACCTGTCCGTAGACGAGTCCGCCCAGCGCGCTTCCCCCGGCGAAGGCGGCCAGGAGCCAGCCCGAGAACGCGACGGCATCGCGTTGCGCGGCCACCGCCGGCGCGGCGATCTCGACGACGCCGAGTATGCCGCCGACACCCAGGAGGACGACCAACACCCGCACGAGGCCGGGCTGGTGCAGCGGGCGATCTCCTCGTGCCACCCGCTCGCGTGTTCCGCGGAGGGCACCCGACGACGCGCTGGACGTCATGGCCACCGTGCCGAGCGCGACCGCTGCCGCGACCACCCACAGCCCGGTGCCGGGGGACGTGGCCACGATGATCGCGGTGATGACCACGGGGCCGGCGACGAAGAGGAGTTCCTCGCACACCGCGTCGATGCTGAAGGCCCTGGTCCGCTGCCCGTCCGCCGTCGTGAGCGACGCCCAGATCGTTCGCATCGCCGCCCCCAGCGGTGGCGCCGTCAGGCCGACCACCGCGCTGAGCACGAGGAACCAGACGTTCGCGACCTTCTCCGCGTCGGTGAGGAGCGCGAGCACGACGTATCCCGCGGCCTGGGTCGTCGCCAGAAGGTTGAGCGCGATGCGCTGCCCGAACCGGTCGACGGCCCGGGCGCGCCAGGGGGCGGCGATGACGTTCGCGAGTCCGAACACCCCTGTCGCGAAGCCGGCCTGTGCGTACGAATCCGTACTGTGCAGGACGGCGAAGAGGAGCGCGAGGCCGCTCATCGCCAGCGCGGACCGCCCGATCAGGGCGGGGAGGAAGGCGCGGAGCGCGCCGGGAAGCAGAAGCACTGCGAGCACGAGGGATCTCCGGTGATGGGCGACCGGCGTCGTGACGCGGTCGCGAGGTCTGACGGTTGCCGACGTCCGGAGGCGTGCGGAAGCGCACCCTCAACGGATCAGAACCTGGGCGGGAGTGACCCAGGACCGTCAGAGGAACATCACGATGAACACCCGAGGACGGTACCAGCGGCCGCCGCTGTCGCATCCCGTTTGCCTAATCACATTAGGCAAACGCATACTCGTCTATGGTAGAACGTGACAGCGATTCGGAGGATGGGCATGGCCCGGGCAGGACTGACCACGGAGCGCCTGGTCCGGGCGGGGGCGGAGCTGGCCGACGAGATCGGCTTCGAGCGGACAACCCCCGCGGAGCTCGCCCGGCGGTTCGGGGTCAGGACCGCGAGCCTGTACTCGCACGTCGAGAACGCCCACGACCTCAAAACCAGGATCGCCCTCCTGGCCCTGGAGGAACTCGCCGACCAGGTGTCCGCCGCGGTGGCCGGGCGGGCCGGTAAGGACGCCCTGACCGCCTTCGCCAACGCCTACCGCGACTACGCCCTGAGGCATCCGGGCCGCTTCGAGGCTGCCCGGTTCCGGCTCGATCCGGAGACGGCCGCCGCCAGCGCCGGCGTACGGCACGCCCAGATGACGCGGGCGATCCTGCGCGGCTACGACCTGGCGGAACCACACCAGACGCACGCCGTGCGGTTGCTGGGCAGCGTCTTCAGCGGCTACGTCACCCTGGAAACGGCCGGGGGCTTCAGCCACAGCACACCCGACGCCCAGGCGAGCTGGACGGAGATCCTCAACGCGCTCGACGTCCTGCTGCGCGCCTGGCCCACCGCCTCCTGAACACCCCTCCCCAAAAAAGAGCCCGAGGAATGCACACCGAGCACGACTGGACCACCACCCCCGTCACCGCCGACCTCCTGCGCGGAGCCCTCGACCTGGAACACACCGACCGCGGCGTACTGCCCCACCGGCTGCCCGCGCCCGCCCGGCGGCAGATACCCGACGGCCAGCTGGCGATGGCGGAGTCGCAGCCCTCCGGCGTGCGACTGGTCTTCCGCACCCCGGCCACCGCCGTCGAGCTGGACGTCGTGGCCACCAAGCGGGTCTACGTCGGGGCGCCGCCGCGCCCCGACGGGGTGTACGAGCTTCTCGTCGACGGACGGCTCGCGGGCCGGGCCGGCGTGCCGGACGGCGACGTACTCACCATCGACATGGCCGCCGGAACCGCGACAACCCGGCCGGGACCGGTGCGGACCCTGCGGTTCACCGGCCTGTCCGGCGACGAGAAGGAGGTCGAGATCTGGCTGCCGCACGACGAGACCGCCCGGCTGGTCGCCCTGCGCACCAACGCCCCCGTCCGGACCGCGCCGCCCACTGACCGGAGGGTCTGGCTGCACCATGGCAGTTCGATCAGCCACGGCTCCAACGCCACCACCCCGACCGGGACCTGGCCCGCCGTGGCCGCCGCCCTGGGCGGGGTGGAGCTGGTGAACCTGGGATTCGGCGGCGGCGCCCTGCTCGACCCGTTCACCGCCCGCGCGATCCGCGACGCCCCCGCCGACCTGATCAGCCTCAAGATCGGCATCAACATCGTCAACGCCGACCTGATGCGGCGGCGCGCGTTCGGCCCGGCCGTCCACGGTTTCCTCGACACCCTCCGCGAGGGACACCCCACCGTCCCGCTCCTGGTCGTCTCCCCCCTCTACTGCCCCATCCACGAGAACACCCCCGGGCCCTGCGCCCCGGACCTCGGCGCGATGAGCGAGGGGCGGATGCGGTTCATGAGTACCGGCGACCCCACGCAGACTGCCGCCGGGAAGCTGACCCTCACCGTGATCCGGGACGAGCTCAGCCGCATCGTCCGGCAACGCGCCGCCACCGACCCGAACCTGCACCATCTCGACGGCCTCGACCTCTACGGCGAGGCCGACCACGCGGAATGGCCGCTGCCCGACGAACTCCACCCGGACCCGGGCACCCACCAGCACATCGGCGAACGGTTCGCCCGCCGCGCCTTCGGCGCCGGCGGCCCGTTCACCAGGGAACACCGCTGACTCACCCGGCGGAAACCCGCGGTAGGAGGAGCGGAAGGTGGGCGGCACCCTCCGTGAGCAGGTGGTCGAGGGTCAGGGCGTCCGGGGCCACGGCGGTGATCAGGGCCGCCGGTCCTGGCAGAGGGGTGAGGACGGCGGTGTCGGCGAGGAGAACGGGATCGGCGGGCTTCTCGGCGAGGGCCGGGTCGACGACCAGGAGTTGGCCGGCCGCCCGGTGGTGGTCGAGGATCGCGCCGCCGTCCCAGCCGGGGGCGCCGGGGCCAAAGGACAGCTCCTGGTCGAGCAGCGGGCGGCCGGCGTGGTGGACGGTGAGGCGGCCGGCGTACCGGCCCGGGGCCTCGCCGGCCCGGCCGAGCACCAGCCGTTCGCGCAGCACCAGCCGCGCGCCGGGCGCCAGGTCCACCCGGGTGGTCGCGGTCAGGTCGCTGCCGCGGGCGGAGACCACGGGCTCGGGCAGCCAGTGCAGTTCCGCGTCCTCGGCGACGGTGAGGACGGTGTCGTACGTCGCGGCGCCCGGTTCGGGCCCCGGCAGGGCGACGGTCGCGGCGGCCGAGGTGACGCGCAGGGCGGCGCCCGGCTCCACGGTGGCGGTCAGCCGCAGCCGGTCGCCGCCCAGCGGCGCGGTCATCGCGCCGACCACGGTGACCTGCGCGTACGCGCCGGCGGCGCGGGTGCGCCGCAGCGCGAGCGGCCCGTCGCTCCGCAGCACCGGCAGCGCGCCGCCGGGCGCGGCGACGATCCGGGCGTCGGCGGTGACCGTCACGCCCGGGCCCAGGCGGCGATCCTGGCGAGCACCCAGTCGGCGATCGGCCGGACGCCGTCGGGTGCGGTCAGCGAGGTGAACACGACGGGCAGGTCGCCGCGCTGGGCGGCCGCGTCGCGGGCCATCAGCTCCAGGTCCGAGCCGACGTACGGCGCCAGGTCCGTCTTGTTGACGACGAGGAGATCGGCGGTGGTGACGCCGGGCCCGCCCTTGCGCGGGATGTCGTCGCCCGCGGCCACGTCGATGACGAAGATCTGGGCGTCCACCAGTCCGGTGGAGAAGGTCGCGGTGAGGTTGTCGCCGCCGGACTCCACCAGCACCAGGTCCAGCGGCCCGGTGCGTTCCTCCAGGTCCTCGACGGCGTCGAGGTTGGCGGAGATGTCGTCGCGGATGGCCGTGTGCGGGCAGGCGCCGGTCTCCACGGCGCTGATCCGCTCGGCGGGGAGCACGGCGTTGCGCAGCAGGAAGTCGGCGTCCTCGCGGGTGTAGATGTCGTTGGTGACCACGGCGATGGCGAGCCGGTCGCGGAGGGCGCGGCACAGCGCGGCGACGGTGGCGGTCTTGCCGGAGCCGACCGGGCCGCCCAGGCCGACGCGCAGCGCGCGCCGCCCGCCGCCGGGCAGGATGGCGCTCGCGGCGTGGCTGTGCCGCTGGGGGAAGGTGTCGGGCTGGTGGTCGAGGTGCATGGCGGTCTCCCTAGGACGCGAACAGTCGTACGGGCCAGGTCGCGTGGTGTTCCGCGGCGATGTCGAGCAGCGGCGCGGACGCGGCGGGCAGGGCGTCGGTGCCGCGTTCGGCGACCGCGGCCGCGTCCGCCGCGGCCCGTTCGGCGACGGCGTCCACGTCGGCCGCGAGCCGGGCGAGCAGCGCGGCGGCGTCGAACGGGTCGAGGCTGAGCAGCCGGACGGCGGCGCTGGCCGGCGACGACGCGGCGTCGTACGCGGCGGCCCGGGCGGCGTCGCGCGGGGCGAGCCCGGCGGACCTGGCGGCCAGGCCGAGGACCACGGGCTGGTGCGGTCCCGGGCGGAGCGGGGCGAGCGCGTCCAGTTCGGGGCACGGCCAGGCGGCGCGGGCGGCGCGCAGCAGCTGACGGCCGAGCCGGCGGGAGGCGGCGCGCAGCGCGGGCGCCGGGGTGCGGGCGTCGGCGGCGGTGTCCAGCTCCGCCGGGTCGTGTCCCGCGCAGGCGGCCGCGGCCAGGGCCGCGGCGACCAGGCCCGCGGTGTGCAGCCGGCCGCGGCAGAACGCGGCCAGCGACGCGGGATCGGTGATCCGGCCGGCGCGGACCGCGGCCTCCACCCCGCCGGAGTGCGCGTGCGCCCCGGCGGGGAACCGGCCGTCCGCCAGCAACAGCAGCGCGGCGCTCGCACCACTCATCGGCCACCCCTCATTCCGGTCGGCACGGTCAGAAGAGGAAGTACCGCTGGGCCAGCGGCAGCTCGGTGGCCGGCTCCGGGGTGACGGGCTCGCCGTCGATCGTGACGGTGAAGCTGTCGGGGTCCACGGTGACCTCGGGGCGGGCGTCGTTGAGGCGCATGTCGGCCTTCCCGACCCGCCGGGTGTCCCGGGCGGGGACGAACCGCTTGCCGAGCGAGAGCCGCTCGGCGAGGTTCCCGTCGAGTTGGTCGTCAAGCGCCAGCGGGCTGACGAAGTTGACCGAGTTGGCCGCGGGGGCCCCGCCGAGCGCCCCGAACATCGGCCGCGGCAGCACCGGCTGCGGGGTGGGGATGGAGGCGTTGGCGTCACCCATCTGGGCCCAGGCGATCTGGCCGCCCTTGATCACCAACCGCGGCTTGACGCCGAAGAACGCCGGGTCCCAGAGCACCAGGTCCGCGAGCTTGCCCGCCGCCACGGAGCCGATCTCGTGGTCGAGGCCGTGCGCGACCGCGGGGTTGATCGTGTATTTGGCGACATAGCGACGAACCCGCATGTTGTCCGCCAACCCGTCGCCCGGCAGCGCCCCGCGTCGCCGTTTCATCACGTGCGCGGTCTGCCAGGTGCGCAGCACCACCTCGCCGACGCGCCCCATGGCCTGGGAGTCGGACGAGATGATCGAGATGGCGCCCAGATCGTGCAACACGTCCTCGGCGGCGATGGTGGCGGGCCTGATCCGGGACTCGGCGAACGCCAGGTCCTCGGGAACGGCGGGGTTGAGGTGATGGCAGACCATCAACATGTCGAGATGTTCCTCAACCGTGTTGACGGTATGTGGCCTGGTCGGGTTGGTGGAGCTGGGCAGCACGTTGGGCTCGGAGACCACGGTGATGATGTCGGGCGCGTGCCCGCCGCCGGCGCCCTCGGTGTGGTAGGCGTGGATGGACCGCCCGGCGATCGCGGCCAGCGTGTCCGCGACGAACCCGGCCTCGTTCAGCGTGTCGGTGTGGATGGCCAGCTGGGCGCCGGTCTCCTCGCACACCCGCAGGCAGGCGTCGATGGCCGCCGGGGTGGCCCCCCAGTCCTCGTGGATCTTGAACCCGAGGGCGCCGCCGCGCAGCTGGTCGAGCATCGCGTCGCGGGAGACGGTGTTCCCCTTCCCCAGCAGCCCGACGTTCACCGGCTGCCCGTCCATCGCGGCCAGCATCCGGGCCAGATGCCAGGACCCCGGGGTGACGGTGGTGGCCTTGGTGCCCTCGGCCGGTCCCGTGCCGCCGCCCAGCAGCGTGGTGATGCCGGAGCCCAGCGCCTCGGCGATCTGCGTCGGGGAGATGAAGTGCACGTGGGCGTCGATGCCGCCGGCGGTGAGGATCAGGCCGTTGCCGGCGATGATCTCGGTCTCCGGGCCGATCACCAGGTCCGGGTGCACCCCGTCCATGGTGTCGGGGTTCCCGGCCTTGCCCAGCGCGACGATCCGGCCGTCGCGGACGCCGACGTCCGCCTTGACGACGCCGGCGTGGTCCAGCACGACCGCGCCGGTGATCACCGTGTCCGGGGTGCCCTCGGCGCGGGTGGCGCGGGACTGGCCCATGGACTCCCTGATGACCTTGCCGCCGCCGAACACCGCCTCGTCGCCGGCCCGGCCCGGGCCGCCGGCCAGGTCCTCCTCGATCTCCACCAGCAGGTTCGTGTCGGCCAGCCGGATCCGGTCGCCGACCGTCGGCCCGTACAGGTCGGCGTACCGCGGGCGGCTCAGCTCAGGCATCGAGCGCTCCCCCGGTCTCGCCGCGCAGTCCCGGAACCTCGCGGCGGCCGGCCAGCGGCACCAGCTCGACCTCCACCGGCACGCCGGGCTCGAAGCGGACGGCCGTGCCGGCGGCGATGCCCAGGCGCCGGCCGTGGGCGGCCGCGCGGTCGAAGTCGAGGCCGGGGTTGGCCTCGGCGAAGTGGTAGTGCGAGCCCACCTGGACGGGCCGGTCGGCCACGTTCCGCACGACGAGCCGGATGACCGGGGCGCCCTCGTTGAGCGGCACCGGGGCCTCGGCGAACAGGATCTCTCCGGGAATCACAGGCACCTCTCCAACGGTCCAGGGAACGCTCGGACGAGGGCGCGGGCGGCGGCGGGGCTCGGGCGGCCGGGTCAGGCGGTGGGCTCAGGCGATGGGCTCGTGCACGGTGACGAGCTTGGTGCCGTCCGGGAAGGTGGCCTCCACCTGCACGTCCCTGATCATCTCGGGGACCCCCTCCAGCACGTCGGCCCGGCCGAGCACCCGGCGGCCGGAGTCCATCAGCTCGGCGACCGTGCGGCCGTCGCGGGCGCCCTCCAGCACGTGGGCGGTGATCAACGCCACCGCCTCCGGCTGGTTCAGCCGCAGTCCCCGGGCCCGCCGTTTGGCGGCCACGTCCGCCGCCACGTGGATCAGCAGCCGCTCCTGCTCGCGCGGGGTCAAGTGCACGCGTCCCACCTCACCGTTCACCGTCGTACTGCGTCGTACTGCCGGTCGTCCTGCTCGTCGAGTCCGTCGCCACCACCGGCGCCGCCGCCGGCGCCCGCCGATGCGAAAACGCGCCGGCCAGTGGAGGCTAGTGGGACCTCGTTACGGTGGCGTTACTTCCATTCAGAAGTATTCGCGGGCCATGGTGACCGATTGTGACAGAGATCAAAGGATTGGCCCGCCGCCCGGCCGGCAAGGCACGCTAGAGGGAGCGGGGCGTAGCGAGACACCGCGAGACGAGAGCCAGACGAGGGAGTTCCATGAAGATCGGGATCGTCGGAGCCACCGGGCAGGTCGGCGGCGTGATGCGCAGGATTCTGGCCGAGCGGAAGGTCCCGGTCGACCAGCTGCGACTGTTCGCGTCCGCACGCTCGGCGGGTCGCTCGCTGCCCTGGCAGGAGGAGGAGATCACCGTCGAGAACGCCGAGACGGCGGACTACTCCGGACTGGACGTCGTGCTCTTCTCGGCCGGCAAGACCACCTCCCGCGCTTTGGCCGAAAAGGTCGCCGCGGCCGGAGCCGTGGTGATCGACAACTCCTCCGCGTGGCGCATGGACCCCGAGGTGCCCCTCGTGGTCTCCGAGGTGAACCCGCACGCGCTCGCCCGGCGGCCGAAGGGCATCGTCGCCAACCCGAACTGCACCACGATGGCCGCGATGCCGGTGCTCGGCCCGCTGCACGCTGAGGCCGGCCTCACCAGCCTCGTCGTCGCCACCTACCAGGCCGTGTCCGGCAGCGGCGGCAGCGGCGTCGCGGAGCTCGACGAGCAGGCCAGGGCCGCGGTCGCCCAGGGCGCCAGCAGCCTCACCCACGACGGCGACTCGCTCGACCTGCCCGACCCCTCGGTCTACGCCCGGCCCATCGCCTTCAACGTGCTGCCGCTGGCCGGCTCCCTCGTCGACGACGGGTTGGCGGAGACGGACGAGGAGCAGAAGCTGCGCAACGAGAGCCGCAAGATCCTGGAGATCCCCGACCTGAAGGTCTCCGGCACGTGCGTCCGGGTCCCGGTGTTCACCGGCCACTCGCTCCAGGTGCACGCGGCCTTCGAGCGGCCGATCTCCCCGGAGCGCGCCCACGAGCTGCTCGCCGCGGCGGAGGGCGTGGAGCTCTCCGACATCCCGACCCCGCTGCAGGCCGCCGGCCGGGACCCGAGCTTCGTCGGCCGCGTCCGGCGCGACGAGACCCGGGAGAACGGCCTCGCGCTCTTCGTCTCCAACGACAACCTCCGCAAGGGCGCGGCCCTCAACACGGTCCAGATCGCCGAGCTGATCGCCGCGGACGCCTGACGGCGGGTCCGTTCCGCGGTGTCGCCGGGGGCGCGGCGCGCCCCCGGCGACCCGGCGGACACCACGCGGGGTACCCCCGGGTCACCGCCGGCACCCGGCGTCCGCCACCAGCCGGCCCTCGCACCGGGCGCGCGACGCGCGCCAGTCGGCGCTGAGCCAAGCGACGGCGCCGGCGTCCGGCACCCGTCGGCCCCCTGCGGAGGCGCGCGACGCGCCGCCGGGGCGGGCACCAGCCGCCGGCCGGAGGACCGGCGAGCAACGCAGTCCTCGCCGGGGGCTCGCCGCGGGGCGGAGGTGGTCCGGGCCAGCGGCCGTCGCCCGCGGCAGATCTCCCGCACCGGGGCAGACACCCTTCCGCCAGGCACGCGGCGCAGCCGGTCGCCGCGAAGCGGGCGACCACACCCCGACCGTCGGCCGCCCCCCGCAGGGCTCCGCCCCAGCGGGGCGTGCCCGGCCCACCCGGGCGGGTGGCGCCGCGACGGGGCCGACCCCGTCGTTCGTCCCTGCCCCGCAGTCACCCACCGCACGCCGCCAGCCCGGCGGCGCAGCCGGTCGCCGCGAAGCGGGCGACCACACCCCGACCGTCGGCCGCCCCCCCCCGCAGGGCTCCGCCCCGGCGGGGCGGCGGGCCGTGACGGGGCCGGGCCGTCGTTCAGCCGCGGGTCGCCCGGCAAGGGCTCAGCAAGGGCCTAGCAGTCGCAGGAGCAGCAGTCGCAGCAGTCACTGCAGTCGCTGTTGTCCTTCTTGTTCTTCTTCCGCCGGCAGCAGCCCTTGCGCCACTTCCCCGAGCACGGGTCGCGGTAGTCGTTGCGGCAGCACACCTGGCAGGTGCAGCACAGCAGCGTCCAGCTGGCGCAGCCGGCGAGGAGCCCGTTCCCCTGGTGGGGCGGCCGCTTCGGCGGCGCGCCGGACGGCGGCCCGTCGTACGGCGAACCGCCACCGGGCGGGCCGTACGCCCCCTGGGCGCCCGCCGCCCCCGTGTGCTCGCAACTGGTGCCGAAGGCGCGGTCCACCGCGCGCGGCAGCTCGTGCACCAGCAGCTCGTGGGTCAGCGCCTCACCCTCGGTGTCCTCGAACTCCACCTCGCGCAGGGCGAGCCGCACCCCGTACGCCGCGTCGTCGCAGAGTCGCCGCGCCTCCGCGAGGGAGGTGCCCGTGGCGTCGATCGGGTTCCAGGCCCCGGTGGCCCGGTCGGCCGCGAGGTCCTCGACCGCGTCGAGCAGGTGCGCGAGCCGACCGAACAGCCGGCCGACCTCGGCGAGCGGCGCCGCGTTCGCCGGCCGGCCGGCCAGCCACGCGGTGTGCGCGACGGCCGCCGCCGTGGCGGTCTCGGTGGGCTCGGTCACGACCAGCAGCGAGGTGCCGGGGCCGGCCAGCGACTCCAGCTCCTGCTGCCGTTCCACCGCGGCCACCAGCACGCCGGTGTCGAAGCCCAGCTCCGCGCCGCTGCGCGCGGCGGCCCGGTCCCAGCCGGCCGCCACCCGGCCGGCCGCGGTGGCCAGCGTGCGGCGGCGCAGCAGGCCGTCGCCGTCGAGGACGTGGTCGCGGATCTTGGCGGAGGCCAGCAGCAGCGAGACCGCCGCGGCCAGCCGGGCGCCCTCGCCGCGCGCCACCGAGGCGGTGCGCATGCCGCGCAGCGGGCAGGGTCCCGCGGTGCGGCGCAGTTCGCCCGGCGCCCGCCGGGTCTGCGCGTCGTGCAGGACGGATATCAGCAGCCCGTCGTAGTTGGTGGCGAGGCGCGCGGACTGCCCGTGGGTGCCGCGCAGGGCCAGGCACAGCCCGCACAGGTGCGCGAGCCACTCGCTGTGCATGTCGTCGGTCAGCCGGTGTTGGCACGGCCTGATGATGCCGAACATCTACTACTCCCCCGTTCTTCGGGCCTGACGCCCAGGAAGCCCCCGGCCACGCGGGCCGGGGGCTTCCGTAGTCTGCCACTCGGCTGGGAGCGGCGGGTGGTTCACGTCACGGCAGCGTGGCGCCGACCGCGGCCAGCGCGTCCGTCACCGGCTGGAAGAACGTGGTGCCACCGAAGGAGCAGTCGCCGCTGCCGCCCGAGGTCAGGCCCAGGGCGGTGCCGCCCGCGAAGAGCGCGCCGCCGCTGTCACCCGGCTCGGCGCAGACCGTGGTCTGGATGGTGCCGTCCACGGTGCCCTCGGGGTACTGCACGGAGACGTCCACGCCGGTGACCTCGCCACCGTGCACGCCGGTGGTGCTGCCGCTGCGGGTCACGTCCTGGCCCACCACGGCGTCACCGGCACCGGTGATCTCCTGGAAGGTGCCGTCGTACAGGTCGACCGAGCTCGGGTGGTCGACGTCGGCGGTGTACTCGACGAGCGCGTAGTCGCTGCCCGGGAACACGCTCTCGGTCACCGTGCCGATCTCGCCGCCGCCGGACGAGTCGGACCAGCTGGCGGAGATGTTGCCGCAGTGCCCGGCGGTCAGGAACGCCGGGACGCCGGCGACCGTGACGTTGAAGCCGAGCGAGCAGCGGGCGCCGGAGGCGTAGATCGCGTCGCCGCCCTCGATGAACGGGGCGAACTCGCCCTCGACGGTCTCCAGGGTGGCCATGCCCGCCAGGTCGGCGACGCCGTTCTCCACCTGGGCGAGCTCGTCGCCGGTCACGGTGCTGTCGACGGTGACCTTGACGCTGTTGCTCACGGGGTCGACCGACCAGGCGGTGCCGGGCACCGCGAACTCGTCGACCGCGGCCTTGACGTCGTTGAGCTCCGCCATGGTGTGGTCGACGATCTTGGCCTCGGCGCCGGCCGCCTCGACGGCCTCCACCGCGGAGTCGTCGACGACGTTCACCACGAGCTTCTCGGACTCGGCGTCGTAGTACGTGCCCGCCGCCGCCGTGCCGAGTTCGTCGGTGAGGGTGGTGGCCAGCGTGCCCGCCTGCTCGGAGGACAGCACCTGAATGCCGTCGGTCTTCTCCTGCGCAGGGGCGGCGTTCGCCTGGGAGATGGCGAAGCTTCCGGCTACCAGGGCCGCGATGCCGGTCGCCGCGATCGCCAGGCGCTGCCTTGACTTGCGTCGGTGTGTCACGCTCTTTTCCTCCTGTGGGGGTTGGAGCCTGGGGCTCCGGAGAGCACGGACCCGTGCGTACCGGTACGGTCCGGCCGCACCCAGTCACGTCCATGCCAAGCGGTCTGGCGAGTATCGCGAGCCCACCAGGGAGCGCACAAGGAACAAGTTCGCGCCCCGGCCATATCAACACACCTTTGCAGGAAATCGGTGCGAGGCATCCACAACACTCCCGGCATTCCCGCTGCGGGACGACAACCGGACCACCAACCGCGTGCGGAGGGACGCGCTCCGTTAGCAGGACGGGCCGGCGGGAAGCAACGCGGTGGCGAGATGTGTGGCCTAGACCTGACCGGAAACCGACATTGACGGACCGCTCACCGCATCTCGGCGTCCGCATTTCGTGCCACTGCCCCCGCCCGGAGAACCGGACGGGGGCAGTGGGGCCGGCGCTCAGGCGCCGGGGAGAGCCTCGCCTGACGTCAGGAGACGGTCACGCCGTAGGCGTTCAGGGCCTCGACAACGGGCTGGAAGTAGGTCACGCCACCGCTGGAGCAGTTGCCGCTGCCCCCGGAGGTCAGACCCAGCGCGGTGTTGCCGGAGAACAGCGGACCGCCGCTGTCGCCCGGCTCGGCGCACACGTTCGTCCTGATCATCCCGTAGACGACGTCGCCGCCGCCGTAGTTGACCGTCTGGTTGAGCGCCGTCACCGAGCCGCCGTGCAGGCCCGTGGTGCTACCGCTGCGCTGCACGGACTGGCCGACGGTGGGGTTCGCCGCACCAGTGATGTCGCGCGTCGAGCCGTTGTACAGGTTCACCGTGCCCGGGTGGGAAACGGAACCGGTGTACCGCACCAAACCGTAGTCGTTGGTCGGGAAGCTGGAGCCGGCGGTCGTGCCCAGGGTCGTGGAGTGGCTGGAGTTGCCCCACCAGGTCCCGGCGCCGTCGGTGCAGTGTCCGGCGGTCACGAAGTAGTACGTGCTGCCGCTCTGCACGTTGAAGCCCAGCGAGCAGCGCCAGCTACTCGCATAGATCGCATCTCCACCCGCTATGTAGCGCTGCAGCACACCGTCGGTGTGCTCGATGGTGATGGCCTCGGCGAGCTCGCCCGCCTTCCGCTCGATGCGGGCGATCTCCGCCTCGGAGACGGTCTCGTCCACGGTGACCACGACACTGTTCGTGGCGCGGTCGACACCCCATGCGGTGCCGCCGACGTCGGCGGCCAGCACGGCGTCGCTCGCCGAGGCGAGCTGGTTGGCGCTGAACACCTGGGCGTCGTCCGCCTGGGCCGCGCCCGGCGCCAGGAACGCCGCGGCGGCGACCACTCCGCTGGCTGCGACGAACTGCCGCAGCCGACGGGTCAGCCGACCTGGGCTTCTGTGGGGGTTGGTGCGCTTGGATCTCACGTGCTTCCTCCAGGTGGGGACTCAGAGGGCCGCCAGGTGGCGACCCGTGAGGCGTGGCAGGGCGTTGAGGCATGACCCTGACAAGCGCTGTCCTGAGTGTTCTCACCGTCGGGCGTGTTGTCGAGAACGACTTTCGGCCACCCGGGAAGGCCCCGAGCCCCGTCGCACAGCGGCCGGCTGACGGCCCGCCGGCGCACGCTCCGTCAGCACTCCGAAACCACGCTCCGTCTGAACGGGCGCCATATCGTATGCACCAGAACCGTCACGAAACCCGGTACGAGTCGCAAACTGCTTGGCAGAACGTGCGCATGATGGACGACCATAGGGAAGCAGACCGAGAGAATGACGGTACGGCCGCGCGAGGAAAGGAGGGCGTCCATGGGATCCGTGCGGAGGGCGAGTGCCTGGCTGGGCCTCGTCGATGACAGCGAGATGCGCTACTACGACGACGAGTACGCCGAAGGGCCGGAGCCCGGCGACACCGCTGAGCCGTGGACGACCGACCCGCGGGTCCGGGTGGCCGTCGAGGTGGCGCATGACCAGGGCAATCGCATCGCCACCGTGACCCCTGACGGCTTCCGGGACGCCCGCCGGATCGGCGAGCTGTTCCGGGACGGCGTCCCGGTGGTCATCAACCTCACCAGCCTGGAGTCCGCCGACGCCAAGCGCGTCGTGGACTTCGCGGCCGGCCTGATCTTCGGCCTGCGCGGCACCATCGACCGGGTGGCCAACCGGGTGTTCCTGCTGACCCCCGCCGACTACCAGGTGGTCAACGGCGACACCCGCCACTCGTCCGAGGGAGGCTTCTTCAACCAGAGCTGACACGCGACGGCCCCGCCGGTCCTTCGGGACGGCGGGGCCGTTCGCTGCCCGGGCCCGGTCCGCCGGCCAGTCAGCCGAGGCGTGGTCGCGCCGGGGTCCGGGTGCCCACCACGACCGTGACGTTCAGCTCAGCTGAGCGAACCGTCCGCGGTCGGAGCCCGCTCCTGGCGAACGCCGCGACGGCCCGCGCCGCCTGGCGCTGACTCGTCTCCACCAGCAGGCAGCCGCCAGGCGCCAGCCACGCCGGCGCCTCGTCGGCCACCCGGCGGAGCACGTCGAGGCCGTCCGCGCCGCCGTCCAGCGCCGTCAGCGGCTCGTGCAGCCGCGCCTCGGGCGGCAGCAGGCCGACCTCGTCGGTCGGCACGTACGGAACGTTCGCGACGAGCGCGTCCACCCGACCGCGGAGCGTCGCGGGCAACGGCCGAAAAAGGTCCCCCTGGTACACCCGCCCCGGGGCAACATTGCGTTGCGCGCAGCGCACCGCCGCCGGATCGAGGTCGGCGGCGTGCAGATCGACGCGGCCGTCCAGCGCCGCGCGCAGCGCGACGCCGAGCGCACCGGTGCCGCAGCACAGGTCCACGACGACGGCCCGCCGGGCGAGGGAACGCAGCCGTTCGGCGGCCTGCCGCACCAGGAACTCGGAGCGGCGGCGCGGCACGAAGACGCCGGGTTCGACGGCGATCCGCAGTCCGCAGAACTCGGCCCAGCCGAGCACCTGTTCGAGCGGGAGTCCGGCGGCCCGACGGTGCACCAGATCGGCGAGCTCCGCCGGCGTGCCGGCGGCCGCGCGCAGCAGGCGCGCCTCGTCCTCGGCGAAGACGCAGCCGGCGGCGCGGAGGATGTGGACCACGTCGCCGAGGTCAGGGCCCGGACCGACGGACGCGGCCGGGGGCGCGGGCGGCGGCGGGGTGGGGCGAGGAGAGGAAGGAGAGCAGGACACGAGCGGGAGAGCCTTTCGCGGAACGCGGGGTGCTCCCAGGTCACCCGCGCCGGTGCGTCCGGCGGACCACGCGGCCGTGGGGTGAGAGCAACCGACCTGACCTGGCGTTGATCGGGCTCACCTCCTCGACATGGCTCGACGGGGTTCGGCGGGACTCCGCGGCGGCCTCGGCGGCCACCGCGCCCGGTCACCCTACCCCACCCGCGATTCCGCGCCCCGGGCCCGGCTCCGGCTCCCGCCCGCCCTAGCCTCGGAAGGCGTCGAGGCCGGTGAGGGCCTTGCCGAGCACCAGCTGGTGCATCTCGGCGGTGCCCTCGTAGGTCAGCACCGACTCCAGGTTGGCCATGTGCCGCATCACCGGGTACTCCAGCGAGACGCCGTTCGCGCCCAGCACGGTCCGCGCCTCCCGGCAGATCCGGAGCGCCTCGCGGACGTTGTTCAGCTTGCCGAACGAGATCTGCTCGGGCCGCAGCCGCCCCGCGTCCATCCGCCGGCCGAGGTGGTGCGCCAGCAGCAGCCCCTGGTGCAGTGCGACGGCCAGGTCGACCAGCTTGGCCTGGGTGAGCTGGAAGCCGGCGATCGGCCGGCCGAACTGCTCTCGGGTGCCGGCGTAGTCGAGCGCGGTCTGGAAGCAGGTGCGGGCGGCACCCATCGCGCCCCAGGTGATGCCGTACCTGGCGTGGCTCAGGCAGCCGAGCGGGGCCCGCAGGCCGCGCGCCTCCGGCAGCACGGCGTCGGCCGGCAGCCGCACCCGGTCGAACGCCAGCTCGCTGGTGACCGAGGCGCGCAGCGACGCCTTGTGCCGGATCTCGGTGGCGGTGAACCCGGGGAGCCCGGCGGGCACCAGGAAGCCGCGGACCCCGTCGTCGGTGCGGGCCCAGACCACGGCGACGCCGGCCAGCGAGCCGTTGGTGATCCAGGCCTTGCGCCCGGTCAGCAGCCAGTCCGAGCCGTCGCGCTCGGCCCGGGTGCGCATGCCCGACGGGTCGGAGCCGTGGTCCGGCTCGGTGAGCGCGAAGCAGCCGATCAGCTCGCCGGCGGCCATCGCCGGCAGCCACCGCTCGCGCTGCGCCTCGCTGCCGTAGCGGTGGATGGCGTGCATGGCCAGCGAGCCCTGCACGGAGACCAGCGAGCGGAGCGCCGAGTCGGCCGCCTCCAGTTCCAGGCAGGCGAGCCCGTACTGGACCGCGGAGGCGCCGGCGCAGCCGTAGCCGCGCAGCGTCATGCCGAGCGCGCCGAGCGCACCCAGCTCCCTGGCCAGCTCGCGGACCTCGGGCAGTTCGCCGCGCTCGTACCACTCGGCGATCCCGGGCAGCACCCGCCGGGCGGCCCAGGCGCGGACGGTGTCCCGCACCGCCAGGTCCTCGGGCGCCAACAGGTCGTCGAGGCCCAGCGGATCGGCAGGGTCGAACGGCGGCGGCTCGGCGGCGGTCATTCGGCCCTTCCCTGTCCCTGTGGCGTCCCGCGGCGTCCCTGCGGCACGTGTGGCGAACGCGGCCGACGCTACGGCCTGCCGCTCCCGGTGGGCAACAACGACCGTTCGCCGGGCGCCGCCGGTCCCGCCCCGTCCCCGACCACGTCCGCGGCGCCTCGGGCCACCCGCTCCGCCGGGTCGACGCTTCCGCCGTGCCCGGGGCCGAGCACCCGCGGCAGGCGCAGCGCCGCCGCGGCGCCGAGCAGCAGCAGTACGACGCTGACCAGCAGCGTCGTGTGCATGCCGTGCACGAACGCCGCCCTGGCCGCCGCCCTGAGCGTCTCGCCGCCGTCCCCGCCCAGCCGGGCGGCCACGGTGTAGGCCTCGCCCAGCGAGTGGCTGGCGGACTCGGCGTCCGCATCGCTCACCGCGCCCGACTCGCCCGCCCGGAGCACGCCGGGGGCGTACTTCGCGTTCATCACGCTGCCGAGCAGGGCCACGCCCAGCCCGGCGCCGAACTGGTAGGCGGTCTCGCCGACGGCCGCGACGCCACCGGCCTCGCCCGCCCGGCAGTCGCTGAGCATCGACTCGTAGGAGCCGAAGAGCGTCGTCTCCAGGCCGAAGCCGAGGAGCACGAAGCCCAGCGCCATCACCGCGGGGCTGTCCCGCTGGTCGAGGCTGACCAGCGACAGCACGGCGACGGCGGTGAGCAGGAAGCCCAGGGCCACCATCAGACGCGGGCCCAACCGGGCCAGCAGCCGGGAGCCCACCAGGCCGGCGCCGATGGCCGCCAGGCTGAGCGGCAGCAGCCGCAGTCCGGTCTCCAGCGGCGAGAGGCCGAGCACCAGTTGCAGGTACTGGGCGGCCACCAGGGCCAGGCCGACCAGCGCGAGCACGGTCAGCACGATGCACCCCACGGAGGTGCCGAACGCCGGACGGGCGAACGCCGCCAGGTCGATGAGCGGGAAGCGGCGCCGGCGCTGGCGGCGGACGAAGAGCGTCAGCAGCACGACGGCCAGCACCAGGGCCATCCCGGTGCCGGCGGTGAACGTCTCGCCGTCGCCGGCCCGCTTGATGGCGAGGATCGCGGCGAAGAGCCCCAGTGCGGCAAGCACCGCGCCGCCCACGTCCCAGGGGCCCACCCGGTCGCCGGTGGACTCCGGTAGCAGCCAGCGGCCGACCGGCAGGCAGATCGCCATCAGCGGGATGTTGATCAGGAAGACCGAGCCCCACCAGAAGTGTTCCAGCAGCACACCGCCGACCAGCGGGCCGACGGCGGCGCCCGCCGCGGCGACCGCGCTCCAGATCCCGATGGCCAGCGCCCGTTCGCGCCGGTCGGGGAAGACCTGTCGGAGGATGGAGAGCGTGGCGGGCATGATCATCGCGCCGCCGACGCCGAGGAGCGCGCGGGCCGCGATCAGCGTCGCCGGGTTCCCGGCGTACGCGGCGAGGGCCGAGGCCACGCCGAAGCAGCCGTAGCCGAGCAGCAGCACTCGGCGCCTGCCTATCCGGTCGCCGAGGGTGCCGAACAGGATGAGCAGCGAGGCGCAGACGAGCGGGTACGCGTCGACGATCCACAGCAGCTGGACGCCGCCGGGCCTGAGGTCCTCGGTGACCGCGGGCACCGCCACGTGCAGCACGGTGGCGTCGATGGCCACCAGCAGCAGGCTCGCGCAGAGCACCACCAGAACCGTCCAGCGACTGCTGTCCCTTGCGGCTCCGGGCGGGGTCGTCCCGGACATCTGGTCGGCACCTCCCTGTGCTGCGGCTCTCCGCGTCATGGCGCGCTCCCACCTCCACACCACGGGGGAGTCCGGACGGCGCGCGTGTCACGTCCGGCGCGGCGCGGAGGGCAGATGGTCAGACAGACTACGACAGGCGCCGGGGGGCCGCGTCCGCGGACGCCGTTCACCTGCCCGTGACGAAAAGAAAACAATCTGAACGGCCACTCCGATTGCCCCGTCGCGGCAAAGCCGGAACCCTCTCATTTCGTAAAGCCCGGATAACGGGATCACGAATGCACTCGCCATACATCACATAGCCGTTACGAAGGCGGGGCGACACCGGAAGCCGGCTATCACTGCCGGTAATCTTGAGAGAGTGCGTACCGACCGAATCCTCGCCCGCCTGGAGCAGGAGCAGAAGCCCCCGGAGGTGCCGGCTCCCGTAATGAGCCGCACCCGGGTCATGCTGCTGTGGGTCACGCTGGGCTTCTATGCGGTCATCGTGGCGGCGGTGTGGAGCACCTCCTGGCTGGTCACGCTCGACTGGCAGTTGATGCTCTTCCGGCCCTACAAGCAGTGGCCCGAGTTGCACGCCTTCCTCGACTATTTCGTGGTGCTCGGTCAACGCGGGCCGACGGCCGTGCTGATCGCCTCCTGGCTGGCCTGGCGCTGTTGGCGGCAACGCACCCTGCGCCCCCTGTTGGTGCTGGTCACCGCCCTGTTGCTGCTCAACCTCAGCGTCGGCGCGGCCAAGATCGGCATGGGGCGCGAGGGCCCGCACTACGCCAACGTCATCGGCTCGAACGAGATGTGGGGCGCCGGCGACATATTCCCCTCGGGCCACACCGCGAACGCCGTCGTCACCTGGGGCATACTCGCCTATCTGGCCACCACCCCGGGCGCCCGGCGGACCCTCTCGGTCGTCGCCGCCGTCTTCGCCCTGGGGGTCGGCACCACCACCGTGTACCTCGGCACCCACTGGGCCAGCGACGTGCTGCTGGGCTGGGCCGCCGGCCTCCTGGTGCTGCTGGCCATGCCGTGGTGCGAGCCCACCATCTCCCGGCTGGAACGCAGCCTGTTGCGGCTGCGGGACCGACTGCGCGGCACGCCCCCGCGACGGCCCGACGTGCTGCCGCCGCTGCCGGTCACCACGTCCCCGCTGTCCGCCACGGCGCTGCCGGGCGAGACCCCGGTGGGCGAGCCGGCGGTGGCGGGCGCCGCAGGGCGGATCACGCCGGTGCGGCTCCGATCGGGCCCGCACGGGCACTCCGAGCATCCGGTCCGTCCGGTCGGCAGCCGCTGAACGGCCGTCAGCGCGGCACGCGCCGCCCGGGGTCGACCCCGGGGGCCAGCGGGATCAGCCCGGCCAGCAGCGGACGACCTCGCCGTCCTGGACGGCGAGGTTCAGCCGCCCCGGCATGAACTCCATGGTGATGACGGCGTCCGGGGGAAGGCGGCGCACGGTGCGCCAACCACGGTCCCTGGCCCGCCGCTCGGCGGCCTCGGCGGCCAGTCCGACGTAGTCGTCGGGCGCGTCGTCTGGGGTCTGGGGCCGGGGTGGAAGCGGTGCCATGGCGCCACCGTACGGGGTGGCCGCCACCACCCGGAAGTCCCGTCCGGATCCGGGTAGTGTCACGCTTGTGTCACAGCGACGGGCCGTCCGGCCCGCCGGCCGCTCGTGCACGTCCTGTAATAGCCGACGCGCTCGGAATGCGCGGATCCCACGCCGCACAGAATTCCGAAAAACATTCTACGAGGCACGCCGGGCGTCGCCTTGCACACGCGAAATTCACCCGTCAGATGAACGGAGTGAACGTCAGGTTTATGGTCGCCGCCGGCCTTCCGCTCCGCGGATCCCGCTCATCCGCGCCGCAACCGCTCGGATGTGCGGGCGCGCCCTCGCCGACCACCGAAGCGGCGATTCGCCTGCCGCGGGGCGTGACCCGCGCGCCGCCCGGCCCGTTGTGCACGGGGCACCCCCGCCGGCCGTGGCGGAGATCCCGAACCGAGGAGCGACAGTGTCCCCCCTGCTCGACGTCAGCCACGACGTACGCGCCGAGATCGGCGACGAAGAAGCCGAACGGCTGCTCACCGGGGAGAACGCCCCGGACAGCTACGACTGCACGTCCTGCCGCACCCAGGGCAACCCGCACCAGGAGCGCACGAGCACGGTGCTGTTCGTCGGCGAGGAGACCGCGGTGCTGGCGTTCGCCCACGCCACCTGCATTCCCTCGCAGGTGGTGCCGGTCTCCGAGGAGCAGTTGCGCGGCGCCGTGCGGTCCATCACCGGGGAGGGCCAACACCAACCGCCGCCCGCGGCGTCGGTGCCCGTCCCCACCACGCCGCTGCCTGACCCCGCGTCCGGCCAGGCCGTACTGGGCGTGACCTGCGGCCAGATCCTCGTCGAGGCCGACCTCTACCCGGCGATCGTCGTGGAGCCCACCGGTCCCATCGTCCGCCCCGGCACCTCGGGGCCCGGCGACGACTTCCTGCCGCTGCTCATCGAGGCCGGCTTCGTCCCGGTCATCGACGTGGCCAACGCGCCGTCCCGGCTCCCCGGCTGGTCGGTGCTGCTGGCCATGGGGCGGCTGCACGCCGTGCTCCAGGCGGGGCCGGCCGGCAGCCAGGGCTCCGCCTGGTGGCAGGCGCACCAGCCGCTGCCGGTGACCGAGGGCTGGCGGGCCAGCGCGCTCAAGCACCAGACCGTCTTCGTCTACGGCGCGCCGGCCGGCTCGATCGGTCAGCAGCCCCGCGAGGACCTGCTGCGGGACGCCCTGGAGAAGGCCGCGGCCGGCGGCATCCTGGTCGCCGCGGCGATGCCGCTCGCCGGCACCTAGGATCCGTCGCGCCGGGTGGTGGCCGCCGGCGCTGGGACGTTCAGGTGCAGCACCATCCCACCCCGCATCCGTCTGACCGGCGGATCGTTGGACGGATGTGCAGCATTACGAACCTTCCCGACCGCAGTCCTCCTACCGCCACGGACAGACGTCCGGCAGCCCCGGCATCCCCGCGATGCGCTCGTCCTACGAGCAGTCGACCGGCTCGGCGACGCCCATCTACGACTCGTTGTGCGCCGAGTACCGGCGGCTGCTCCGGGCACTCCCGGGCGACCGCTCCGGCGAGGAGGAACTGCGGTTCGCCGGCTTCGGCCTCCTGCTCGGCACGGCCTGGGGCACGGGCGGCTGGCAGGTCTACGGGCGGCACCCCGAGGCCCCGGGGCTCGGGTACGCCGGCTACGCCGCCCCGGTCCACGCGCCGGGCCAGCACGGGCATCTCGGCGGCCACCTGGCGGGGCAGATGAGCGCCCACGCGCCGAACCACTCCCCCGGCCACCTGCACGGGCACGCCGCCGGCCAGGGCGGTGGGCCCGTGCACGCCGGCACGCACGGCGCCCATCCGACCCACGGGATGCTCGGGGCGCACGGACCTCAGGGGAGCCACCCGGGCGGCATGGCGCCGGGTCGAGGGCTGCAGGCCGCGCTGCCGCCGGCCCGCCAGGAGCCGCCGGACCCGTCGGCCCACGACATGCTGTCGGGCGGCTGACCGCGCGCCCGACGGCGCCCCGGCACCGGCCGGGGCGCGCGCGTCAGCTCCGTCGCGCCCGTCCGCGCTTCTCGCGCACCCGGACCGACACCTTGATCGGCGTGCCCTCGAAGCCGAACTCCTCGCGCAGCCGCCGCTCGACGAAGCGCCGGTAGTTCGCCTCCAGGAACCCGGAGGCGAAGAACACGAACCGGGGCGGCTGGGTGCCGGCCTGGGTGCCGAACAGGATCCGCGGCTGCTTGCCCCCGCGCACCGGATGCGGGTGCGAGGCGACCAGCTGGCCGAGGAACGCGTTGAGCCGGCCGGTGGGCACCCGGCTCTCCCAGCCCGCCAGAGCCGTCTCCAGGGCCGGCACGAGCTTCTCCATGTGCCGCCCGGTGCGCGCCGAGAGGTTCACCCGGGGAGCCCAGCGCACCTGGACGAGCTCCTGCTCGATCTCCCGCTCCAGGTAGAAGCGGCGCTCCTCGTCCAGCAGGTCCCACTTGTTGTAGGCGATGACCAGGGCCCGGCCGGCGTCCACCGCCATCGTGATGATCCGGGTGTCCTGGACGCTGATCGGCTCGGTGACGTCGATCAGCACCACCGCGGCCTCGGCCTTCTCCAGAGCGGCCGCGGTGCGCAACGAGGCGTAGTAGTCCGCGCCGTCCTGCAGGTGCACCCGGCGCCTGATGCCGGCCGTGTCGACGAATCGCCAGGTCTTCCCGCCGAGCTGGATCAGCTCGTCGACCGGATCCCTGGTGGTGCCCGCGGTCTCGTGCACCACGGCGCGTTCCTCGCCCGCCACCTTGTTCAGCAGGGACGACTTGCCGACATTAGGCCGGCCGAGCAGCGCGATCCGGCGCGGGCCGCCGCGACCGCCGAGGAAGTCCTCGGCCGGCGCCTCGGGAAGCACGTCGAGCACCGCGTCGAGCATGTCGCCGGTGCCCCGGCCGTGCAGCGCCGAGACCGGGTGCGGCTCGCCGATGCCGAGCGACCACAGGTAGGCGGCGTCGGCCTCCATGGACGGGCCGTCCACCTTGTTCGCGGCCAGCACCACCGGCTTGCCCGCCCGGCGGAGCAGCTTGACCACGGCCTCGTCGGTGTCGGTGACGCCCACCGTGGAGTCCACCACGAGCACCACCGCGTCGGCGGCCTCCACGGCGAACTCGGCCTGCGCGGCGACGGACGCCTGGACGCCGAGCACGTCCTGCTCCCAGCCTCCGGTGTCCACCACCTTGAAGCGCCGGCCCGCCCACTCCGTCTCGTACGTGACCCGGTCCCTGGTGACCCCGGGGCGGTCCTCGACGACCGCCTCGCGGCGGCCGAGGATCCGGTTCACGAGTGTCGACTTGCCGACGTTCGGCCGCCCGACCACGGCCAGCACCGGCAGCGGGCCGGCCGAGGCGGCGGCCAGTTCGCCGTCGACCTCCTCGGCGCCGAAGCCCTCCTCGGCGGCGAGCTCCATGAACTCCGCGTACTCGGCGTCCCCGAGGGCGCCGTGCCAGCCCGCGTCGGCGTGGTCCTGCTCGTTCATGACGTCCTGTACCTCGTTACGTGGCTGGTAGGTCTCGGTGGGTGCGGGTCCAGTGTGCCGCGTGCCACGGCCACGCCCTAACGGCCGGTGAGGCGCCTGGCCTCCTTCAGGTGGCTGGCCAGCCGCTCCTGGATCATTCCTGTGGCCTCGTCGAGCGCCGCCCGGGTGCGCCGCACGCCGCCGTCGCCCACCGGGAACGGGGCGCCGAAGACCGCGTCGATCCGGGCCCTGGGCGGCGGCAGGGCCCGCACCAGCCGGCCGCGGCGGTCGCCGCCGCCGAGCACCGCCACCGGCACGATCGGGGCGCCGGAACGCAGCGCGAAGTAGGCCAGTCCCGACCTGATGGTGGCGAAGTCGCCCTGGGTCCGGGTGCCCTCGGGGAAGATGCCGAGCACCCCGCCGGCCTCCAGCACGGCGAGCGCCGAGACCACCGCGGCCCGGTCGACGCTCTCCCGGTCGACCGGCAGCTGCCCTATGCCGCGCAGGAAGGTGCCGGCCGGGCCGACGAACGCCTCCTTCTTGACCAGGAAGTGCGTCGGCCGCGGGGAGAGCGCCATCAGCACGGGGCCGTCGACGTTGTGCGTGTGGTTGACCGCCAGTATCACCGGCCCCTCGGCGGGCACCCGCCAGGCGCCGAGCGCGGTGAGCCGGAAGGCACCGCGCAGGATGCCGGCCGCCATGCGGCGCCCGGCCGCGGCGCCGCGTGTGCTGGTCACGGCTGTCGCCGCCTCCGCTCCTCGACCAGGGACACCACGTGGTCGATGACCTCTTCCAGGGTCAGCTCCGTGGTGTCCACCTCCACCGCGTCGTCCGCCCTGGCCATCGGGGACGCCTTGCGGCCCGCGTCGGCGGCGTCCCGCCGGGCCAGCGCCTCGCGGGTGGCCGACACGTCGGCCGTGCCGCCGTCGGTGCCGACGAGCTCGGCGCTGCGCCGGGCGGCCCTGGCCTCGGGCGAGGCGGTGAGGAAGATCTTGACGTCGGCGCCGGGCAGCACGGTGGTGCCGATGTCCCGGCCCTCGACGACGATCCCGCGGCGCGCGGCCGCGGCGATGGAGCGCTGCAACTCGGTGATCCGGGTCCGGACCTCGGGCACCGCGCTGACCGCGCTGACCGCGGCGGTGACCTCGGGGCCGCGGATCGGCCCGGCGACGTCGGTGCCGTCGACGGCGATGGTCGGGGCGAGCGGGTCGGTGCCGGAGACGATGGACGGCTTGACCGCGGCGGCGGCGACCGCCGCGGGCTCGTGGACGTCGATGCCGTTGGTCAGCATCCACCAGGTCATGGCGCGGTACTGGGCGCCGGTGTCGAGGAAGTCCAGGCCCATCCGGGCTGCCACGGCCTTGGAGGTGCTGGACTTGCCCGTGCCGGAGGGGCCGTCGATGGCGACGATGACGGGTGTTTCGGCCACGGCGATGGACGCCTTTCTCACGTTGTCGAGCGGACCAGCGGGGACGGGAGCGAGGAACTCGGCCCTCCGGAAACCCCGGGAAGAAGGGTACCCGTACCCCAGTGGGCGGCGTCCCGCGGCCGACCGGAGGGCGGGCGCCGCCGGCCGCTCAGCGGCGGATCGACCAGCCCTGTTCGCGCAGCGCCGCGGCCAGCGCGGGAGCGGCGCTGGGCTCCACCATGAGCTGGACCAGACCGGACTGCTGGGCGGTGGCGTGCTCGATGCGGACGTCCTCGATGTTGACCCCGGCCCGGCCGGCGTCGGCGAAGATGCGGGCCAGCTCGCCCGGCCGGTCCGAGATCGGCACGGCGACGGTCTCGTACGCCGTCGGGGCCGCGCCGTGTTTGCCGGGCACCCGCTGCCGGCCGGCGGCGCCGCGCCGCAGCAACTCCTCGATGCCGGCCGCCCCGTCGGCGCGTTTCGCCTCGTCGGCGGCCTGCAGGGCGCGCAGCGACCGCACGGTCTCCTCCAGGTCGGCGGCGACCTCGGAGAGGACGTCGGCGACCGGCCCCGGGTTCGCGGCGAGGATGTCGATCCACATCGCCGGGTCGGAGGCCGCGATCCGGGTGACGTCCCTGATGCCCTGGCCGCACAGGCGCACCGCGCTCTCCTCCGCGGTCTCCAGCCGGGCGGCGACCAGGCTGGAGAGCAACTGCGGGGCGTGCGAGACCAGGGCGACGGCGCGGTCGTGGCTGTCCGCGTCCATCACCACGGGCACGGCGCGGCACAGCGCGACCAGCTCCAGCGTCAGGTTCAGCAGCTCCGTGTCGACGGCCGGGGTGGTGGCGATCACCCAGGGCCGGCCCTCGAAGAGGTCGGGGGTGGCGGCCAGGGGTCCCGAACGCTCGCGGCCGGCCATCGGGTGGGTCCCGAGATACGAGCCGAGGTCGCCGCCGCGCGCGGCGAGCTCCCTGCCGGGCCCTCCCTTGACGCTGCCGACGTCCACGTACCCGCGGGCGACGCCGCGCCGCTGGGCGGCGGCCACGCTCTCCGCGATGGACGCGGGCGGGACGGCCACCACGGCGAGGTCCACCGGGGCCGCGACCGGCTCCTCGGTGCCCGCGCCGAGGGCGGCGGCGGTGCGCAGGGAGTCGTCGTCGCTGTCCTCCAGATGCACCCGCACCCCTCGGGAGGAGAGGGCGAGCGCGATGGAGGTGCCGATCAGGCCGGTGCCGATGACCAGAGCGGTACGCATGGGTCACAGCGTAGTGCGCCCGGCGAACCGTTTCCCCTGGTCCTCCTCCCGTCGGCCGCCGCCGGGCGGGCCTACAGCCCCACCGCCTGCATCACCTGGCCGACCTCGGTGTTGGTCATCCGCCGCAGCCAGCCGGACTTCTGGTCGCCTAGCGGAATCGGGCCGAAGCGGGTGCGCACCAGCCGGTCCACGGGGAAACCCGCCTCGGCGAGCATCCGGCGCACGATGTGCTTGCGGCCCTCGTGCAGCGACACCTCGACCAGGTAGTTGCGGCCGGTGTTCTCCACGACGCGGAAGTTGTCGGCGCGGGCGAAGCCGTCGTCCAGCGGCACGCCGTCCTTGAGGCGCTTGCCGAGGTCGCGCGGGATCGGGCCCTGGATAGCGGCGAGGTACGTCTTGGTGATGCCGTACCTGGGGTGGGTGAGGCGGTGGGCCACCTCGCCGTGGTTGGTGAGCAGGATCAGGCCCTCGGTCTCGGTGTCCAGGCGGCCCACGTGGAAGAGCCGGGTCTCCCGGTTCGTGACGTAGTCGCCCAGGCACTGACGGCCCTCGGGGTCGTGCATGGCGGACACCACGCCGGCCGGCTTGTTGAGGGCGAAGAACAGGTACTTCTGGGCGGCCACGGTGAGGCCGTCCACCTTGATCTCGTCCCGCTCCGGGTCGACCCGTCGGCCCTGGGTGGTGACGATCCGGCCGTTGACCTCGACCCTGGCGGCGTCGATCAGCTCCTCGCAGGCGCGGCGCGAGCCGAGCCCGGCGCGAGCCAGCACCTTCTGCAGGCGCTCGCCCTCCGGCTCGTCGAACGTCTTCGGCAGCCTGCGGGCCGGCCGGTCGTGCCGCGCGCGGACCCGTTCCTCCGCGTCCGCCTGGTACTCGCGCGACCGGGCCGGCGGGGTGCGCCGGCTCGGCGGCGGGCCGCCGCGGCGGCCGCCGGCCCTGGCTCCGGGGATGCCGCGGCCCGATCCGCCGTCCGAGGACTGCCGACCGCTCCGGCGGTCCCCGCCGTCGCGGCGGTCCCGGCCTTCCCGGCCTTCCCTGTCGTCGCGGCGGTCCCGGCCGTCTCGCCCGTCCCCGCGGCCCCGGCCCTCCCGGTCGTCGCGGCGGTCCCGGCCGTCCCGGTCCCGCGGTCCGCCTCCGGACCCGCGCCGGTCGTCCCGGTCGTCCCGGCCGCCGCGGTCGTCCCTGGCCGGCCGGTCCGGCCGGCCGGCACCGCCGCTCGTCGGGTACCTGCGCTCCTCGGGGCGGGGCCGGCCCGCCTGCTGTCGCTTGGCGTCCCGGCCGTTGCCCGCGCCCCGGTAGTTCCGGTTGCTGTTCCTGCCGCTGCTTCGCATCGTTGATCCGTTAGCTGTCCGTCGGGGAGTCGTCGCTGTCGTCGACGTCGAACGACGGCACCCCCTCCTGGCTCTCGCCCTCGACCTGGTCGGCCTCGGGAAGGAAGGGTGCCAGCTCCGGGAGCTCGTCCAGCCCGCGCAGGCCCATCCGCTCCAGGAAGTAGTGCGTCGTCACATACAGGATCGCACCTGTCTCGGGTTCGGTGCCCGCCTCCTCCACCAGCCCGCGCTGGAGCAGTGTCCGGATGACGCCGTCGCAGTTGACGCCGCGCACCGCGGAGACCCGGGATCGGCTGATCGGCTGCCGGTAGGCGATCACCGCCAGGGTCTCCAGCGCGGCCTGGGTGAGCCGGGCGTGCTGGCCGTCCAGCACGAAGCTCTCCACGGCGTCGGCGTACTCGGCGCGGGTGTAGTACCGCCAGCCGCCGGCGATCCGGCGCAGCTCGAAGCCGCGCCGCTGTTCCGCGTACTCGTCGGACAGCTCACGCAGCGCGTCGGCGACCGCGCGGCGCGGTCGGCCGAGCACCTTGGCGAGGTGCTCCTCGGTGGCCGGCTCGTCGACGACCATCAGGACGGCCTCCAGCGCGGGCTTGAGGTCCAGCGCGGCAACGCCCGTCGCGTCCGGCTCGCCGGCCGGCTGACCGGTCTGCTGGGGGATCATGTGAGCTCTCTCTCGGGCTCTCTCGCGAGCCCGGACTCGGTTGCGGTCCCGTGCGTTCCCCCGTCGCCGTCGGCCTCCACGGCGGGTCCCCGGTCGAACTCGTCGGTGACCATCGGCCGGGCGTCCGCCCCGCCGCGCCAGCGGATCACCAACCGGCCGAGCGCCTCCTCCTGGTCGAGGTCCACGGCACGCTCCCGGTAGAGCTCGAGCAGGGCCAGGAAACGGGCGACGACGGTGAGCGTGTCCGGGGCGTCCCTGGTCAGCTCCACGAAGTCGACGTCCCCGAGCTCCCGGAGCCGGGCGATCACCACCTCGGCCTGCTCCCGGACGCTGACCAGCGGGGCGTGGATGTGGTCGACGTAGACCTGCGGCTTCGGTTTGGGCTGCATCGCCTTCACGGCGAGCCGCGCGAAGCCCTCGGGGCCGATGCTGATGACGACGTCCGGCAACAGCTCGGCGTGGTGCGGCTCCAGGCCGACGGTGCGCGGGTGGCGGCGCGACTCGGCGGCCAGTCGGTCGGAGAAGATCTCGGCGACCGTCTTGAACGCGCGGTACTGCAACAGCCGGGCGAAGAGCAGGTCCCGGGCCTCCAGCAGCGCGAGGTCGGCCTCGTCCTCCACCTGCGCGGCCGGCAGCAGCCGGGCCGCCTTCAGGTCCAGCAGGGTCGCGGCGACGACCAGGAACTCGGTGGTCTGGTCGAGGTCGAAGTCCGGGCCCATGGCGTGGATGTACGACATGAACTCGTCCGTGACGCGCGAGAGCGCCACCTCGGTGACGTCCAGACGATGCTTCGAGATCAGCTGGAGCAACAGGTCGAACGGCCCCTCGAAGTTCTCCAGCACGACGGTGAACCGCCCATCCCCCGCGGCGGCCCTGCCGGCCTCGGCCCCCTCGCCGGCCTCTACCCGCGCGGTGGGACCGGACGCACCGGAGGTGGCGCCCTCCGGCGACGCGGCGGGCGCCGGCACGGCCGCTACCCGCGGTTCAACGGCGTCAGCCGGTACCGCGCCCGGCCTGGTGCCGCTGCCCTCCGGCGATGCCGAGGGGGCCGGCACAGCGGCCTCCTCCGCCGCCGCAGGCGTGGCCGCACCGGACGTGGCGCCCTCCGGCGACGCCGCAGGCTCGGGCACCTCGGCCTCACCGGGTCCGGCGGCGTCCACCCGGGTCGTGGGCTCGGCGCCATCGGAGGTGGCACCCTCCGGGGAACCGAACGGCGCGGGCACAGTCGCTGCCCGCGGCTCAGTCGCGTCTTCTGGCGCCGCAGACGCGGGCACAGTCGCTTCGCGATGCTCGCCGTGGTCTGCTGGCGCGGCCGCACCGGACGTGGCGCCCTCCGGTGACGCCGCGGGCGCGGGCACGGCGGCCTGGCCGGGTCCGGCGGCGTCCACCGGCATCGCGGGCCCCGACGCACCCGAGGTGACGGCCTCCGGAGAACCCGACGGCGCGGGCACGGCCGCTGCGAGCGGCTCGGCAGCGTCCTCTGGCGCCGCAGGCGCGGGCACCGCGGCCTCGCGTGCCTCGGCGGTGGCCGCTGGCTCCGCAGGCGCGTGGTGCGCTTCGTGTGGCTCGGTGGCGTCCGGGTCGGGGGGCGGCGGGGGGTCGGCCGGCAAGGCCGCCGCCGGCAAGGCCGCCGCTCCGCCGGCGCCCAGCACCCGACGGCGGCGTTCCGGCCCGCTCATCGGGGCTTAGCGTCCGCGCAGGCGGCGCACGAGGATGCTCGCCTCGCCGCGGGATTCGAGGTCCGCCAGCACCACCGCGACGGCCTCCCGCACGATCCGGCCGCGGTCCACGGCCAGCCCGTGCTCGCCGCGCAGCACCAGCCGGGCGTGTTCGAGGTCCATCAGCTCCTCGGCGGAGACGTAGACGGTGATCTTCTCGTCGTGGCGCTCCCGCCCGCTGGGGCGGCGCCCACCGCGCCCGCGCCGCGGGGCGTCGGCGCCGCCGGACGGCGCCTTCGCACCGCTGCCGGCCCCGCGCCCGCCCGAGGCGCGCTTCGTCTGCGCCGGGACGCCGTCCCGCCCGTTGCGCTCACCCGCGGACCTGCCGTCCACCGGCGCCGCGTTCGCCGCGGTCTCCTCGATGCTGCCCTCACCCGCCGGGCGCTGCTCGCCCGCCGGTGCGGGCACCCGCGGTCCCGGGGTGTCCGTGCCGCCACTGGTGTGCTCAGGAGGGGTCGAGGGCTGCACGGCGGCCCCTCCGGTACTACGGAACAGTTCGTCGGCCGCCGGGAGACTCACTCGGCGTGGCACCGGGCGAGCACCTCCCTTGCGAGTTGACGGTAGGCGGCGGCCCCCACCGAGTTGGAGGCATAGGTGGTGATGGGCTCGCCGGCGACCGTGGTCTCCGGGAAACGCACGGTGCGGCCGATGACGGTGTGGTAGACGTTGTCGTCGAACGCCTCGACGACCCGGGCCAGGACCTCCCGGCTGTGCACCGTGCGGGAGTCGTACATGGTGGCCAGGATGCCGTCGAGCCGCAGGTCGGGGTTCAGCCGCTCCTGCACCTTCTCGATCGTCTCGGTCAGCAGTGCGACGCCACGCAGCGCGAAGAACTCGCACTCCAGCGGCACGATCACCTTGTGCGCGGCGGTGAGCGCGTTGACGGTGAGCAGGCCGAGCGACGGCTGGCAGTCGATGATGACGAAGTCGTAGTCGCTCAGCAGCGGTTGCAGGGCGCGCTGGAGCGTGGACTCCCGGGCCACCTCGCTGACCAGCTGCACCTCGGCGGCGGACAGGTCGATGTTGCTGGGCAGCAGGTCCATGCCGGCGACCGCGGTCTTCAGCAGCACCTCGTCGGGGGCCATCCCCCGCTCCATCAGCAGGTTGTAGATGGTGAGGTCGAGCTCCATGGGGTTGACACCGAGGCCCACGGAGAGGGCGCCCTGCGGGTCGAAGTCCACGAGCAGGACCCGGCGGCCGTACTCGGCGAGAGCGGCTCCCAGGTTGATGGTCGAGGTGGTCTTGCCGACCCCGCCCTTCTGGTTGCACATGGCGATGATCTTCGCCGGGCCGCGTTCGGTCATGGGTCCGGGAATCGGGAAGTACGGCAGCGGGCGACCGGTGGGGCCGATGCGCTCGCGGCGCTGTCTGGCCGCGTCCGGGGCGATGGTCGCCGCGTACTCGGGATCGGGTTCGTACTCCGCGTCCGGGTCGAAGAACTGCCCGTCGGGGAGGTCGTAGTCGGGGTAGCGGCCGGGCTCGCCGCCCGTGCGGTCTGCTGCCATGGCAGTCATCTCATGGCCGTCCGTGCTCTGATGCGCTGTCATGCTCGGTGGGCTCTGGTGGGTTGCGAATGTGTGGACGGCGACGGAGCCGATGCCCGTCAGATCCGAGGCGCCGTGACGCCGCTCGGGGACCCCTGGTTGTCCTTCCCCGGGAGTAATTGTCGACTCATTCACAAGTCGTCTTACCTCCTTGGGGACCAGGAAACTTCTAGATAGGGTCAGCGTTCACCATGCCGACGTTTGGCGACTCTATGGCGTGTCGGCGGTCCGCAGCAACACAATCCGCCGGACCGGCGCGGATGTGTCGGCCGTCGAACATTCACTTGTCAAGGGCACGTGCCTCGTCGGCAGCTCGATTCAGTGGCGCACGAAACGGGTAAAGCGCCACGTTGCGGACGAGTTGGTACCGCTGACGGAGCCGCCGGGCCGGCCCGCGGGTCGGCCGCGGGCGTCAAGTCCTTCCCCCTGCTGTGACATTCGTGATGTTGACGCTAGCACCGTCAGGGGGCGCCCCGTCAGCCGAGTACGGCGCGCGGCTCGGCGTGCGGGAGTCCGTGCGCGCTGGCCACCGGCTCGTAGACCAGCTGCCCGTCGTGCGCGTTCAGCCCGTGGGCCAGCGCCGGGTCCCGGCGCAGCGCCTCCCGCCAGCCGTGCTCGGCCAGCGCCACGACGTACGGGAGGGTGACGTTGGTCAGCGCGTACGTCGAGGTGTTGGGCACCACGCCCGGCATGTTGGCCACGCAGTAGTACAGCGACTCGTGCACCCGGAAGGTGGGCTCGGCGTGCGTGGTGGGCCGGGAGCCCTCGAAGCAGCCGCCCTGGTCGATCGCGATGTCGACAAGGACACTGCCCGACTTCATCCGGGACACCAGTTCGCGGGACACCAGCTTGGGCGCGCGGGCACCCGGCACCAGCACCGCGCCGATGACCAGATCGGCGTCGAGCACCGCGCGCTCCACCGTGAACGCGTTGGCGGCGACGGTCTCCACCTGGGTGCCGAAGACACGGTCCGCCTCGCGGAGTTTGGCGACGTCGGTGTCGAGCAGCGTCACCCGGAAGCCCATTCCCACGGCGATCCGCACGGAGTTCCAGCCGGCGACGCCGCCGCCGATGACGACGGCCCGGCCCGCCACGGTGCCGGGCACGCCGCCGGGCAGCACACCGCGCCCGCCGGAGGACCGCATCAGGTGGTACGCCCCGACCTGGGGCGCGATGCGGCCGGCCACCTCGGACATCGGGGCGAGCAGCGGCAGCGCCCGGCCGGTGGCCGTCTCGGCCTCCACCGTCTCGTAGGCGATGGCCGTGGTGCCGGAGGCCAGCAGCGCGTCCGTGCACTCCCGCGAGGCGGCGAGGTGCAGATAGGTGAAGACGGTCTGGTCCTTGCGCAGCCGGGGATACTCCTCCGGCATCGGCTCCTTGACCTTGAGCAGCAGCTCCGCCTCGGCCCACACCTCGTCGGCCTCGTCCAGGATGGTGGCTCCCGCGGCCCGGAACTCCTCGTCCGGGATGGCGGAGCCGAGCCCGGCGCCCCGCTCGACGAGAACCTGGTGGCCGGCGGAGACGAGCTCGTGGACGCCGGCCGGGGTGATGGCGACGCGGAACTCGTTGTTCTTGACCTCGTGGGGGATACCGACCTTCACGTCGATCACGGTCCTTGCGCTCGGAAAGGTGCTGTGATCATTGTAATGAAGGGATCTCGCTTGTCTAGCCTTGGTTCTCGTCAATCATATTGGCGTGTCGTCTGCGTTTCATAAGTATGCGGTTTCCTGGGTACCACCTGACCCGGCGCCAGCCGGGAGGGCCGCAGCAGCCGTTCGGCGGCGGCGCGGTGCGCCGCGGCGACGGAGTCCCGGCCGAGCGTCTCGGCGCGGTCGGCCAGGTCGAGGCGGAGCGCGGCCTGCAGGTGCGGGTCGCCCAGCTGTTCGGCCAGCCGCAACGCCTCCTGTCCGGTGCGCACGGAATCCTTGGTGCTCCCGGCGTACGCCTGGACCCGCGCGGCCTCGCCCAACGCCCTGGCCTGCGCCTCGACGTCGCCGAGCCGCCGGTGCGCCGCGGCCGCGCCCCGCCAGGCGCGCAGCGACTCCGGCCACTGCTCGGTGCGGGCCAGGGCGCCGCCGAGCCGGCCGCGCAGCCGTGCGGTGGCGGTCAGCCCGTCGCGGAACTGCCACGACGTCAACGCCCGTTCGTACCAGTCGGCGGCGCGTTCCCAGTCGCCGAGCGCCGCGTAGGTGTTCCCCATCGACTCCAGGAGCCGGCCGACCATCGCCTGGTCCTGCGAGCCGTGTTGGCCCCTGGCTGCCGCCAGGGCGGCGCGGTAGCGGTCGAGCGCCTGCTCGCGCCGGCCGGCCCTGGCGTCCAGGTCGCCGAGGTTCAGCAGCGCGGCGGCCCGGTCCCTGGGCAGCGGCTGGCGCTCGGTGACCCGGAGGGCCAGCTCGTGCAGCCGGTAGAGCTCGGGAGCGGCCGCGTCGACCCCGCGGTGGGCGATCAGCGCCCGGGTCAGCGCGCCGAGCAGCCGGCGGGCCAGGGTGTCGAGCTCACCGTCCGCGGTGGCCAGCCGGGCGGCCGCGAGCAGCACCGGCAGCCGCGCCGTCAGCCAGGCGTGCGCCGCGTCGCCGTTCGGAAACCGCAGCGAGCTCGGCTGTTCGGCGAGCCAGGCGTGCTCGGCGGAGTCGGGCGGCTCGGTGACGGCCTGACAGGCGCGCAGCAGGCGCACCAGCCGTTCGAGCATCCTGGCCCGGGCCAGCAGGGCGTCGGCCGGCCGTTCCCGACTGCCGAGCAACGCCCGCAGCAGAGGGTCGAGGCAGCCGGGCACGAGGTACTCGGGCTCACCGGCGGCCGGGCCACGGCCGGCCGTGGCCGGGGCCGGGGTGGTGCGCAGGAAGCCGAGCCTGGCCAGGTCCGCCAGGGTGGCGCGGGCGGTGCCGACGGGTCCGCCGGCGAGCGCGGCGGCGATATGGGCGTCGACGCGGCCGGCGGGGGTCAGGGCCAGCAGGCGCAGCAGCCGCGCGGCCGGGGTGGGCAGCATGGCGTAGGCCATCCGGAACGCCCGGCGCAGCGCGTCCTCGACGGCCAGGGCGGCGGCGGCCCGCGGCGCCGCCGGAACGAGGGCTCGGGGACCGGACGGGCCGTCGTGGTCCTCGTGGTCGTCGCGTCCCTCGGGATCCGCCGACTCCGGGTCGTCGAGGTCGTCGGGGTCGACGAGGCCGTCGGGGTCGGCCGGGCGCGGATCGGTCGGACTCGGACCGGTCGGACTCGGACCGGTCGGGAGGGCGGGCGACTCCGGGAGGCCCAGCTCCGCGTCGTCCACCGGCTCCCGGATGCGGCGCACGGCGTCCACCACGGCCGCGTCGGGGTGGGCGGCCAGCCAGCCGGCGGCCAGCACCAGCGCGGCGGGCAGCTGCCCGCACTCCTCGGCCAGCCGCAGCGCGGCCGTCGGGTCCACGGTGACCCGCACGTCGCCCGCGCCCCGGGTCAGCAGCCGCAGCGCGGCGGGGGTCCGCAGCCCGCCCAGGGCGCAGGGTCGGACATCGGGCACTCCGGTGAGCGGGCCGCGGGCCACCGCGACCACGGTGCAGCCCCTGGTGTCCGGGATCAGCTCGTCCAGCTGCTCGGCGGAGCCGACGTCGTCGAGCAGCAGCACGGCGCGGCGCCCGTCGAGCGCCTCCCGCAGCGCGGCGGTGAGCTCCTCGTCCGTCGCGCCCGCGGGCGCGACGTCGCCGAGCCCGGCCAGCAGCTCGCGGACGGTGCGTTCGGTGGACACCGGTACGCCGCCCGGATCGGTGAGTCGGGCGCGCAGCAGCCCGTCCGGGTGCTCGCCGGCGGCGAGCAACTCCCGGGCGAACTCCTCGGCGAGCGCGGTGCGGCCGGTGCCGGGGCGACCGGCGACCAGCAGCACCCGGGCGCGCGGCACCGAGCGCCCGGCCAGCGTGTCCAGGCTGGCGCGCGCCAGATCGGCGCGCAGTGCGGCCAGCTCCTCCTGCCGGCCGAGAAACGCGTTCTCGGCCCCCGGGGGCACCGCTCCAGCGGCTTCCTCGTCCTCCCCCTCGGAACGCGGCCCGGCAGCCGCGTGTGCGTCGTCGCTCACGGTTGGGAGCGTATGCCAGCCGACCCCCTCCGGAGCGGTCAGGACACGTCAGGAGGGAGGCGCGGCGGAATCAGGAGGGAAAGGGTCGCGCCGGCCAGGGGTCGTCGGCCGGGCGGAGCGCCGAGAGTCCCTCGCCGGCGCGCGCCGCCTGGAGCGCCAGCACGCCGACGACCAGGCAGTTGTTGTGCAGCCGGCCGGCGAGCACGCCCCGCACCAGCTCGGCCACCGGCACCCGGGCGAGCCGCATGTCCGCCTCCTCGCCCTCAGGCTCGTAACGCTCCCGGTCGGCCGCCGAGAGCTCCCGGGCGAGGAACACCCGGACCGCCTCGTCGCAGCCGCCCGGCGTCGTGTAGACGTCGACCAGGACCCGCCAGTCCTCTGCCTTGATGTGGGCCTCCTCGTAGAGCTCCCGCTGCGCGGCGTGCAGCGGGTTCTCCCCCGGCACGTCGAGCAGGCCGGCGGGGATCTCCCACAGCTTGTGCCGCACCGGATGGCGGTACTGCTCGATGACCACCACCCGGTCCTGCTCGTCGAGGGCGAGCACCGCCACGGACCCGGGGTGCACCTGGTAGTCCCGGCGGGCGGTGCCGCCGTCCGGCATCTCCACCTCCTCCACCCGGACGCTGGTCTTGTTTCCGGTGAAGGGCGTGCTGGAGGAGGTGACGGGCCAGCTGACGGGCGAGTCGGACGGGGTGGGCGTTTCTGTCATGCCGCTAGTGTGCCTGGGCCCGCCCGGCCGCCGGGGCGCTTCCGGTGCCCATCCGCTCGATGGCGGCCCGGACGAGGCCGGCGAAGAGCGGATGCGGCCGGGTCGGCCGGGACCGCAGCTCCGGGTGCGCCTGGGTGCCGACCAGGTACGGATGTACCTCGCGCGGATACTCCACGTACTCGACGAGCTTGTTGTCGGGCGAGGTGCCGCTGAACAGCAGGCCGGCCTTCTTCTCCAGTTCGGCGCGGTAGGAGTTGTTCACCTCGTACCGGTGGCGGTGGCGCTCCTCCACGTACGGCTCGCCGCCGTACACCTCGCGGACGATCGAGCCCTCGGCGAGCTTCGCCGGGTACAGGCCCAGGCGCATGGTGCCGCCCATGTCGCCGTCGCCGGCGACGATGTTGAGCTGCTCGGCCATGGTGGAGATCACCGGATGCGCGGTGCCCTGGTCGAACTCGGTGGAGTTGGCGGCGTCGATGCCGGCCAGGTTCCTGGCGGCCTCGATCACGATGCACTGCAGGCCCAGGCAGAGGCCCAGCACCGGGACGCCCTGCTCCCTGGCGTAGGTGATGGCGGCGATCTTGCCCTCCACGCCGCGCTCGCCGAAGCCGCCGGGGATGCAGACGGCGTCGCAGTCGGCCAGCTGCCGCGCGGCGCCGCCCGGCGCCTTGCAGTCGTCGGAGGTCACCCACTTGATCCGGACCCGGGCGTTGTTCGCGAACCCGCCGGCGCGCAGCGCCTCGGTCACCGAGAGGTAGGCGTCCGGCAGGTCGATGTACTTGCCGACCAACGCGACGGTGACCTCGTGCTCGGGACGGTGCACCCGGCGCAGCAGGTCGTTCCAGCTCGCCCAGTCCACGTCGCGGAACGGCAGGTCCAGCCGGCGCACGACGTACGCGTCCAGGCCCTCGCCGTGCAGCACCTTGGGGATGTCGTAGATCGACTTGGCGTCGATGGCGGCCACCACCGCCGCCTCCTCGACGTCGCACATCAGCGAGATCTTCCGCTTGATCGCGGTCGGCACCTCGCGGTCGGCGCGCAGCACTATGGCGTCCGGCTGGATGCCGATGTTCCGCAGGGCGGCGACCGAGTGCTGGGTGGGCTTGGTCTTCAGCTCCCCGGAGGGGCCGATGTAGGGCAGCAGCGAGATGTGCACCACGAAGACGTTGTCCCGGCCGACCTCGTGCCTGACCTGACGCACCGCCTCCAGGAAGGGCTGGGACTCGATGTCGCCGACCGTGCCGCCGACCTCGGTGATCACCACGTCCACGTCGTCGGAGGCCATCCGGCGGATGCGGTGCTTGATCTCGTTGGTGATGTGCGGGATGACCTGGACCGTGTCGCCCAGGTACTCGCCGCGCCGCTCCTTGGCGATGACCGTGGAGTAGATCTGCCCGGTGGTGACGTTCGCGCTGCCGTCGAGGTCGACGTCCAGGAAGCGCTCGTAGTGCCCGATGTCCAGATCGGTCTCGGCGCCGTCGTTCGTGACGAACACCTCACCGTGCTGGAAGGGATTCATCGTGCCGGGATCGACGTTGAGATAGGGGTCGAGCTTCTGCATCGTGACGCGGAGGCCGCGTGCCTTGAGCAGTGCCCCTAGGCTGGAGGCGGAGAGTCCCTTGCCGAGCGAGGAGGCGACTCCGCCGGTGACGAAGATGTGCTTGGTCGTCGTGGTACTGGGCGGCATGGCCAAGAGTCGCTCCCGTGGTCGCGAGGTCGGATGCGCGAAGGCCGCCGCCACGGTGCTCAGCCCGCCGCGGGTTCTGGGTGCCATCGCTGCGGTTCGGGGGTTCTGCCCTCCGCTCCACGGGCTACCAGACTATCAGTGGGGACGGGGGCCGGGGGCACCTACGGCGAAGTACCCAGGATGTAAGAGAACAGACCTTCCGCGGCAAAATCCAACATAGTCCGACGGGAGCCCCCCTGTTCTCACGCGACTGACAAACAAATGCTCATCCGGGCGCGTATCCTGCTCGGACGCTCGATTGGGCGACGAAAACGCACGTCCCACGGGGGCGGACTTACTGTTCGACTGGAGTAGCAAGTGGCCGGGCGCATCGAGGATTACGCACTCGTCGGGGACATGCAGACGGCGGCACTGATCGGCCGGGACGGCTCGGCCGACTGGATGTGCCTACCGCGCTTCGACTCCCATGCCGTTTTCGCCGCGCTGCTGGGCACCGGGGAGCACGGTTTCTGGCGGCTCGGCCCCGCGCACGGCAGGGACGTTCCGCCTCCGCCGGCGAGCCGGCGGCGGTACCAGGGGGACTCGCTGATCCTGGAGTCCGAGTGGGACACCCCGCGCGGCACGGTCCGGGTGACGGACTTCATGCCGCCGCGCGGCCGGGACGCCCCGCAGCTGATCCGGATAGTGGAGGGTGTCAGCGGCCGGGTGCCGATGCGGTCGGCGCTGCGGATGCGCTTCTCCTATGGCTGGGTGGTGCCGTGGGTGCACAAGGTCGAGGACCGCACCGTGGCGGTGGCCGGCCCCGACTCGGTGTGGCTCGACACCGGCGTGGACACGTACGGCAAGGACCTGACGACCTACTCCGACTTCACCGTGGCCCCCGGGGACCGGGTGACGTTCGCGATCAGCTGGCAGCCCTCGCACAAGCAGCCGCCGCCGGTGCCGCGGCCCGAGGAGGCGCTGGCCGAGACGGAGGAGTTCTGGCGCGACTGGGTCGCCCAGTGCACGTACCACGGCCCGTACCGGGAGGCCGTGGTCAGGTCGCTGATCACGCTGAAGGCGCTGACCTACGAGCCGACCGGCGGCATCGTCGCGGCCCCCACCACCTCGCTGCCCGAGGAGATCGGTGGCTCCCGGAACTGGGACTACCGCTTCACCTGGTTGCGGGACGCGGCGATCACCCTGTCCTCGTTGCTGCGCACCGGCTACCACGAGGAGGCGCGGGCCTGGCGCGAGTGGCTGCTGCGCGCGGTGGCCGGCGACCCGCAGAACCTCCAGATCATGTACGGCATCGCGGGCGAGCGGGAGCTGGCCGAGGCGGAGCTGAGCTGGCTCCCCGGCTACGAGAACTCGCAGCCGGTGCGGATCGGCAACGGCGCGGCCGGCCAGCTCCAGCTGGACGTCTACGGCGAGGTGACCGAGGCGCTGCACCTGGCGCACATGACGGGCCTGGCCCGCAACGACCACGCGAACCTGCTCCAGCTCAAGCTGATCCGCTACCTGGAGGAGCACTGGTTCGAGCCGGACGAGGGCATCTGGGAGGTGCGCGGGCCGCGGCGGCACTTCGTGCACTCCAAGGTGATGGCCTGGGTGGCCGTGGACCGCACGGTGAAGCTCATCGAGTCCGGCGAGGTGGACGGGCCGCTGGAGCGGTGGCGTGCGATGCGGGACGAGATCCACCGCACGGTGTGCGAGCGCGGCTACGACCGGGAGCGCAACACGTTCACCCAGTCCTTCGGCTCCAAGGAGTTGGACGCCTCGCTGCTGCTGATCCCGCAGATGGGCTTCCTGCCGCCGGACGACAAGCGGGTGATAGGCACGATCGAGGCGATTCAGCGGGAGCTGTCCACGCTGGACGGCTTCATCCTCCGCTACCCGACGGCGGGCGAGCACACCGGCGTGGACGGCCTGGAGGGCGACGAGGGCGCGTTCCTGGCGTGTTCGTTCTGGCTGGCCGACGACCTGGCGATGATCGGCAGGGTCGACGAGGCGCGCAAGCTGTTCGAGAAGCTGCTGGCGCTGCGCAACGACCTCGGGCTGCTGGCGGAGGAGTGGGACCCGCGCCGGATGCGGCAGGTGGGCAACTTCCCGCAGGCGTTCAGCCACGTGCCACTGATCGACACGGCCCTCCGCCTCACCGCCTCCGGCGCGTACGGCGGCTGACGCCGCCGAACCCCCGACGGCACACGCGCCCCGGCCGGCCCGCAGAGACGGACCGGCCGGGGCGCTTCCGTACGACGGCCGGCCCGCGGACGCGGGCCGGCCGGGCCTCCGCCGGAGCGCGCTGCCGGACGCCCTCGCGATGGCTGGTGCCCACCGGTCCCGTGCGGCATCGTCTCGTACCGGGCGCCGCGCCGGGCCCCACGGGCCGCAGGATCCGCGGCCCAAGCCCTGAGCTCGCCCGGACTCGGTACCCGGCAGCCCATCCGCCCAACGGTCCGCGGGTTCCACGACCCCAGAGGGCCACGACGCCGCGCAACGAAACGGCATGGCCGGGGAGCCACGGACCCCAGGCACGGGGCCAGCACCCACGCCGGGGGCAGCGATCCCCCGGCCCCGCGCCCCCGGGCGAGCTACCGGCCCCGCAGCTGAGCACCCGCGGCCACAGGACCACGACGCCGTGAGGCGTCGTGCGGGCGCCGGCTGGGCGTCGGGCCGCAGGGCCCGGGGTGCCACGAACCCCAGGGCACCAGGCCATCACCCACGCGGCTGCCCGAGCGATCCCCGGCTTCGGTGCCCAGGATGCCTCCGGCCGGGTAAGCGCCCCGCAGCCTGACTGGGCGCCGGTTGGGCGCCGACACGGCGAGGCGTCCGCTGCCGCGTGGGTGCGGCGATCCTGCGGCCCCGGGGCGCAGGACCACTCCGCCGCTGACCCAGGGGCCCGGCACCATGCCGGGGGCCCTCGGCCACACGAGGCGGGGTGCGGCGGGCAGTCAGGGTGCGGTGACGAGTTCGTCGTAGACGCTGAGGACCTGGGCGACCGTGGTGTCCTCCGTGGGCCAGCTTCCGGCGCGGAGCCGGCCCGCGTCGGCG
Organism: Streptomyces sp. B6B3; assembly: GCF_039871525.1. Taxonomy (NCBI): domain Bacteria; kingdom Bacillati; phylum Actinomycetota; class Actinomycetes; order Kitasatosporales; family Streptomycetaceae; genus Streptomyces; species Streptomyces sp. B6B3. The sequence continues at coordinate 5,006 of NZ_JBDPLU010000014.1, read as the reverse complement.
AGTGCGGCGCGGCGGTCGGGGTCGGCGAGCAGGTCGGCGACCGCCCTGCCGAGCACCGCCGGGTCGCCGAACGGCACCAGCACGCCCGCGTCGCCGACCAGGTCGGGCACGCCGCCGACGGCGGTGGCCACCAGCGGGATCCCGCGGCGCAGCGCCTCCAGCGCGAGCGGCGCCCGCGCGGCCCAGCGCACCACGAACACCACCAGGTCGGCCGCGGCGAGCTGCCGGAAGGCCTCGTCGCGATGGCCGAGCAGCAGCACCGGCAGGCCCTCCCGGTCCACCCGCCGCTGCACGGCGGCCCGCTGCGGCCCCTCGCCGGCGATGAGCAGCAGCGGCTGTGGCACCAGCCCGCGCCAGCCGCGGGCGGCCGTCAGCAGCATCTCCAGCGCGTCCGCGTCCGCGCCGCGCTCCAGCCGCACGGAGGTGACCAGCAGCGGCCGGTCGAGGGCGCCGATCTCGGCGCGCAGCTTGTAGCCCTGCCCCTCCCGCGGCGGCGGGTCCGGGCGGCGCTGCGTCGGCAGCGCGACCGGCGCCAGCCGGGCGTCGCTGGCGCCGCGGCGCCGGGCGCGGGTCACCAGGTCGGGCGTGGCCGCGAGCAGCACGGAGGCGCTGCGGGCCACCCAGGACTCGGTCAGCCGCCGCACCCCGGCGCGCATCCCGCCGACGCCGAGGGCGGCGCCGCCCCGGGTCACCGGGGGCACGGCGTGCCAGGTGACGACGAGCGGCACGGGGCGACGGCCCAGCGCCAGGGAGCCGAGCAGTCCGGCCCGGTTGCCGTGCGCGTGCACCAGGTCCGCGTCGGAGCAGACGGCGCGCAGCACGCTCACGGCCTCGGGGCCGCTGGGGACGCCTCCCGGCCTGCCGGGCTGGGGGAAGCCGGACACCGGAACGAAACGCGCGCCCACCCGGGACAGCGCCCAGCGCCGTTCGGCGGCCGGCGAGGCGCAGATCGTCACCCGCAGGCCGCGGGCCACCAGGCCGGCGGAGAGCGAACGGACATGGCTGCCGGCGCCCGCGCCACCGCGCCCCAGCAGCTGCACGACGTGCAGCGGGGCTCGTCCGGACGCCGGGGCGGCATGGCCGCTCACGGCGCCGCTCCCCAGCGGCCGGGGAGGCCGGGAGGGGTGGGGTCGCCGGCGCGCCGCCCGGCGGGCGCGACCGCCGTCCGGAGAGCGTCGCTCACGGCAACTCCTGGTTCGCTGGCAGTGGAATGCGCCGTCCAGCATGCCAGGAGGGCCACGCCGCGCGGTAGCGCCGGCCACTCGCATGGCCTAGGTGGGGCGCTCCTCGGCCTCCGTGCCGTGGCCCCGTCGGGCGGCCGTGGCCAGCAGTTCCTCGGCGTGGGCGCGGGCCAGCCGGGAGTCCTCCTGGCCGGCGAGCATCCGGGACAGCTCGCGCACCCGGCCCTCGCCGTGCACGGACCGCACGCCGCTGCGGGTGACGGATCCCTCGCTGGTCTTCTCCACCACCAGGTGCCGGTCGGCGAACGCGGCGACCTGCGGCAGGTGGGTGACCACGACGACCTGGGCCGAGTCCGCGAGCTTCGCCAGCCGGCGGCCCACCTCGACGGCCGCCTTCCCGCCGACCCCGGCGTCGACCTCGTCGAAGAGGTACGTGGGCACCGGCGCGGACCCGGCGAAGACGACCTCGACCGCGAGCATCACCCGGGAGAGCTCGCCGCCGGAGGCGCCCTTGGCGATCGGGCGCGGCGGCGCGCCGGGGTGCGGGGCGAGCAGCAGCTCGATCTCGTCGGCGCCGTGCGGCCCGTAGGAGACGGTGCGGCCGCCGACGTCGATGCCGTCGTCCTCGTCGGCGGCGGCGTCGGCCAGCTCGGTCTGTCGCACCTCCACCTGGATCCGGGCGTGTGGCATGGCCAGTTGGGCCAGCTCCTCGGTGACGGCGTCGGAGAACCGCTTGGCGGCCGCGCCCCTGGCGTCGCTGAGCGCCAGCGCCTGCGCCCCGAGCCGGTCGCGCAGCACGTCCCGCTCGGCGGCCAGCTCGCCGATCCGGTCGTCGTCGCCGTCGAGCTCGGTCAGCCGGGCCGCGCTCCGCTCCGCCCAGGCCAGCACGGCGGCGCAGCCGTCCCCGCCGTCCCGCGCCGCGGTCTCGGCCTCGCCGAACGCCGGCTCCCCGTACTTGCGGATCAGGTGGGCCAGCACGGCGCGCCGCTCCTCGACCGCGGCGAGCCGCAGCGGGTCGGCGTCCAGGCCGTCCGCGTATCCGGCGAGCTCGCCGGCCACGTCGGCGAGCAGGATGTTCACCTCGGCCAGCCGGTCGGCCAGCCCGGCGAGCGCCGGGTCGTGCGCCCGCACCGCCTCGAGCGCCCGGTGCGCGCCGGCGGTCAGCGTCGCCGCGTCGACGCCCTCGGGGTCGGTCGGGTCGCCGGCCAGCGCGCCGTGGGCGCTCGCGGCGGCGGCGGCCAGCGCCTCGGCGTGGCCGAGCCGTTCGGCCTCTGCGGCCAGGTCGACGTCCTCGCCGGGGCGCGGCTCGGCGGCGGCGACCTCCTCCAGCCCGAACCGCAGCAGATCGGCCTCTTGGGCACGCTCCCTGGCCCGGGTGGTGAGCTCGGCCAGCTCCGCGGCGACCGCGCGCAGCCGCCGGTAGGTCTCCTGGTACGCGGCGAGCGGCTCGGTCACGGCGCGGCCGGCGTACCGGTCCAGGGCCTCCCGCTGCCGCGCCGGGCGCAGCAGGCCCTGCTGGTCGGTCTGGCCGTGCACCGCGACGAGTTCCTCGCCGAGCTCGGCCAGCAGTCCGGCCGGCACGGAACGGCCGCCGACGTGGGCCCGGGATCGGCCCTCGGCGGAGAGGGTGCGGCTGATCAGCAGCGCGCCCTCGTCCAGTTCGGCGCCGGCGTCCTCGGCCCGGCGGGCGGCGGGCGCCCCCGGTTCCACGCTGACCCGGCCCTCGACGACCGCGGCCGCCGCGCCGGCGCGCACCAGGCCCGCGTCGGCGCGTCCCCCGAGCAGCAGGCCCAGGCTGGTGACGACCATGGTCTTGCCCGCGCCGGTCTCGCCGGTGACCGCGGTGAAGCCCGAGGACAACTCGACGACGGCGTCGTCGATCACGCCCAGGTCCCTGATCCGCATCTCCTCCAACACGGATACGACCATACGAGGTGAAGCGGCGGGACCGCGACGTCGGTCCCCATCCCCGAGGGCTGAACCGGGCCGTTCAGTGCGGTCCCCCGCGCCAGCCCGCGACCGGCAGGGCGAACTTCGCGACCAGCCGGTCGGTGAACGGCGCGTGGTGCAGCCGGGCCAGCCGGACGGGCACGGCGCCACGCCGCACCTCGATCCGCGCGCCGGGCGGGAGTTCGGTGCTGCGCCTGCCGTCGCACCAGAGCACGCCGTGCCCGGTCTCCCGCCTGACCTCCACGGCGAGCACCGAATCGGGCGCGGTGACCAGGGGTTTGGCGAACAGGGCGTGGGCGCTGATCGGCACCATCAGCAGGGCCTCCACCTCGGGCCAGACCACCGGGCCACCGGCGGAGAAGGCGTACGCGGTGGACCCGGTCGGGGTCGCGCACACGACGCCGTCGCACCCGAACGCGGAGACGGGACGGCCGTCCACCTCGGTGACCACCTCGAGCATCCGTTCCCTGGCGGCCTTCTCGACCGTGGCCTCGTTCAACGCCCAGTCGTGGTGCGCCACGTGTCCGCGGTCGCCGTTGCTGCGGACCAGCACGTCGAGGGTCATCCGCTCCTCGACCTCGTAGGCGCGGGCCACCACCCGGCTGACCACCTGGTCGAGGTCCTCCCGTTCGGCCTCGGCGAGGAAGCCGACGCGGCCGAGGTTGACGCCGAGCATCGGCACGCCGGAGGCGCGGGCGAACTCCGCGCCGCGCAGCAGCGTGCCGTCGCCGCCGAGCACGATCAGCAGCTCGCATCCGTCGAGCACGCCCCGTTTGGCCTCGGCGGGATCCGCTCGGAGATCCGCCACCTCCGGCTTCTCGACCCGCTCGACCCGGTCCGGCAGCGGCAGGTCGGCCGCCTCCTCGGCGAGCACCCGCACCCCGATGCCGTGCCCGAGCAGGCCCTGGACGACGAGTTCGGCGCTGCGCACGGCGGCCGGCCGGCCGGTGTGCGCGAGCAGGAAGACGGTGCGGGCGTGGTTCGTGACGCTGCTCTCGGTGCTGGTCGCGATGGTGGTCACTGCGGCCCCTCCGTAACGGCGCGATCGACCTCGGCCGGGTCCAACGGGGGCGCACCGGCGCGCAACCAGAGAAAGTACTCGACGTTGCCGGCCGGTCCCGGCAGGGGGCTGGCGGTGACGCCGAGCGTCCCGAGCCCGAGCTCGGCGGCCCGCTCGGCGACCCGGGTGACCGCCTCGGCGCGCAGTTCGGGGCTGCGCACCACTCCCCCGCTGCCCAGCCGCTCCCGGCCCACCTCGAACTGCGGTTTGACCATCAGCACCAGGTCGGCGTCGGGCTCGGCGCACCGCGACAGGGCGGGCATCACCAGGCCGAGCGGGATGAACGACAGGTCGCCGACGACGAGTTCGACGGGCGTGCCGCCGATCATCTCGAGCGTCAGGCCGCGCACGTTGGTGCGGTCCAGGGCGGTGACCCGCGGGTCGGTCCTGAGCGACCAGGCGAGCAGGCCGTAGCCGACGTCGACGGCGACCACTCCGGACGCGCCGGCCCGCAGCAGCACGTCGGTGAAGCCGCCGGTGGAGGCGCCGGCGTCCAGCGCGCGGCGCCCGGCGACGCGCAGTCCGCGCGGGGTGAACGCGGCCAGCGCGCCGGCCAGCTTGTGGCCGCCGCGGGAGACGTACTCGGGGTCGGTGTCGTCGGCCCTGACCACGAGGGCGGCGCCGGTGCCGACCTGGGTGGCGGACTTGCTGGCGGTCGAGCCGTCGACGGTGACGCGTCCCGCGTCGATGAGGCTCCTGGCGTGGTCCCGGGAACGGGCCAGGCCACGGCGCACCAGTTCGGCGTCGAGCCGGCTGAGGCGTCGATGGGTCGCTGCTGCCACGTGTGGGTCAGCTCCTGGGGGTGGGCGTGGGGG
>NZ_JBDPLU010000013.1:0-255752 GCF_039871525.1 Streptomyces sp. B6B3 | reverse complement strand
GCGGTCCGGCCAAGGGCGCGCCACTCCGATGTGCGGTGTGTCCGCTCAGTCCGTCTCGGTGATCTCCGGGGCCGGCTCGTTCTCGTAGTTGGCCGGACCGAAGTTCTCCTCGACGGCCGTGTCCCAGGAGCCGTCGCTGACCATCTTCTCCAGCGCCGCGTTGATGTCGTCGCGGAGCTGGGTCTCACCCTTGGGCACGCCGACGCCGTAGTGCTCGTCGCTCAGGTTCAGCCCGGCCAGCTTGAACTGACCCTGGTACTGGTCCTGGGCCGCGTAGCCGGCGAGGATCGAGTCGTCCGTGGTGAGGGCGTCGATCGTGCCGTTCTGCAGGGCCGGGAGGCACTCGGAGTAGGTGGAGAAGTTCTGCAGGTTGGCGTCCGGGGCGATGCTGTCCTGGACGTTCTGCGCCGAGGTCGAACCAGTGACGGAGCAGAGCGTCATGTCGTTGACGTCCTCCTCCGTGATGTCACCCTCGTCGGCCCGGACCAGCAGGTCCTGGTGGGCGAGGAAGTACGGGCCGGCGAAGTCGACCTGCTGCTTGCGCTCGTCGCTGATCGAGTAGCTGGCCACGATGAAGTCCACGTCGCCGCGCTGGAGCATGGCCTCGCGGTCCGGGCTCGGGGCCTCGACCCACTCGATGTTGTCCTCGGACACGCCCAGTTCGTTGGCGATGTAGGTGGCGACGTCGACGTCGAACCCCTCGTAGCCGCCGTCCGGCGTCTGCTGACCGAGACCAGGCTGGTCGTACTTGATGCCGATGCTGAGGGATTCGCCCCCGCCGTCACCGCTGCTTCCGCCGTCGCCGTTCTCGTCGCCGTCCTCGGAACCGCAGGCCGTGGCGGTCAGGGAGAGGGCGAGGACGGCGGCGGCCAGCGCGCTTGCCTTGCGGATTCTCATGGTTTTCGTGTCCTTGGGTTCGAGGATGGTTCGGATCTGCGGGGGGTCGGACGCCGCCGGGGCGGTGCGGAAACTCAGTGGTGCAGGATCTTCGACAGGAAGTCCTTCGCCCGGTCGCTGCGCGGGTTGTCGAAGAACTGGTGGGGCTCCGCCTCCTCGACGATCCGCCCGTCGGCCATGAATACCACGCGGTTGGCGGCGGATCGGGCGAAGCCCATCTCGTGGGTGACGACCACCATGGTCATCCCCTCCCTGGCCAACTGCTGCATGACCTCCAGCACCTCGTTGATCATCTCGGGGTCCAGGGCCGAGGTCGGCTCGTCGAAGAGCATCACCTTCGGCTGCATCGCCAGCGCGCGCGCGATCGCCACCCGCTGCTGCTGGCCGCCCGAGAGTTGCGCCGGGTACTTGTCGGCCTGGTTGCCGACGCCCACCCGGTCGAGCAGTTCGCGGGCCTTCCGCTCGACCTCCGCCTTGGACTGCCGCCGCACCTTGACCGGCCCGAGCGTCACGTTCTGCAGCACGGTCTTGTGGGCGAAGAGGTTGAAGGACTGGAACACCATGCCGACGTCGGCGCGGAGCCTGGCCAGTTCCCTGCCCTCCTGGGGCAGCGGCTGGTCGTCGATGGTGATGGCGCCCGAGTCGATGGTCTCCAGGCGGTTGATCGTGCGGCACAGTGTGGACTTGCCTGAGCCGGACGGGCCGATCACGACGACGACCTCGCCGCGCTTGATCGTGAGATTGATGTCCTGAAGCACGTGGAGCGCACCGAAGTGCTTGTTCACGCTGTCCAGGACGACGAGGTCCTCCGCCAGAGGCGCGGCGTCCTCCGGGTCCTTGGTCAGCGGTACGTCGCTCATCGTCGGATCGCTCCATCCTCGTCGGTTGCAGGGACCCTAACCACGGCGGGATACCTCGTCAGCAGATCTGAGGGGAAATTGAGCATAACGATCTGATCGAGTGCTGATGCGTTCTGTCATCGGCCATTACCGGGCGTCAGTGTTGGATAACGGAAGCGTCCGGCTCGGCCGGAGACACTTGACGTGGGCGCCCGCTTCGGAATGGATGCACGGTGAGGACGGAAGGAAGGACGGAATGAGACTGCTGCTGGTCGAGGATGACGAGCACGTCGCCGCCGCGCTGGTGGCCGTGCTCGGCAGGCACGGCTTCGAGGTGGTGCACGCCAGCGGCGGTGAGGAGGCGCTCGGCCTGCTGCGCGAGCGTTCCTTCGAGGTGGTCCTGCTCGACCTCGGGCTGCCCGACGTGGACGGCTTCGAGGTCTGCGGCCGGATCCGCCGCGCCAGCTCGGTGCCGGTGATCATGGTGACCGCCCGCGCCGACGTGCGCTCCCGCATCCACGGCCTGAACCTCGGCGCCGACGACTACGTGGTGAAGCCGTACGACACCGGAGAGTTGCTGGCCCGCATCCACGCGGTGAGCCGCCGCACCGTTCCCGCCGAGGCCGACGCCCCGCCCGCCGGCGGCGCCGTGCCCGACCGGGTGCTGGCGCTCGGCCCGGTCACCGTCGAGCTCTCCACCCGGCGGGTGTCGGTGGACGGCCAGCAGGTGTCGCTGACCCGCAAGGAGTTCGACCTGCTCGCGCTGCTCGGCCAGCGCCCCGGCGTGGTGTTCCGCCGCGAGCAGATCATCAGCGACGTCTGGCAGACCAACTGGGAGGGCACCGGACGCACCCTGGAGGTGCACGTCGCCTCGCTGCGGGCCAAGCTCCGCCGCCCCGAACTCGTCGAGACCGTCCGTGGCGTCGGCTACCGGCTGGCGCTGCCGGCCGCCTGATCGCACCGACCCCGCCACCCCGTGCGCTCCCGTCTCCTCCCGCTGCTGATCGTCCTGCTGGCCGGCGTGCTGCTGGCGCTCGGCGTGCCGCTGGCCGTCAGCCAGGCCGGCTCGGAGCAGGAGCGTGTGGTGGTCGACCGGATCGACGACACGGCGCGCTTCGCCTCCCTGGCGCAGTACGCGGTGGACGCCGGCCACGGCCGCGACTTCGGGGCCACCGGCGACCCGCTGGACATCCTGCGCCAGGAGCTGGACCGGTACCACGAGGTGTACGGCATCAGCGCCGGCGTCTTCCACCGCGACGGGGAGCCGCTGGCCGCCGCCCCCGCGGGCTGGGAGGTGCCCGGCGGCGTGCTGGGCGGCGAGTTCGCCGAGGCGCTCGCCGGTCGCCGCAGCCACCAGCCGGCGCAGGTCTGGCCCTGGGAGACGGACGCCCGGCTGCTGGTGGCGTCCCCGGTGATCAGGGACGGCGACGTGATCGCCGTGGTGGTGCTCGACTCGCCCACCGGACCGCTGCGGTCCCGCATCCTCAGCGGCTGGCTGCCCATCGCCGCCGGCGAGGCGGCCGCCATGCTGATCGCGGTCTTCGCCGCGTTCCGGCTCACCGGCTGGGTGCTGCGTCCGGTGCGGGTGCTGGACAAGGCCACCCACGAGATCGCGACGGGCCGGCTGACCGCCCGGGTCGCGCCGGCCGGCGGGCCGCCCGAGCTGCGCCGGCTGGCCGCATCGTTCAACGAGATGGCCGACCACGTCGAGGCGCTGCTGGAACGGCAGCGCTCGTTCGTCGCCGACGCCTCACACCAGCTGCGCAACCCGCTTTCCGCGCTGCTGCTGCGCATCGACCTGCTCGGCCTGGAACTGCCGGAGGGGAACGCGGAGTTCGCGTCCGTGCGGGGCGAGGGCAAGCGGCTGGCCCGGATGCTGGACGATCTGCTCGACCTGGCGCTGGCCGAGCACAGCCGGGCCAGTCTCCGGATCACCGACGTCGCCGCGCTTGTCGCGGAGCGGGTCGCCGCCTGGCGTCCGGTCGCCGACCAGCGCGGCGTGCGGCTGCGGCAGGCCGGCTCCGCCGCCGTGACCGGCTGGGCCGACCCGGTGGGCCTGGCCGGCGCGCTGGACGCGGTCATCGACAACGCGGTGAAGTTCACGCCGGTCGGCGGGGAGGTCAGCGTCACCGTGACGCCCCGCGGCGACGTGGTCACCGTGGAGACCGCCGACGACGGGCCAGGACTGGACGACGAGGAGTTGGCGCGCCTCGGCGACCGGTTCTGGCGCAGCGGCCGGCACCAGAACGTCTCGGGATCCGGGCTCGGCCTGTCCATCGTCGGCGCCCTGCTGGCGGCCGGCGGCGCCCGCGTCGCCTACACCCACAACACGCCACGGGGCCTGCTGGTGACGGTCACGCTGCCCCGCGAGGAGCCGGCCGACCACCCGCCCTCCTGAGACGCGGGGTCAGGACTTGACCGAGCGGTAGTAGCTGACGGCGCCCGGATGCAGCTCCAGCGGCTGGGTGTAGATCGCGGTGCGCAGGTCGACGCGTTGCGCCGCGTGCACCTCCCGCCCGATGCGGTCTCGTCCGTTGATCACCGAACGGGTGATCTGCTCGGCCACCGCCGCGTCGACCCGGTCCGTGGTCACCAGCAGGTTCGCCACCGCAACGGTGCGGATCGGCTCGCCGCCGACCAGGTCCGGGTACGCGTCGGGGGAGATCACGGCGGCCCGGTAGTACTCCGTGTAGTCGCCGCGCTTCCGCAGCTCCGGCAGCAGGTCGCCCAGCGGCACCAGCCGGACGTCCATGAGGTCCGCCAGGCTCTGCACCGCCGCGGTGGGCAGGCCGCCGGACCAGAAGAACGCGTCGAGGCGGCCGGCCTCCAGCATCCGCGGCATCGCGTCGATGCCCTTCTCGACGGCCACCACGTCCTCCGCCATGTCCAGCCCGGCGGCGGCCAGCAGCTCCCTGGTCACCAGCTGCACACCCGACCGGTCCTCGCCGACCCCGACCCGCAGGCCCGCCAGGTCGGCGGCGCTGCGCACCGGTGAGTCCTCGCGGACCACGAGCTGCATGTAGTCGTCGTAGAGCCGAGCGCAGGCGCGCAGTCGGTCGGCGTCCTCGCCGCCGTCCTGCTGGTAGTGGGCGAGCGAGTCGGCGGTGGCGATGGCGAAGTCGGCCGCGCCGGACACCAGCCGGTCGATGTTCTCCACCGACCCCTGGCTGGACTCCAGCGTCACGTCGAGGCCGGGCGCGTCCCCCGCCAGCTCCGCCCGCAGCAGCTCCCCGTACCTGGCGTAGACACCGCTGGGCACGCCGGTGCTGATGGTGAGCGACTCGGTCAGCCGCCGGCCCTCGCCGAACGCCGGTCGCCACAACCAGGCGCACAGCAGCACCAGCACCAGGGCGAGCCCCAGCCACACGGCGAGCGGCGGGCGGCGCGACAGCACGGAGACCATGTCCGCGATCCTCCGCGCTCGGACCGTCCGACGGCAACCCCCGTCGCCGGCGGGCGACCGCGTGGCCACGTAGACTGGACGACCGGCCGTGCCGCTCGCGCGGCCAGTTACCCGAATCCCGATCGACACGGATCGAGCCCTCGCATGCCGGAAGCCGCGCGCACCTACCAGGTCAGGACGTTTGGCTGCCAGATGAACGTCCACGACTCCGAGCGCATGGCCGGGTTGCTGGAGAAAGCCGGATACGTCAGGGCCGAGGCGGACGCCGGCGAGGCCGACGTCGTCGTCTTCAACACCTGCGCGGTCCGGGAGAACGCCGACAACCGGCTCTACGGAAACCTCGGCCAGCTGGCGCCCCGCAAGGCCGCGCACCCCGGGATGCAGATCGCCGTCGGCGGCTGCCTGGCGCAGAAGGACCGCGACGCGATCGTCCGCCGGGCGCCCTGGGTCGACGTCGTCTTCGGCACGCACAACGTGGGCCGACTGCCGGTGCTGCTCGAGCGGGCCCGGATCCAGCGCGAGGCCCAGGTGGAGATCGCCGAGTCGCTGGAGGCGTTCCCCTCCACGCTGCCGACCCGCCGGGAGAGCGCCTACGCCGCCTGGGTCGCGATCTCCGTCGGCTGCAACAACACCTGCACCTTCTGCATCGTGCCCGCGCTGCGCGGCCGGGAGAAGGACCGCCGGCCGGGAGACATCCTCGCCGAGGTGGAGGCGCTGGTCGCCGAGGGCGTCACCGAGGTCACGCTGCTCGGGCAGAACGTCAACGCGTACGGTTCCGACATCGGCGACCGCCAGGCGTTCTCGAAGCTGCTCCGCGCCTGCGGCCGGATCGACGGCCTGGAGCGGGTCCGCTTCACCTCACCCCACCCCAGGGACTTCACGGACGACGTCATCGAGGCGATGGCCGAGACGCCGAACGTCATGCCGCAGCTGCACATGCCGCTGCAGTCCGGCTCCTCGCGGGTGCTCCGGGCCATGCGCCGCTCCTACCGCCAGGAGCGGTACCTCGGCATCATCGAGAAGGTGCGCGCCGCCATTCCCGACGCCGCGATCACCACCGACATCATCGTCGGCTTCCCCGGTGAGACCGAGGCGGACTTCGAGGAGACGCTGCACGTGGTGCGGGAGGCCCGGTTCGCCCAGGCCTTCACCTTCCAGTACTCCAAGCGGCCGGGCACCCCGGCGGCCGAGATGCCGGACCAGGTGTCCAAGGAGACGGTCCAGGCGCGGTACGAGCGGCTCGTCGCCCTGCAGGAGGAGATCTCCTGGGCGGAGAACCGGCGGCAGCTCGGCCGCACCGTCGAGGTGCTGGTCGCGGAGGGCGAGGGCCGCAAGGACGACACCACCCGGCGCCTGTCGGGCCGGGCCCCGGACAACCGCCTGGTCCACTTCACCCGGCCCGAGCGGCCGATCCGGCCCGGCGACGTGGCCACCGTCGAGATCACCTACGCCGCCCCGCACCACCTGCTCGCCGAGGGCCCGGTCCACGCCGTCCGCCCCACCCGGGCCGGCGACGCGTGGGAGCGGCGCAACGCCGCGCCGGAGGAGCCCGCGCGCGGCGTGATGCTCGGCCTCCCGACGATCGGTGTCCCGGCCCCCGCGCCCGAGCCGGCGGGCGGCTGCAACGTCTGCTGAGGGCTGGGCGTCCCAGCCACCGACGGGATCGCGTCGTCGAATGCTGGAGGAGCTATGAATCGTTGGGCCCTGGTGGTTGAGCAGAGCATCGGCGTTGGTCAGAACATGCGGTGGGACGCCGAGGTGATCGTGGAGACGGACGGCTCTCGCGAGGAGGCGCTCCAACTGCTCTGGCACCACGTGCAGGGGTTCTCGCCACGCCATCCGAAGTACGTGCAGCGGCGGCGGATATATCGGGACGGTGACGGCTTCCTCGTCATCAACACCGGCACCAGCATGTCGGACTTCCCATGCCGGTTCCGGCTGATGGAGCTGGTGTCCGACACGGGGCCGATCTGACCACGGCGCGTGACGTAGAGTGCCGCCATGCTGGTCGCCGCCGCCGTCTGCCCCTGCCCGCCGCTGCTCGTGCCCGAGCTGGCCGCGGGCGCCGCTGATGAGTTGGACGGCGCGCGGGCGGCGTGCGCCGACGCGCTCGGCGTGCTGGCCGCCGCCCGGCCCGACCGGCTGGTCGTCGTGGGCCCCGCGGACGGGCCGGGGCGCGGACCGTTCGCCGCCGGCGCGCGCGGCTCGTTCCGCGGCTTCGGGGTGGACCTCGAGGTGACTCTCGGCCGAGCCGAGCCGACCGGGCGGACGCTGCCGCCCTCCCTGGCCGTCGCGGCCTGGTTGCTGACGCGCGGCGGCTGGGCCGCCGCGCCCGTCGAGGCGCTGGGCGTCGGGGAGCCGCTGGAACCGGCGCGCTGCGCCGCGGCCGGACGGGAGCTCGCGGCCGGCGAGGGGCGCCTCGCGCTGCTCGTGATGGGCGACGGCAGCGCGTGCCGTTCGGCCCGCGCCCCCGGCGCGTTCGACGAACGGGCCGCTGCGTTCGACGACGCCGCCGCGCGGGCGCTGGGCGACGCGGACACCGAGGCCCTGGCCGGCCTCGACGCGACACTGGCCGAGGAGCTGATGGCGGCCGGCCGGTCCAGCTGGCAGGTGCTCGGCGGCGCGGGGGAGGACGCCGGCCTCGGCGGGCGGCTGCTGTACCACGAGGCTCCCTACGGCGTGGGCTACTTCGTGGCCTCCTGGTCCTGATGGTCCCGAACGGGCCCAGATCCGGTCCTGAGCGCCCGTTCCGACCGGCGCGCCTCCCGGGCTACGGGTGGGCGCCCTCGCCCGCCTCGCTGTCGACCGCCTCCGCGGCGGCGGTCTGCTTCGGAATGGCCACCGCCTCGGCCTCGGCCTCCGTCTCGGCTCCGGTCTCGGCCCTGATCTCGGCTTCCGCCTCGACCTCGGTCCCGGTCCCGGTCTCGGACCTGATCTCGACCTCCGTGGACACCGCGCCCGCCTCGGTCGCGGTCGCCGTCCCGGCCTCGGTCGGCGCTTCCGACGACGGTGTCCCGCCCGGCCTCTCCCGACGGAACCAGCCAAACATTCCCATGCGTCTCTCCTGATCCTGCTCGACCCTGCTCGTTCGCGTGCTCGTTCGCGGGAACCGGCGCCGGATTCCCGCGAACGGCAAACGACCCGCGCGCCGGGGCGTCACGTCGCTCGTTCGGGGCCGTACCCGCGGCGCCCGCCCGCGCCCCTGCCGTCTGGGAGACTGCCGGGGTGACCAGCCCTGCCCCCACACCCCAGCTCGTCGCCGTGGTCGGACCCACCGCCGCGGGGAAGTCCGACCTCGGCGTCGCCCTCGCCGAGCGGCTCGGTGGCGAGGTGGTCAACGCCGACTCGATGCAGCTGTATCGGGGCATGGACATCGGCACCGCCAAGCTCACACCGGCGGAGCGGCGCGGTGTGCCGCACCATCTGCTCGACGTCTGGGACGTCACGGAGACCGCCAGCGTCGCCGAGTACCAGCGGCTGGCCAGGGAGCGGATCGACCGGCTGCTCGCCGCCGGCCGGGTCCCGGTGCTGGTCGGCGGGTCGGGGCTGTACGTGCGCGGCGCCATCGACGCCCTGGACTTTCCGGGCACCGATCCGGAGATCCGCGCCCGGCTCGAGGCCGAGCTGGAGCGGCAGGGCAGCGGGGCGCTGCACGCGCGGCTGGCCGCCGCCGACCCGGCCGCGGGCCGGGACATCCTGCCGAGCAACGGTCGCCGGATCGTGCGTGCCCTGGAGGTGATCGAGCTGACCGGCCGGCCGTTCACCGCCCGGCTGCCGGAGGGCGCGGCGGAGCGTGCCGTGTACCCCACCCTGCAGCTCGGCCTCGCCGTGGACCGCGTCGAGCTGGACGAGCGGATCGCCGAGCGGGTGGACCGCATGTGGCAGGCCGGGCTGCCCGACGAGGTGCGCGCGCTGGAGCGGGTCGGGCTGCGGGAGGGGCGCACCGCCTCGCGGGCCCTGGGCTACCAGCAGCTGCTGGCGGCGATGGCCGGCGAATGCTCGATGGCGGAGGCGCGCGACGAGACCGTGCGCGCCACCCGACGCTTCGCGCGCCGCCAGGAGTCCTGGTTCCGCCGCGACCGGCGGGTCCACTGGCTCGGCACCGGACGGCTGGCCGACGGCGGGCCGGAGAAGCGCGCCTGGGAGCTCGTCGAACGGACGGTCACAGCCTGATCACGTCATGGCATCGGGACGCTCCAAGCGGGCGGGAGCGGGTGCGGAGCGTGCCATCATCGACCAATGCTCCAGTCGTAGGCCGTTGAGTTGGGAGGGCGCGTGGCGATGGAAGCCGGCCCTCGTGAGAGCGACGGGGGCATCCCCGGAAGCCGCCTGGACGCGGACGCGGTCACGGCCGACCACCGTGCCGGGCGTCTGGCCGACGAGTCCGACGAGGAGTACGAGGAGGACCCGAGCGTCGCCTCCGAGGCCGCCGAGTCGTACGCCGAGCTGCGGCCCTCCCGCCGGCTGCGGCTGACCCAGCTGGCCCCGATCGCCCTGCTGAGCCTGATGGGCTCGCTGATGTTCGCCTTCCCCCTCGCGTTCGCCTTCGACCAGGCCGGCGGCGCGGTGGTGGCCATGCTCGGCCTGCTCATCGGCTGCAGCGCGGCCGGCTGGGGCATGATGGCCGCCCGCCGGGTCGGATACACCTGGCCGGGACTGCCCCCGCGCGGTTCGGGCCGCCGCCCCGACTGGCGGCTGCTGGTGCTGTACGGGCTGGGTGTCGGGCTCCTCGCCACCCTCGCGGTGTGGCGCGTGGCCGAGCTGCGCTGACCGTTCGGCCGGCGACCCCGGCCGGCGCGCGCTGTCGGTCGCGGCGACTACGATCGGACGGGTGAGCACCGCGCGCCGACCGATGCCGTTCCTGAAGGGACACGGCACGGAGAACGACTTCGTGATCCTTCCCGATCCGGACGGACGGCTGACGCTGTCCGCCGCCACCGTGACCCGGCTCTGCGACCGCCGCGCCGGCATCGGCGGGGACGGCGTGCTGCGCGTCGTGCGCTCGGCCGCCGACCCCGACGCCAGGGCGCTGGCGGGCGAGGCCGAGTGGTTCATGGACTACCGCAACGCGGACGGCGGGCTCGCCGAGATGTGTGGGAACGGCGTGCGCGTCTTCGCCCGCTATCTGCTGCGCGCCGGGCTCGCCAAGCCGGGTGAGCTGGCGGTCGCCACCCGCGCCGGGGTGCGCCGGGTGCGGATCGACGACGCCGAGCACGGCGACGTCGCGGCGACGATGGGCGCCGCCCGGCTGCCGGACGGCCCGGGCGAGAGCGTCACCGTCCGGGTGGGGGAGCGCGGCTGGCCCGCCCGCCACGTCGACATGGGGAACCCGCACGCCGTGGCCTTCGTGACCGACCTCGCCGACGCCGGACGACTGCTGGACCCGCCCGAGGTCGCGCCGGCCGCGTCCTTCCCGCGTGGCACCAACGTCGAGTTCGTGGTGGACCGCGGTCCCGGGCACCTGGCGCTGCGGGTGCACGAGCGCGGTTCGGGCGAGACCCGCTCCTGCGGCACCGGCGCCTGCGCCGCCGCGGTCGCGGCCGCCCGCCGCGACGGTCTGGACCCGGCGGCCGACGGCCGCCCCGCGGCCTTCACCGTGGACGTGCCGGGCGGCCGGCTGCGGGTCACCGAGGACCCCGACGGATCGGTCACGCTCTCCGGGCCAGCCGTCATCGTCGCCGAGGGCACCGTGGACCCGGCGTGGCTCGACGCCGAATGACCCGGATCGCCGGCCGTTCGACGGGTCGGTGAGCTGGCGGAGCGTCACATCGGCCGCCCCGCATTGTTTCAGCCAGCTTTCGTCCGACATAAGTCACTCGGATGGGTGATCCACCACGAGACGGGCGACTGTGGGGCCGTACCACGTGTTCGGCTCGGTAACATCAAGCACCGGCGCCGCTGCGAGGACACATCGCGATCACGGGGATCACGGGGATCGGCCGCGGTCCGGTCGACCGGACCGCGGAGGTGCCACCCCATGAGCACAGAGGCGACCACACCGAGCGACAGCGACCACCGGCGACGCGCCTCCCGGCGGGACGTGGTGCTCCTTCGCCGGCTCGGCCGGGCCGCGTTCTTCCGCGCCGGCACCGCCACCCGCGACCGGATGCCGGACGCCATCGAGCACGTCGCCCAGGCGCACCGTCGGCATCACCCCGGCGCCGACCTCGACACCCTGCGCCGCGCCTACCTGCTCGCCGAGTCGGCCCACCGCGGTCAGACCCGCAAGAGCGGCGAGCCCTACATCACCCATCCGCTCGCCGTCACCCTGATCCTCGCCGAACTCGGCGCCGAGACGACCACGTTGACGGCCTCCCTGTTGCACGACACCGTCGAGGACACGGACGTGACGCTGGATCAGGTGCGCGCCGACTTCGGCGACGAGGTGTGCCACCTGGTCGACGGCGTCACCAAGCTGGAGAAGGTGGACTACGGCGCCGCGGCCGAGCCCGAGACCTTCCGCAAGATGCTGGTCGCCACCGGCAGCGACGTCCGGGTGATGTCCATCAAGCTCGCCGACCGGCTGCACAACATGCGCACCCTCGGCGTGATGCGGCCCGAGAAGCAGGCCAGGATCGCCCGGGTCACCCGGGACGTGCTCATCCCGCTGGCCGAGCGGCTCGGGGTTCAGGCCGTCAAGACCGAGCTGGAGGACCTGGTCTTCGCCGTCCTCCACCCCGAGGAGCACGCCCGCGCCGAGGAGTTGCTCCGGGCGCACCGGGAGCGGGACGACGATCCGCTGGCCGACGTCGCGAAGTCGGTGCGCGGCGTGCTCCGTGAGGCCGGGATCGCCGCCGAGGTGCTGGTGCGCCCGCGGCATGTGCTCTCGGTGCACCGCACCCGGGTGAAACGCGGCGAGCTCGGCCCCTGCGACTACGGCCGGTTGCTCATCCTCGTCGCCGAGAACGCCGACTGCTACGCGGTGCTCGGCGAGCTGCACACCTGCTTCACGCCGGTGGTCGCGGAGTTCAAGGATTTCATCGCGGCCCCCAAGTTCAACCTCTACCAGTCCCTGCACACCGCGTTCTCCGCGCACCGGGGAGACGTCGCCGAGGTGCTGGTCCGCACGTACCGCATGCACCGGGTCGCCGAGGCCGGCGTGGTCGCGCTGGGCGACCCGCACCGCGGTGGCGAGGCGGATCCCTCCGATCCCGCGGACGTCGCGGCCGAGGACGGGGAGCGGGCCGATCCCACCCGCCCCGGCTGGCTGTCCCGGCTGCTGGAGTGGCAGCGACAGGCCACCGACCCCGACACCTTCTGGACCGCGCTGCGCGACGAGCTCGCCAGGGACCGGGAGATCACCGTCTTCGCCGAGGACGCGGACGAGGGTCCGCTGCACCTGCCGGCCGGCGCCACCTGTGTCGACGCGGCCTACGCGCGGCACGGCCAGGCCGCGCACGACTGCATCGGCGCCCGGGTCAACGGGCGGCTGGCCACGCTGCGCACCGTGCTGCGGGACGGTGACACGCTGCGGCTGCTGCTCGCCCCCGACGGCGCCTCCGGGCCGTCGCCCGAGTGGCTCGAGTACGCCGCCACCCCGGCCGCGCAGATCCCGATCCGCCACTGGTTGGCGGGCCGCCCGCAGGCGCCGGCGGACGGCGAGCAGGCCGGGTGGCGCCCCACCCCGGCGGGTGCCGCGGGGACGGTCCCGGTGCCCGACGCCGGCGCGGAGCCGGAGGCGCCGCGCCGGACGGAGCCGGCCGCGGTGGTCGCCGGCGCGCCCGACGCCCGGGTGCGGCTGGCCGGCTGTTGTACGCCCGTGCCGCCCGACCCCATCCGTGGCTTCGCCGTGCACGGCGGGGCCGTCACCGTCCATCGCGAGAGCTGCCCGGCCGCGGTCCGGATGGTGTCCGCCGGCCGGCATCCGCTGCCGGTGAGCTGGCGGTCCGCCTCCATCGGCTGCCGGGTCACGCTGCGCGCGGAGGCGCTGGGCCGACCGCATCTGCTGGCCGACCTCACCGAGGCGCTGGCCACCCACGGCGCCGCCGTGCTGCAGGCCGAGGTCACGCCGCCGCGCCAGCAGCGGGTCCGGCACACCTACACGCTGCGACTGCCCGATGCCTCGGGGCTGCCCCGGCTGATCAGGGCGATGCGGCGGGTGCCCGGCGTCTACGACGTCTCCCGGGCGTCCCGGGCCACCGGGTGACGGCCACCGGGTGACGGCCGCGGGATGACGGCCACGGGGTGACCGGGCGCAAATCAGGGTGACGGGCCCCGGCCCTCGTGCCACCATGGTTCGTGCGCCGCGACGGGAATGTCAGGGGACGTCCCGGCGTTGTCCACGTGACGGACGCATCGGGCTTCGGTCCGATTCCCCTCGATTTCGACATGTTTCCCGACCCTAAGGATCGCATTGACCTTCTCCTCTCTTCCTCAGGACCCCCAGAGCCCCGCCGCGAGCCGCCGGGCCGACGCCCTGATGGATGAGGACGTGGCCTGGGACGACACGGAGAGCCTGGACGGCGAGCAGTTCGACCGCGAGGAGCGCGCCGCGCTCCGGCGGGTCGTGGGCCTCTCCACCGAGTTGGCCGATGTCAGCGAGGTCGAGTACCGGCAGCTGCGCCTGGAGCGCGTGGTGCTGGTCGGCGTCTGGACGTCGGGCACCGCGAGCGACGCGGAGAACTCCCTCGCGGAGCTGGCCGCCCTCGCCGAGACCGCCGGCGCCCTGGTGCTCGACGGCGTGATCCAGCGCCGCGACAAGCCGGACGCCGCCACGTACATCGGCTCGGGCAAGGCGAAGGAGCTGCGCGACCTGGTGCTGGAGACCGGCGCGGACACGGTGGTGTGCGACGGCGAGCTCACCCCGGGGCAGCTGATCCACCTGGAGGACGTCGTCAAGGTCAAGGTGGTGGACCGCACCGCCCTGATCCTCGACATCTTCGCGCAGCACGCCAAGTCCCGTGAGGGCAAGGCCCAGGTGTCGCTGGCTCAGATGCAGTACATGCTGCCGCGGCTGCGCGGCTGGGGTCAGTCGCTGTCCCGGCAGATGGGCGGTGGGGGTTCCAGCGGTGGCGGCGGCGGGATGGCCACCCGCGGCCCCGGTGAGACCAAGATCGAGACCGACCGGCGGCGGATCCGCGAGAAGATGGCCAAGATGCGCCGGGAGATCGCGGCCATGCGCACCGGGCGCGAGGTGAAGCGCCAGGAGCGCCAGCGCAACCGCGTGCCCTCGGTCGCCATCGCGGGATACACCAACGCGGGCAAGTCCTCGCTGCTCAACCGGCTCACCGGCGCGGGCGTGCTGGTGGAGAACGCGCTGTTCGCCACCCTCGACCCGACGGTCCGCCGGTCCGAGACGCCGAGCGGCCGGGCGTTCACCCTGGCCGACACCGTGGGCTTCGTCCGGCATCTGCCGCACGACCTGGTCGAGGCGTTCCGCTCCACCATGGAGGAGGTCGGCGAGGCCGACCTGATCCTGCACGTGGTGGACGGCTCGCACCCGGTGCCCGAGGAACAGCTGGCCGCGGTGCGCGAGGTGCTCCGTGACGTCGGCGCTCGGGAGATCCCGGAGATCGTGGTGGTCAACAAGGCGGACGCCGCGGACGAGCTCACGCTCCAGCGGCTGCTGCGTGCCGAAAGCCGTGCCATCGCCGTGTCGGCCCGCACCGGGCAGGGCATCGACGAGCTGCTGCAGTGGATCGACACGGAGCTGCCCCGCCCCGGCATCGAGCTGGAGGCGCTGGTGCCCTACGCCGAGGGCGGCCTGGTCGCCCGCACGCACGCGGAGGGCGAGGTGCTCTCCGAGGAACACACGGGCGAGGGCACCCTGCTCAAGGCCCGGGTGCACGAGGAACTGGCGGCGGCGCTGGCACCGTACGTGCCCAGCCTGAGCTGAGCAGCGTCCCGAGCCCGGCGCGGGTCGACACCCGCGCCGGGCTCGACCTGTCCGGACTCGGGACGGGCCGGCACGGGGTGACCCACCACACGTCGGGCGCCGGCCACGCCCGGCTAGCATGGATTCGACGGCGCGCATCCCCGCGACGGGGAGCGCGACCCTGCCACGCTGGGAGAGCCGCATCGTGTTGCGCACCATGTTCAAGTCCAAGATCCACCGTGCCACGGTGACCGAGGCGGACCTGCACTACGTCGGCTCGGTGACGGTCGACGCCGAGCTGATGGAGGCCGCCGACCTGCTGCCGGGCGAGCAGGTGCACATCGTGGACATCACCAACGGCCACCGCCTGGAGACGTACGTCATCGAGGGCGAGCGCGGCTCCGGCGTGATCGGCATCAACGGCGCCGCCGCGCATCTGATCACCCCGGGCGACCTGGTGATACTCATCAGCTACGCGCAGGTGGACGACGCCGAGGCGCGGTCCCTGCGCCCCGCCGTGGTGCACGTGGACGCCGGGAACCGCATCGTCGGGCTCGGCACCGACCCCTCGGAGCCGGTGCCCGGCGGCGACACGGTGCGCGGGCCGCTGGCCGTGGCGGGCGGCTGAGCCAGCCGGCCGAGCCACGGGCCGAGTGTCCCGAACACGCCGGAGGGCCCGGCATCCGAGCGGATGCCGGGCCCTCCGGCGTGTTCCCGTGTGGGGGCGCGTCGAGTCAGCCGCCGTTCGTACTGACCTCGGTGAGCACGCCCTCCGCCTCGTCCTCCAGGCGCGGCCCGGCGAGCCAGGTGGACTCCAGCGGGCCGATCGAGTTGACCGAGATCAGCTCGGGACTGCCGTCGTCACCGGTGCGCAGCCAACCGCCGCCGGACGAACCGCCGGTCATCGAGCAGCCGGCCCAGTACATCACCGGCATCGCGGCGTCGAGGGACAGCCGGCTCGGGGTGCCGGTGCAGGAGTACGCCTGCTCGCCGTCGTACGGCGCGGCGGCCGGGTAGCCGTACAGGTTGACCTCGCCGATGCCGGAGACCGCGGGCGCGTCGAAGTTGACGTCCACCGCGCCGCCGACCGTCTCCTCCAGGGACTGGCCGCCGCCCTCCTCAGGCGTCACGGAGAGGACCGCGAAGTCGCCGTGCGCCCCCGCGCCGCCCATGTCGGAGCCGCTGTCCACCCAGTACTGCGTGGTCGACACGTAGTCGGCCCACCAGACGCCGTACGGGGCGGCCTCCTCCAGGCCCGCGCTGTACAACTCGTCGGTGCTCAGGGCGTTGTTGTTGTAGTACGGCACGAAGCTGATGTTCCGGTACCAGCCGCCCTCGGCACCCGCGTGCACGCAGTGACCGGCGGTGGCCACGAGGTTCGACTGGCCGGGCGCGTTCGGGTCGGCGATCACCGTGCCCGAGCAGACCATCGAGCCCTCGGGGGTGTCGAAGAAGACCCGGCCGATGGGTGCGTCGCCGTCGCTCAGCGGACCCGGCACCTGGACGGCGTCCACCACGGACGGTTCGGGGTCGGTGATGCCCCGGTCGTCGTCCGGGTTGTCGTGCTCCGGAGCCTGCGGGTCCTCCTCGATCTGGTCCTCGTCGATCTCCTGTTCGGGATCCTCGGCGTCGCCCATGCGGTCCGGGTCCCACAGACCATCGATGATCGGGTTGACGAAGTCGCCGATCTCCCGCAGCCAGGTGTCACGGTCCCAGTTGCGCCACTCGCCGTCCATCCAGGCGTCGACGTCGAAGTCGAACGGCAGGTTGTCGATGGCGTCCTGAAGGCTGTCGTCCGTCGCGCCCGGGTCCTCGGACGACGAGGCGTCGCCGCCTCCCTCCTCGCCCGAGCATGCCGTGGCGGTGAGCGTGAGACAGGCTGCCAACGCCGTCACCGCAAGGGCGAGACGGCGGCGACCCGGTCGCCTGCGTATCGATGACATGGATGAACTCCCCCTAGGTGTTCTGTCTTGAACCGTATGTTGTTGTCTGCGGGGTGTCGGACGCCGTCTGCGTCCACGACATGCGCCTCCTCGCAGGCGAGGCCCCTCCACTATGCCGTTGACCATCTGGACGGCGGCAGCGGGGTCCCCGGTTCCGGGGTCGGGGATGAGCGGGATCTTGCCACAGACCCGTTATCACTCGGGGGTTCCGTCGTTACCCGAACGGGGGATCGCCACTGGTGTCCCCATGACCGTGGACCAGGCGACGAAGGAGGGAGGCGCGCGGGCGGCGCCTCGGGACGCCCGCGCGCCGCATACGGATGACCGCACAACCCCGCCACCCCGACCGTCACCGGATCACCGGAACCAGAGAACCCGGCGTCCCCCCGCAGTCCCGTCGGGAGGCCGACGCCGGTCCCGACGCGCCGTCCGGCCTGGCCCTCGCCGATCCGGCGGCGCCGGACGGCGCGGCCGGCGACCCGCGGGACCCCCTGGAGCACCCCGACGCCGCCCGGGCGGCCGACGCGGCGGCCGTGGAGGGCCTGCTGCGCTGCTGGGTGCGCGAGACCAGCCTCGGCCCGCCCGACGGCGCGGCGCTCTACGTTCCGCTCGCCGCCTCGGGCACCGCGCTGCGGGTCCCCGTCCGGCACTGGTCCGCCACCGGCTGGCACCGGTTCGGCGGTCCGGCGCTGGCCGGCGCGCCGGCCGACGCCGCCCCGCTGGACGCCGTCACGCTGGCGGCGCTGCTGGCCAGGGAGGCCGCCCACCTGGGCGAGTTCGTGCCGGATCCCGACCCCACGGCCGACCACGAACCCGAACCGGATCCGGCGGCCGACCTGGTGGGCCGGGTCGCGGACTCGGTGCGCCGCGCCGCGGTGTTCCTGGCCGCCCGCCGCACCGCGCCCGACCCACCTGCGGCCGTCGACCGCTTCCTCGACGCCGAGCAGGCGCTGGTGTTCGGCCACCCGCTGCATCCGACGCCGAAGAGCCGGGAGGGCCTCGTGGACCTCGACGCCCGGCGCTTCTCGCCCGAGCTGCGCGGCTCGTTCCGGCTGCACTGGATGGCTGTCGACCGCTCCGTGCTGGCCGCGGACTCCGCCTGGCGCGAGGGCGGCGACATCGTGCCCGCGACGGCGCTGGCCACCCGGCTCGCCGGGGACGGGCTGCCGAGCCTGCCCGCCGGCTGCGTGCCGCTGCCCGTGCACCCCTGGCAGGCGCGCCAGCTGACGCACCGGCCGGCGGTCGCGGCGTTGCTGGACAGCGGGGCGCTGCACGACCTCGGCGAGCACGGCGAGCCCTGGCACGCCACCTCCTCGGTGCGGACCGTGCATCGGCCGGGCTCACCCGCCATGCTCAAGCTCTCACTCGGCCTGCGGATCACCAACTCCCGCCGCGAGAACCTCCGCAAGGAGCTGTACCGGGGCGTCGAGGTGCACCGGCTGCTGTCCGGCGGACTGGCGGCCGAATGGCGCGCGGCATGCGCCGACGACCCGGAGGACGTGGGGGGCGCGGACGGGCCGGGCTTCGACATCGTGCGCGATCCGGCCTGGCTGGCCGTGGACGACGGCGACGGCCGCCCGGTGCTCGGCCTGGACGTGGTGGTGCGGCACAGCCCGTTCGGTCCCGACGAGGACGTGAGCTGCCTGGCCGGACTGACCGCGCCGCGCCCGTGGCCGGGTCGGCCCCCGGGCGAGCTGCGCTCCCGGCTCGCCGACGTGGTCGGCGCGCTGGCCGCCCGCACCGGCCGGGACACCGGCGCGGTCAGCGTCGAGTGGCTGCTGCGGTACCTGCGCGTGGTCGTCCGGCCGGTGCTCCGCCTCGACGCGGTCGCCGGCATCGCGCTGGAGGCGCACCAGCAGAACACCCTGGTGCTGCTCGACGCCGAGGGCTGGCCGGCCGGCGGGCGCTACCGCGACAACCAGGGGTACTACTTCCGCGACTCACACCGCGAGGCCCTCCAGCGGCGGCTGCCCGGCGTCGGCGAGCGCTCCGACACCTTCGTCACGGACGAGGTCACCACCGAGCGCTTCGCGTACTACCTGGGCATCAACAACGTGTTCGGCCTCGTCGGCGCGTTCGGCGCCCAAGGGCTGGCCGACGAGGGGGTGCTGCTCGCGGCGGTCCGGCGTTTCCTGGGCGCCGAGGGCGCGCGCCGCGACGGTCGCGCCGTCTCCCCGCTCGTCGCCCACCTGCTGGAGTCCCGGACCCTGCGCTGCAAGGGCAACCTGCTCACCCGGCTGCACGGCCTGGACGAGTTGGTCGGACCCGTGGACGGCCAGTCCGTCTACGTCACCATCGCCAATCCGCTCGTCGCGTCCTGACGTCCGCCCCCAGGAGGCCCGCGTGCCCGCCCCGTTATCCCCACCACCCGACACCCCCGCACATCCCGGCGACGGCCCGCCCGCCGACCGGCTGGACGACGTCGCCCGCTGGGGCCCGCTGCGCACCCCCGCGGGGTCGTTCCTGCTGCGGCCCATCCGCCTGACCGAGGATCTGCCGCTGCTCACCGCCTGGCTGAACGATCCGGTGGTGGACGCCTTCTGGTGCCTCGCCGGACCGGCCGAGCGCACCGCCGCGCATCTGCGACCCCAACTCGACGGCGACGGCCGCAGCGTGCCCTGCCTCGGGCTGCTGGACGGCACCCCCATGAGCTACTGGGAGGTCTACCGCGCCGACCTGGACCCGCTCGCCCGCCACTACCCCTGCCGGCCGCACGACACCGGGCTGCATCTGCTGCTCGGCCGTGCCCAGGACCGGGGCCGGGGCCTGGGCACCCAGCTGTTGCGCGCCGTCTGCGAGCTGGTGCTGCGGCACCGGCCGCGGTGCCAACGGATCGTGGCCGAGCCCGACGTGCGCAACGCCGCCTCGATCGCCGCCTTCCGGGCGGCGGGCTTCCGGCAGGACGCCGAGGTCGAACTCCCGGACAAGCGCGCCGCGATCATGCTCCGCGACCGCTGACCCTCCCACCGACAGGAGAGCCCCGTGCCCGCATCCGCCCCTTCCGAGCCCTCCACGCCGTCCCAGCCGACCCCCTCGTCCCCGCCGTCCACGCCGTCCACGCCGCCCCAGCATCCGGGGCAGGCGTGGAACCGAGCCGCACGGCGGCTGTTCGCCAAGATGCTGGCGGAGTTCGCCTACGAGGGAGTGGTCACCCCCGAGCCCGCCGGCGGGCCGGCGGACGCCTACCGGCTGGTCGTCACCCCCGAGCTGAGCTACCGCTTCCGCGCCCGGAGGGGCGCCTACGGCCACTGGCGCGTCGACCCCGACTCGATAACGCCCACCGCCGATCCGCTGGAGTTCGTCGCGCGGGCGCACGACACCCTGCTCGGACTCGCCGGCGACACGCTGGGCCATCTCATACGCGAGCTCAGCGCCACGCTGAGCGCCGACGTCACGCTGCACACCACCGCGCTCACCGCCGCGGAGCTCGCCGATCTGGACTACGCGCGGCTGGAGGGACACCAGGAGGGCCACCCGTGGCTGGTGGCGAACAAGGGGCGCATCGGCTTCTCCGCCTCGGACGCCGCGCGCTGGGCGCCGGAGGCGCGCACCGCGCGCCCGTTGCCGTGGCTCGCCGTGCACCGGGACCTGGCCCAGTACCGCGGGGTTCCCGCGCTGGCCGGTCCGGAGCGGCTGTACGCGGAGGAGTTGCCGGCGCCGGTCCGCGAGCGCTACACGCGGATCGTGGCCGAGCAGGGCCGCGACCCGTCCCGGTACCTGTGGCTGCCGGTCCACCCCTGGCAGTGGGACGAGACGATAGCCCCGCTCTACGCGCCCCAGGTGGCGTCGGGGGCGATCGTGCCGCTGCCCACCGACGGAGACCTGCGGCTGCCGCAACAGTCCATCCGCACCTTCCTCAACGTCAGCCGCCCGAACGCGCGCAGCGTGAAGCTGCCGCTGTCCATCCTCAACACCCTGGTCTGGCGCGGCCTCCCCACCGAGCGCACCCTGGCCGCCCCGGCCGTCACCGCCTGGATCCACGCGCTGCGCGACGCCGACCCGTTCCTCGCCGAGGAGACCCGGGTCGTGCTGCTCGGCGAGACCGCCTCGGTCACCGTCGAACACCCGCTCTACGACCGGCTGCCCGAGGTGCCCTACCAGTACCGCGAGCTGCTCGGCTGCATCTGGCGGGAGCCCGTCGGCCCCTATCTGGACGCCGGGGAGCGCGCCCGGACCCTGGCCGCCCTGCTCGCCACCGACCCGTCGGGGCGCTCGCTCACCGCCGAACTGGTGCGGCGCTCGGGGCTGGCGCCGCGCGACTGGCTGCGCCGGCTCTTCGCCGCGCTGCTGCCGCCGCTGCTGCACTTCCTCTACCGTTACGGCACCGTCTTCTCGCCGCATGGCGAGAACGCCGTCGTGGTCTTCGACGAGCGTGACGTGCCGGTGCGGCTCGCGGTCAAGGACTTCGTGGACGACGTCAACGTGAGCGCCGACCCCGTGCCCGAGACCGAGTCGATGCCGGAGCCGGTGCGCCAGGTGCTGCTGCGCGAGCCGCCGGCGTTCCTCACCCAGTTCATCCACTCCGGGCTCCTGGTCGGCGTCTTCCGCTACCTCGCGCCGTTGTGCGAAGAACAACTCGAAGTTCCCGAGGCGGAGTTCTGGTCACTCGTCCGGGCGGAAATCGTGCGCCACCAGGAGCGCTTCCCCGGGCTGAAGAACCGTTTCGAGACCTTCGACCTGCTCACCCCGCGGATCGAGCGGCTCTGTCTCAACCGCAACCGCCTCTACCTCGACGGCTACCGGGACCGCCCGGAGCGGCCGCACGCCGCCGTGCACGGCACCGTGGCCAACCCCCTGTACAGCGCCTGACGGACGCCGCACGGGCCCCGCGGAAGCGGGCGGAGGGATGTCGGTGCGGCCGCGTAAGGTGACTGCCCTATGACTGACGCATCCGACGACACATCCGGGGCCTCCGACGCCTCTGACGACCCGACCGCCGTGGTGACCGACGGCCCCGCCGGCGAGGACGCGGCGGGACGAGCCACCCTGGCCGAGCTGCTGAGCGCCGCCGTCGCCGCCGTCGGCGGCAGCGAGCGGCCCGGCCAGGTCGCCATGGCCGGGGCCGTCGCGGAGGCGATCGCCGACAGCACCCATCTGCTGGTCCAGGCGGGCACCGGCACCGGGAAGTCGCTCGGATACCTGGTGCCGGCCCTGGCCCAGGGGGAGCGCGTCGTCGTCGCCACGGCGACGCTCGCCCTGCAACGGCAGCTGGTCGAGCGCGATCTGCCGCGCCTGACGACGGCGCTGCGCCCGCTGCTCCGGCGCCGCCCGGAGTTCGCCACGCTGAAGGGCCGTTCCAACTACCTCTGCCTGCACCGGCTGCACGAGGGCGTGCCGCAGGAGGACACCGACTCGGGGGAGCCCGGGCTGTTCGACCCCTTCGAGGCGGCCGAGCGGTCCGCCGCCCGGTCCACGAGCGGTCCGAGCAGTCGGCTCGGCAAGGACCTGCTGCGGCTGCGCGACTGGTCGGGCGAGACGGACACCGGGGACCGGGACGAGCTGACCCCCGGCGTCTCCGACCGGGCGTGGTCCCAGGTCTCCGTGTCCTCCCGGGAATGCCTGGGCGCCAGCCGCTGCGCGTACGGCGCCGAGTGCTTCGCAGAGGCCGCGCGGGAGCGCGCCAAGCTCGCCGAGGTCGTCGTGACGAACCACGCGCTGCTGGCCATCGACGCCATCGAGGGCGCCCCGGTGCTTCCCGGGCACGAGGTGCTGATCATCGACGAGGCGCACGAGCTGGTCTCGCGGGTCACCGGCGTCGCCACCGGCGAGCTCACCCCCGGTGGAGTGAGCCGCGCGGTGCGGCGGTCCTCCCGGCTGGTGGACGAGAAGATCGCGGACCGGCTGCTGACCGCGTCCGAGGCGTTCGAGCGGCTGCTCGAGGTGGCCGAGGCCGGCCGGCTCGAGGCGGTGCCGGAGGATCTCGGGTACGCCCTGATGGCCCTGCGGGACGCCGCCCGGGCGGGTATCTCCGCGCTCGGCGCCACCCGGGACCGCGGCGTGCAGGACGAGGACGCGGTCCGCAAGCAGGCGCTGGCCTCCCTGGAGGCGGTGCAGGAGGTCGCCGAGCGGATCGTCCAGGGCTCGGAGTACGACGTCGTGTGGTACGAGCGGCACGACAGGTTCGGGACGTCGCTGCGCGTCGCCCCGCTGTCCGTGTCCGGCCTGCTGCGCGAGAAGCTCTTCACCGATCGTTCGGTGGTGCTCACCTCGGCCACCCTCAAGCTCGGCGGCGACTTCAACGGGGTCGGCGCCTCGCTCGGCCTCGCCCCCGAGGGCCAGCGCGGCGCGGAGGGCGAGGAGCTGCCGCCGTGGAAGGGCCTCGACGTGGGCTCACCGTTCGACTACCGCAGGCAGGGGATCCTCTACGTCGCCCAGCACCTCGCGCCGCCCGGTCGGGAGGGCGGCCGGGCCGACATGCTGGACGAGCTCGCCGAGCTCATGGAGGCGGCCGGCGGGCGCACGCTCGGCCTCTTCTCCTCGATGCGGGCGGCGCAGTCGGCGGCGGAGGAGCTGCGGGACCGCCTGGACCTGCCGATCCTGCTCCAGGGCGAGGAGACGCTCGGCGAGCTGATCCGGACCTTCGCCGAGGACACCCGCACCTGTCTGTTCGGCACGCTCTCCCTCTGGCAGGGCGTCGACGTGCCGGGGCCGAGCTGCCAGCTGGTGGTGATGGACCGCATCCCGTTCCCGCGGCCGGACGATCCGCTGATCAGCGCTCGGCAGAAGGCCGTGGAGGAGGCGGGGGGGAACGGCTTCATGGCCGTGGCCGCGACGCACGCCGCCCTGCTGATCGCGCAGGGCGCCGGCCGGCTGGTGCGGACCATGCAGGACCGCGGGGTGGTCGCGGTACTCGATCCCAGGCTGGCCAAGGCGCGGTACGGCGCCTTCCTGCGGGCCTCGATGCCCGAATTCTGGTATACGACGGACCGGAACCAGGTGCGCCGTTCTCTCGCCGCGATCGACGCGGCGGCGCGGAGCGGCACCGCGTCGTGAGGACGTCGAGGTGCCGCCTGGGCCCGGCCCGCTCAGACGCGCCGCATCACCGCGACGACCTTGCCCAGGATGGTGGCCTCGTCGCCGGGGATCGGCTGGTACGCGGAGTTGTGCGGGAGCAGCCAGATCTGGCCGTCCTCCCGCTTGAAGCGCTTCACCGTGGCCTCGCCGTCCAGCATGGCCGCCACGATGTCGCCGTTCTCCGCGACGGGCTGGCGGCGCACCGTCACCCAGTCGCCGTCACAGATCGCGGCCTCGATCATGGAGTCGCCGACGACCTTCAGCACGAAGAGCTCGCCGTCGCCGACGAGCTGACGGGGGAGCGGGAAGACGTCCTCGACCGACTCCTCGGCCAGGATCGGACCACCGGCGGCGATCCGGCCGACCAGCGGCACGTACGACGCGGCGGGCTTGCCCGCGGTGTCGGGCGCGGGCGGGGCGGGGGTCTCGGCGCCGCGCACCTCGTACGCCCGGGGGCGGTGCGGGTCGCGGCGCAGGAAGCCCTTCCGCTCCAGCGCCATCAGCTGGTGGGCGACCGACGACGTGCTGGACAGGCCGACGGCCTGGCCGATCTCCCGCATGGACGGCGGGTATCCCCGGCGCTGCACGGAGTCGCGGATGACCTCGATGACCCTCCGCTGGCGGTCCGTGAGACCGGAGCTGTCCGCACGGATGCCCGGAGGACGCCCCGGCATCGGCCTCCCGGCCGCGGCGCTCGGCGCGGCGATCCGGTCCTGGCGGCGCTCAGCGGCGGTGATGGCGTCGTCTGCTGCGGTGGTCATGTCGCCCCTTCTCAGGTGGTACTCCCTAGTCAGACAACGGTAGTTGCTATCGAAAGGTTGCGCCAAACACACGTTCGAGTGAAAAAATGCAGATCTGCTGCCGGAATCCGGAGATCCGGTGTATATGCAGCAGCTGGTCACTCAGGGTGTTCAGGAGAACGGTAGCAGCTGGCGCGGTAGTCTCTGACCGCCGTTCGTCGCCGGGCGCTCCGTGACCTGTCGGACGCGGCCCGTGGCGGCGCGACACGCCGACCGGCGCGACTGGCGCAAACCCTAGATCTAGTGGTAGGCGTCCGAGTATCTCCCACAAATTGTGGTGGGGTGGCATCATCCACGGCTGAGATCGCCTATGCTGGAGAGCGCTCCGAGGGCCGCTCCGGCGGCTCGACGGGGTTGGCCGCGCTGTCCCCTCGTGGAGTCGGCCAGCACGTTGCGTTACGAAGCGTGGTCACGGATGCCGTGCGTGCCGTGGGAAGGAAGGGAGAAAAGCGATGCACTGCCCCTTCTGCCGGCACTCCGACAGCCGGGTCGTGGACAGCCGCACCGCGGACGACGGGACGGTCATCCGCCGCCGTCGCCAGTGCCCGAGCTGCTCCCGCCGGTTCACCACCGTCGAGACCGCCTCGCTGATGGTCATCAAGCGCAGCGGGGTGACCGAGCCGTTCAGTCGGGACAAGGTCATCGCGGGCGTCCGCAAGGCGTGCCAGGGCCGGCCGGTCACCGAGGACGCGCTCGCCCAGCTCGGCCAGCGGGTCGAGGAGGCGGTGCGCGCCACCGGCAGCGCGGAGCTCTCCACCCACGACGTGGGCCTGGCGATACTCGGCCCGCTGCGCGAGCTCGACCTGGTCGCCTATCTCAGGTTCGCCTCCGTGTACCGGGCCTTCGACTCGCTGGAGGACTTCGAGTCCGCGATCGGCGAGCTGCGCGAGAGCCTCAGGGAGGCCGGGCAGGAGCGACCATCCGGGCCCGGGGCCGGTGGTGCCGGGCACGCCGGAGACGCCGGGAAGGCCGAGCACGAGGCCGTGGGCCCGGCGGTGCCGGGCCAGCCAACCGCCGCCGGTTGAGCGGCGCGCAGACCCGGCCGGAGCGCATCGTCGCCTCCGGCCGTCAGGAACAGAATCCGTGATCCGGCACGATCGGGTCACACCAGGGCGTAACGCCCGAACAGGGAGGCGGCATGACTGAGACGACGAGCGGCCCGGCACGTGGCTCCCGCGCCAAGGGCGGCAAGGGGAACAAGGGTCTGCGCATCGAGCGCATCCACACCACGCCGGGCGTGCACCCCTACGACGAGGTGGTCTGGGAGCGTCGTGACGTCGTCATGACCAACTGGCGCGACGGTTCGGTCAACTTCGAGCAACGTGGCGTGGAGTTCCCCGACTTCTGGTCGGTGAACGCGGTCAACATCGTGACCAGCAAGTACTTCCGCGGCGCCGTCGGCACGCCGCAGCGGGAGCGGAGCCTCCGGCAGCTGATCGACCGGGTCGTGAAGACCTACCGCCGGGCCGGCGAGGAGCACGGGTACTTCGCCTCGCCCGAGGACGCGGAGATCTTCGAGCACGAACTGGCGCACTCCCTGCTGCACCAGGTGTTCAGCTTCAACTCACCGGTGTGGTTCAACGTCGGCACCCCGCAGCCGCAGCAGGTCAGCGCCTGCTTCATCCTCTCCGTCGAGGACTCCATGGAGTCGATCCTCGACTGGTACAAGGAGGAGGGGATGATCTTCAAGGGCGGCTCGGGCGCGGGCCTCAACCTCTCGCGCATCCGGTCGTCCAAGGAGCTGCTGTCCTCCGGCGGGAACGCCTCGGGACCGGTGTCCTTCATGCGCGGCGCCGACGCCTCCGCGGGCACCATCAAGTCCGGTGGCGCCACCCGCCGGGCGGCCAAGATGGTCGTGCTCGACGTGGACCACCCGGACGTCGAGGCCTTCATCGAGGCCAAGGTGAAGGAAGAGGCCAAGATCCGGGCGCTGCGCGACGCCGGCTTCGACATGGACCTCGGCGGCGACGACATCACCTCCGTGCAGTACCAGAACGCGAACAACTCGGTGCGGGTCACCGACGCGTTCATGCACGCGGTGGAGGAGGGCTCGAAGTTCGGCCTGCGCGGCCGGCTCAGCGGCGACATCATCGAGGAGATCGACGCCCGGGACCTGTTCCACAAGATGGCCGAGGCGGCGCACGCCTGCGCCGACCCCGGCATCCAGTACGACGACACCATCAACCGCTGGCACACGTCGCCCGAGTCGGGCCGGATCACCGCCTCGAACCCGTGCAGCGAGTACATGCACCTGGACAACTCCTCGTGCAACCTGGCCTCGCTCAACCTGATGAAGTTCCTCAGGGACGACGACGAGGGCCACCAGTCCTTCGACGCCGAGCGTTTCGCCAAGGTGGTGGAGCTGGTCATCACCGCGATGGACATCTCCATCTGCTTCGCCGACTTCCCGACCCGGAAGATCGGCGAGACCACCCGGGCCTTCCGGCAGCTGGGCATCGGCTACGCCAACCTCGGCGCGCTGCTGATGGCCACCGGGCACGCCTACGACTCGGACGGCGGCCGCGCGTTGGCCGGTGCGATCACCTCGCTGATGACCGGCACCTCCTACCGGCGCTCCGCCGAGCTGGCCGCCGTCGTCGGCCCGTTCGACGGTTACGCGCGGAACGCCGAGGCGCACAACCGGGTGATGCGCCAGCACGCGGACGCCAACGCCGACGCCAAGCGGATGGACGACCTGGACACCCCGGTCTGGGCCGCGGCCACCGAGGCGTGGCAGGACGTGCTCCGCCTCGGCAAGAAGAACGGTTTCCGCAACGCGCAGGCCTCGGTGCTGGCGCCGACCGGCACCATCGGGCTGATGATGGACTGCGACACCACCGGCATCGAGCCCGACCTGGCGCTGGTGAAGTTCAAGAAGCTGGTCGGCGGCGGCTCCATGCAGATCGTGAACAACACGGTCCCCAAGGCGCTGAAGCGGCTCGGATACCAGCCCGAGCAGGTCGAGGCGATCGTCGCCCACATCGCCGAGCACGGCAACGTCATCGACGCGCCCGGCCTGAAGCCCGAGCACTACGAGGTCTTCGACTGCGCCATGGGCGAGCGTTCGATCGCCCCGATGGGCCACGTGCGGATGATGGCCGCCGCCCAGCCGTTCCTGAGCGGCGCGATCTCCAAGACCGTCAACATGCCGAGCACCAGCACCGTGGACGACGTCGCCGAGATCTACCTCCAGGGCTGGAAGCTCGGCGTCAAGGCGCTCGCCGTCTACGTCGAGAACAGCAAGGTCGGCCAGCCGCTGTCGGCCAAGAAGAAGGACGAGAAGCCGGCCGAGGCGGAGAAGACCGAGCCCGCCGCCGCGCCCGAACGGGTGGTGGAGTACCGGCCGGTCCGCAAGCGCCTGCCGAAGGGGCGTCCCGGCCTCACCACGTCGTTCTCGGTCGGCGGGGCCGAGGGCTACATGACGGCCAACTCCTACCCGGACGACGGCCTGGGCGAGGTCTTCCTGAAGATGTCCAAGCAGGGCTCCACCCTGGCGGGCATGATGGACGCCTTCTCCATCGCCGTCTCCGTGGGCCTGCAGTACGGCGTGCCGCTGGAGACGTACGTCTCGAAGTTCACCAACATGCGCTTCGAGCCGGCCGGCATCACGGACGACCCGGACGTGCGGATGGCCCAGTCCATCGTGGACTACATCTTCCGCCGGCTGGCGTTGGACTTCCTGCCCTTCGAGACCCGTTCGGCGCTGGGCATCCACACGGCGGCCGAGCGGCAGCGCCACCTGGAGACCGGCTCGTACGAGCCGGCCGACGACGAGATGGACGTCGAAGGGCTCTCCCAGTCCGCGCCGCGCCAGACGGACTCGGGCCGGCCCGCCGCCCCGGGGGCGGTGGCCCCGGTCGAGGAGGCGCGGGAGCGGCCGGCGCCGAAGGAGGCGCACAACTCGACCGAGCTGCTGGAGATGCAGCTCGGCCTGAACGCGGACGCCCCGCTGTGCTTCTCCTGCGGCACCAAGATGCGCCGCGCCGGCAGCTGCTATGTCTGCGAGGGCTGCGGCTCCACCAGCGGCTGCAGCTGACCGTCCGCACCGGCCGTCCGCCCGCGTCGTCACGACGCCGGCGGGCGGCCGGTCGTGTGGTGCCGGCGGTGGGGGAGCGGTCACACGCTGTAGCTCAGGTCCTGGGTGCGCAGCGAGCTCGGGCGCAGCCGGAGCCAGACCGTCCCCCGTTCGGCGGGATCGTCGTGCAGGTAGCGCCGGAAGCGGTCGTCCCACGTCCGCTCGTCCGCGCCGAGGTATCGGCTGAGCTTCCGGTGTCCGCGTGCCACGTCGAACGGCAGGATCTCCGCCCGCCCGCGGGCGATGACCTGCCTGACCAGCCCCGTCGAGACGTCGCAGACGTCGACGACCAGGGCGATCGCCGGATCCGCGCGGACCCGGTCGTGGAGCCGGCCCCACGGTCCCGACAAGATCCAGAAGGCCTCGTCCTCCCAGAGGAACCACGTGGGTCGCACGGTCGGTCCGTTGGTGGCCACGCGCGCGGTCAGCGGCTGGGCCAGGAAGGCGGTGACGTCGAACGCGTGCTCTGCCATGCGCCGATCATGCCGTTACCGTGGCAGAAGCGGCACAGGGGCCCGGAAGGGAGGCAGACCGTGGACAGCGGCATCCTGGTCACCGGCGGCACGGGCGCCCTGGGCCACCACGTGGTGTGGCGGCTGCTGGAGGACGAGCACGACGTGCGGGTGTTCAGCAGGCACGGCCGGCCGGCGAGCGATCGCACGCCGACCAAGTGGCGGCGCGGTGACCTGCGGACCGGGCGCGGGCTCGACGCGGCGCTGGACGGCGTCCGCGCGATCGCGCACTGCGCCACCACGCGGGGGCGTCACGACGTCGCGGCGACGCGGCGGCTGGTCGAGGCGGCACGGCGGGCGGGCCGGCCCCATCTGGTCTTCGTCTCGATCGTGGGCATCGACCGGGTCCCGGGTTTCCCGTACTACCGGGTCAAACGTGAGTGCGAGCGGATCGTCGAGGAGTCGGGCCTGCCCTGGACGCTGCTGCGGGCGACGCAGTTCCACGAGCTGGTGCTCGAGATGACGCGCGCCCAGCGCTGGCTCCCGGTGGCGCTGGCCCCGGGCGGCGGCGTCAGCATCCAACCGGTGGCGGCCCGGGAGGTGGGCGAGCGGATTGCGGAGCTGGTGACCGGCGCGCCGGCGGGCCGCGTTCCCGACCTGGGCGGTCCCGAGGTCCGCGAGGCGGCGGGCCTGGTCAGGGCGGTGCTGGCGGCGGACCACCGGCGCCGCGCCGTCGTGCCGCTGCGACTGCCTGGCCGATCGTTCCGCGAGGTTCGGCAGGGCGCGCTGCTGGCACCGGAGCACGCGGTGGGCCGGGTCACCTTCGAGGAGTTCCTCGCGGAGGAGAGCCGCACCGCCGCCTGACCACCCGGCCGCGCTTGCGCTACCCCGGTTGGCCGTACGATGGCGCGGTGCTGGTCAAGTGGATGCGCTGCACCGTGGTGGACCGAGCCGGCTTCGAGCGCGGACAGCGCAAGTGGGCGGGCCTGCTCGGCGAACCCGGGTTCCGGGGGCAGGGCGGGGGCTGGAGTCGGACCCGTCCGGGGGTGATGCACCTCTTTGGCTTCTGGGAGAGTCGCGCCTTCTACGACTCCTTCATGGCTCGCTCCCACGACCGCCTCGCAGCCTCCCAGGCCGGCACCTACCAGGAGATGCGGGTGCGGCTCTTCCAGTACCGCTTCGACGTGAAGATGGGCTTCCAGCCCCAGTTCGCGGACGCCGACCTGCTGCGGGTGGCGCACTGCCGGGTGCACAGGGAGCGCGCCGAGCACTTCGCGCTGATGCAGGAGAAGGTGTGGAACCCGGCGATGGCCGGCTCGCCCGGGATGTTGCGCGGGGTCTTCGCCGAGGCCGAGCCGGAGAGCGAGTTCCTGGTGCTCTCCATGTGGAACTCGTCGGCCGAACGGGCCAAGTACCGCACCGAGCGCGTCGAACGGCTGGCGCTGCGGGCGCAGACGGGCGCCGACGTGGCGGCGATCGCCGGCGACGTGATCGACATGGAGTCGTCCTGGACGGTGTGATCGGCCCCGCCACGCTCCACCACCGAACTACGCTGGTCACATGGCACGACCGCGACGCATCGTCCTTCTCCGGCACGGGGAGTCACAGGGGAACCACGACGACTCGGTGTACGAGCGGGTCCCCGACCACGCGCTGGCGCTGACCGAGAAGGGCCGCCGGCAGGCGAGGCTCGCGGGGGAGCGGCTGCACGAGGTCTTCGGGCGGGAGCGGGTCTCCGCCTACGTCTCCCCGTACGTGCGCACCCACCAGACGTTCAACGCGCTGGGCCTCGACCCGTCTCTGGTGCGGGTTCGGGAGGAGCCGCGGCTGCGCGAGCAGGACTGGGGGAACTGGCAGGACCGCGCCGACGTGCTCCGGCAGAAGCGGTCCCGCGACGCCTACGGGCACTTCTTCTACCGCTTCGCCCAGGGCGAGTCGGGGGCGGACGTCTACGACCGGGTCGGCGCCTTCCTGGAGAGCCTGTGGCGCAGCTTCGAGAAGCCCGACCACCCGCCGAACGTGCTGCTGGTGACGCACGGGCTGACGATGCGGCTGTTCTGCATGCGCTGGCTGCACTGGACGGTCGCCGAGTTCGAGTCGCTGTCGAACCCGGGCAACGGCGAGACCAGGGAGCTGCTGCTCGGCGGCGACGGCCTTTACCACCTCGACCGTCCGTTCGAGCACTGGCACACGCCGGAGCGGCCGTTCGAGGACTGGGGCGCCCCGGCGTCGAGCACCTTCGTCGGCCGCTACGAGCGCACCGGCAACGACGCCCGTTGACCGTCGGGGTGGCGTTTCCGGCCGGCGGTGCCCGGCGTAGGGTGGAGAGTGTCATGCCCTACGAGCCTCCTACTCACCGGACCGAGCGGTCGATTCGCGCGACGACCGGCGCGCGGCTGGTCGCCGGGATCGACGAGGTCGGCCGGGGCGCCTGGGCCGGTCCGGTCACGGTGTGCGCCGCCGTCACGGGACTGCGCCGCCCGCCCGACGGGCTGACCGACTCGAAGCTGCTGACGCCGCTGCGCCGGACGGCGCTCGCCGAGGTGCTCACGGGCTGGGTGACGGCTCACTCGATCGGGCACGCCTCGCCGCAGGAGATCGACGCGCTCGGCATGACCGCCGCGCTGCGCTTGGCCGCGGTGCGCGCGCTGCAGGGGCTGCCGGAGCCACCCGACGCGGTGATTCTCGACGGCAAGTACGACTACCTGGGCGGTCCGTGGCGGGTCCGGACGGTGATCAAGGGCGACCAGTCGTGCGTCTCGGTCGCCGCCGCCTCGGTGCTCGCCAAGGTCAGGCGCGATGCGATGCTCGCCGAACTGGCCCCGGACCACCCGCAGTTCGGCTTCGACAGCAATGCGGGCTATCCGTCGCCCGTACACCAGGCGGCGCTCGCCGAATGGGGTCCCACACCGCACCACCGGCTGTCCTGGGCGTATCTGGACGGGCTGCCGCGGTGGCGGCACCTCAGGCTGCCGCCGCGGGGCGGGGCCGGCGGCGTCGCGGCCGAGGACGACGCGGAACAGCTCGGCATCTTCTGAGCGCTCCCGCCCGACCCCCGCCGCCCCGGCCGTCCGGGCCGACGCCCTGTCAGCCCTGCACCGCGAGCACCAGCGGCAGTACCTCCCCGGCGCCCGCGCGGCGCAGCAGCCGGGCCGCCATGGCCAGGGTCCAGCCGGACTCGGTGACGTCGTCGACCAGCAGGAGCGGTCCCACGGCGGCCCGCACCGCCTCGGCCAGCGGCTCGGGCAGCGTCAGCGAGTCGTGCAGCGCCCGGACCCGCTGGGCGCCGTTGCTCCGGCCCGCCGGCGCGCTCCGGTCCGCCGGCGGCAGCGTCCCCAGCAGCGGCAGCCGACCGATGGCGGCGATCCGCTCGCCGAGCGAGGCGACCAGCCGCGGCCGGCTCCGCGAGCCGACGGTGACCACACCGACCGGACGGCGCAGCGCGTCCGGCCCTCCCGAGGCCCAGCCGCCAGGGGCGGTGCTCCACTCGGCGACCACCGTGACCAGCGCCCGCAGCACGTCGTCGGGCACCGGGCCGTCGGTCCCGCCCGCGGCCAGCAGGGGGCGCAGCCGATTCCCCCAGCCCAGGTCGGAGAGGCGCCCCAGCGCCCGGCCCGGCGCGGCCTGCTCCCCGGCCGGGATCCGGCCCTTGAGCTCGACCCCGATCGCCGCCAGCCCGGTGGGCCACATGCGGCGTGGCTCCACCGTGACGCCGGGACGGTCGAGCTCCCGGCGGGCCGCGGCGAGGGAAGCGTCCGCCACCCGCGACTCGAACCGGCCACCCGCGCAGATGTCGCACCGCCCGCAGGGAGTCGCCTCGGGGTCGTCGAGCTGCCGGCGCAGGAACTCCATCCGGCACTGGTCGGTGCTGAGGTAGTCCCGCATGGCCTGCTGCTCCGCCGCCCGCTGCCGGGCCACCCGCGCGTACCGCTCGGCGTCGTACTCCCAGCCGGCGCCGGTGGCCGCCCAGCCGCCCCGCTCGCGTCGCACGGCGCCGTCCACGTCGAGCACCTTGAGCATCATCTCCAGTCGGGTGCGGCGCAGTTCGACCAGCGGCTCCAACGCGGGGAGGGACAGCGGCCGGCCCGCCTCGGTCAGTGCCCGAAGCGTCTGCCGCACCTGCTCCTCGGGAGGAAAGGCGAGCGACGCGAAGTATCTCCAGATCGCCTCGTCCTCCGGGCCCGGGAGCAGCAGCACCTCGGCGTGCGCGACGCCCCGGCCGGCACGGCCGATCTGCTGGTAGTAGGCGATGGGGGAGGAGGGCGAGCCGACGTGCACCACGAACCCGAGGTCCGGCTTGTCGAAGCCCATGCCGAGCGCCGAGGTGGCGACCAGCGCCTTCACCTTGTTCGCCAGGAGGTCGGCCTCCGCCGCCTCGCGGTCCGCGTTCTCCGTGCGTCCGGTGTATGCGGCCACCACGTGACCCCGGTCGCCGAGATAGCTCGCCACCTCCTCGGCCGCGGCCACCGTCAGGGTGTAGATGATGCCGGACCCCGGCAGCTGGTCGAGATGGGAGTCGAGCCAGGCCAGCCGCTCCGCCGCGCCCGGCAGGCGCAGCACGGACAGCCGCAGGCTGTCCCGGTCCAGCGGCCCGCGCAGCACCAGGGCCTCGGCTGCGTCCCCGCCCGTGCCCAACTGCTCGGCAACGTCGGCCGTGACCCGCGCGTTCGCCGTCGCGGTGGTGGCGAGCACGGGCACCCCGGCCGGCAGCCGCGCGAGCATGGTGCGCAGCCGGCGGTAGTCCGGGCGGAAGTCGTGACCCCAGTCCGAGACGCAGTGCGCCTCGTCCACCACCAGCAGTCCCGTCGTCTCCGCCAGCCGGGGCAGCACCTCGTCGCGGAAGTCGAGGCTGTTCAGCCGCTCGGGGCTGATGAGGAGCACGTCCACGGCGCCGGCCGCGACGTCGTCGCTGACCGCCCGCCACTCCTCGGTGTTGGCCGAGTTGATCGTGTGGGCGCGGATGCCGGCGCGTCGGGCCGCCTCGATCTGGTTGCGCATGAGCGCGAGCAGCGGGGAGACGATCACCGTCGGCCCGCTGCCCCGCTCCCTGAGCAGCGCGGTGGCCACGAAGTACACCGCGGACTTGCCCCAGCCGGTGCGCTGCACGACCAGGGCCCGGCGTCGCTCGGCGACCAGTGCCTCGACGGCCCGCCACTGGTCCTCCCGGAGCCTGGCGGCTCCGCTTTGGTCACCGACGAGCCGGGCGAGCACCGCGTCGGCCTCGGCGCGCAGGCGCGCTCGCTCCTCGTCGGACGGCGGGGCGTGGCCCGCGTCAGGCTCTCGCATCCCCCCATGCAAGCCGACCGGCGGCGGTTTTCGCCAACCGGGCTGTGGATGAACCGTCTTAAATGTGAAGAATATGATCATCGACGATGTCTGTGGACAAGTCAGTTCACGGGGTGGCTCGCCCACGGCACCGTCGTGGCATGACTCGACACAGCGACACCGCACGAGACCTGACCCTCGTCGACCACCGCGTCACCCTGCGCGGCCCGGCCGACCTCGCCGACGCCCTGCCGTATCTGCTGGGGTATCACCCGGACGACTCCGTGGTGCTGATCGGCCTGCACGGCGCCCGCGGCCGGCTGGGCGGCCGGATCCGCACGGGTATCCCGGAGGATCCGGGCAGCTGGACCGAGGCGGCCGAGCAGCTCGCCTCCTGTCTCGTCGAGGGGAGCCGGGCCCGTGGCGGCAAGCCCGACGCCGCGGTCCTCTATCTCTGCCAGGAGCCGCGCGACGGCGGCTCGGCCAGGGCCGTGATGGAGCGGCTGCGGCCCTTGGCGCAGCGCCTGCGCACCGCCTGCGGCGCACTCGACGTCCCCGTGTTCGAGGCGCTCTATCTCTCCCGGACTCACTACTGGTCGTACTGCTGTCCGGACGGTGCGTGCTGTTCCGGCGAGGGTGGCGAGCTGCCCCGGGCGGGCACCTCGCCGATGGCCGCGGCCGCCGCCTACGCGGGCCTGCGCGTCCAGGGCTCGCTCGGGCAGCTGCGACGGCGGTTCGCACCGCTCGGCGAGCCGGTCGCCAGCCGGCAGGCCCGGGCCCTGGACCGGACGGCGGCGCGGCTGGTCCCGCGCCTGCTCGGCTCGCCCGCGGCCGGCGAGGCGGCGCGTGACCAGACGCTGGACCTGGCCGAGCTGCTGCTGGGCCGGCTCCGCGAGGAGCCGCCGCCGGAGCGCCCCGACGAGGCGGCGGCGGACGCCCGCGACGACGCCCTGCTCACCGCGGAGGACGCCGCGCGCCTCGTGCTGGGACTCCAGGACCGGGAGGCGCGGGACCGCGCCGCCGAGTGGATGGAGGGCGGCGAGGCACCCGTGGCCCTGCGGCTGTGGCGCGCGCTGGCCCGTCGCTGCGTTGCCGCGTACCGGGAGCACGCGGCGGCCCCGCTCACCCTGGCCGGCTGGGTGTCCTGGTCCTCGGGGGACGAGACCGGCGCCCGGGTGGCGCTCGGCCTCGCCCTGGAGGCCGACCCGGAGTATGTCTTCGCCACCCTGCTGCACCAGGCGCTCAACGAGGGACTGGATCCGGAGCCGTTGCGCCGCTGCATGCGGCAGCAGCGGGCCGCCAGAACGCTCTGATGGCGGTCTCCCGGCACCCTATGATCACGGCATGCCCTACGACCCGTCGGACTTCCCGCCGTTCGCCGTCACCGTCGATCTGGTCGTGCTCACCGTCCGTCGGGATGCCCTGTGCGCGCTCACGGTGCGTCGGGGCGAGGAGCCCTTCCAGGGGGAGTGGGCGTTGCCGGGCGGGTTCGTGCGCGCCGACGAGGACCTGTCGTCCGCCGCGGCACGGGAGTTGGCGGAGGAGACGGGGCTCCGGGTGCACGACGCGGACAGCGGGCCGACGGGGGCCCACCTGGAGCAGCTCGCCACCTACGGGGACCCGGACCGGGACCCACGGATGCGGGTGGTCAGCGTCGCCCATCTGGTGCTCGCCCCCGACCTGCCCGCGCCCACGCCCGGCGGTGACGCGGGCGGCGCGCGGTGGACGCCGGTGTCCCGTCTGCTGGTCGGCGCCGATGGCGCCGCCGCCGACCGGCTGGCCTTCGACCACGCGAGGGTCCTCACCGACGGGGTGGAGCGGGCCCGCTCCAAGATCGAGTACTCCTCCCTGGCCACCGCCTTCTGTCCGGCGGAGTTCACGGTGGGCGAGCTGCGCCGGGTGTACGAGGCGGTGTGGGGGGTGGCGCTCGACCCGCGGAACTTCCACCGCAAGGTGACCGGCACCCCGGGCTTCCTGGTGCCGCTCGGCGGCACGACGACCCGTCAGGGGGGCCGGCCCGCCCAGCTGTTCCGGGCCGGCGGGGCCACCGAGCTCAACCCGCCGATGCTGCGGCCGGAGGTATAGGCGCGGACGCCGCGAGGCGTCGACTGGAAAATCCGATATGTCCCGTTATCGTGTGAGCGTCCACCGTCAGCGGGAGAATCGATGATCCAGGCCATCGGACTCACCAGCACGCTCCGACGCGGCGAGCCCTTCGCCGTCGACGACCTCACCTTCGAGGCGCGTCCGGGCGACGTCACCGCACTGCTCGGCCCTGCGGGCGCCGGCAAGACCGCAGCGCTGCGGCTGATGCTCCAACTCGAACCGGGGCGCGGGGTCGCGCTCTTTCGCGGCCGGCCGCTGTCCCGGGTGCCCCACCCCGCCCGGGAGATCGGGACGCTGCTCGGCGACGTGCCGGCGCATCCACGACGCACCGCGCGGAGCCATCTGCGGATGCTGGCCGCGGTGGCCGGCGTGCCCGCGGCCCGTGCCGGCGACGTGCTGGAGGTGGTCGGGCTGAGCGGCCTCGCGGACCAACGGCTCGGGGCCTTCTCCCGAGGCATGGACCGCAGGCTGGGGCTGGCGGTCGCACTGCTCGGCGATCCGCACACGCTGGTGCTCGACGAACCCACCAGGGGCCTGTCCCCGCGCGAGGCCGCCTGGGTCCACGGCCTGCTCCGCGGCTACGCGGACCAGGGCGGCACGGTCCTGGTGACCTCGCGCGACGAGAAGGCCACGGCGGGCTTCGCCGACCGGGTGGTCAGCCTCGACGGCGGACGGCTGGTCGCGGACCAGACGATCGCGGACTACTCCCGCACCCGGCTGCGGCCGCGGGTGGTGGTCCGCACCCCGCACGCCGACCGGCTCGCCGCGGCGCTCGCCCGGGAGTGCCGGCCGACCACGGCGCGCGGGCCCGCCGTGGAGGTGGTCAGGGAGGCCGGCAGCAGCCTCGCGGTCTTCGGCAGCGACTGCGCCGCCGTGGGGGAGGTGGCCTACCGGAACCGGGTCGTGGTGCACGGCCTGGCCAACGCGGTCGGCCCGGCCGGCGACCGTTCGCCGGCCGGCCCGCTGCGGCGCGCCGACGGCCGGGACGCGGAGCGGGTCCCCGCGCCCGCCATCGCCACCCACGTGCCGGCCACCCGGATGGCGTCGGGCGCCCCGACCGTGGCCGTCACCTCGGCCGGCCCGGCCCCCGCCGCCGGCGCGACCGCCTCCGCCACGCCGACCGCGTCGCCGCCGCAGCCGGCTCGGTTCCCCGCGTCCACCCCACCCTCGACCGCGGCCCACTCGACCCCGGCGACGTCGCCCACGGCGCCGTCCCCGAGCGTCCCGGACGCCCCGACCCCCACTCCGGCTCCGTCCTCGTGCGCGGCCGCCGCCGCGACCTCCG
Organism: Streptomyces sp. B6B3; assembly: GCF_039871525.1. Taxonomy (NCBI): domain Bacteria; kingdom Bacillati; phylum Actinomycetota; class Actinomycetes; order Kitasatosporales; family Streptomycetaceae; genus Streptomyces; species Streptomyces sp. B6B3. The sequence goes on along the minus strand of NZ_JBDPLU010000013.1, from coordinate 217,859 downwards.
CGGCCGGGGCGGGCGCCCCCGCCACCCAGCCCGGTCCCCGGATCGCGCCGAGTTCGGCCGTCCGGATCCCGTCGGGCGTCTCCGCCGCCTCGGCCGGCCGCGCGGCACCGGCGCGCCGGCCGGTCGCGGCGGCGCTGCCACCCCGGCTGCCCGCGCTCCCGCCGCCCAGCCCGAGCTGGCCGTTGCGCTACGAGCTGCGCCGCTGGTCCGGGCTGCGCAGCACCTGGTGGATCGAGGCGGTCGCCCTCGTCGCCGGGGTGGTGGCCGCGGTCGTGCTGTCGGCCCTCGACGCGCGGTCCGGCGAGCGGGCCCTCGCCGGCTGGCCCCACCACCTGCCGCTGCCGCCGGTGGCGCTCGCCGCCGGGATGCTCGGCGCGCTCTCCTTCGGCCAGGAGTTCCGGTATCCCGCGCTCGCCCCCGACCGGGTGGCGGTGCCCCGGCGGCTGTCGCTGCTGGCCGGCAAGGTGCTCGTTTCCGGGGCCGTCGCACTGGCGCTCTGCTGCGTGGCCGTCACCCTCAACTCGGCTGCGGTCTCCCTGTTGTTCGGACCCGCCCGGCCGGCCGACGCCTCGTGGGGCTCCGCCCTGCAGGCCGTGGCCGCGCTGTCCGTGGGCTGTGCCTGGGCCGGGTTGCTGGCCGCCGGACTCTTCCGCTCGACCCTGGCGGGTCTGGTCGCCGTCGCCGCGGTGCCGCTGCTGCTCGCCCCGGTCCTGCGGATCCTGGTCGAAGGGCCGGTCGGTCGCGTGTTCGACGCACTCCCCGGCCGGCTGCCCGCACCGGCCGAGCTTCCCTTCCCGTCCGGAGTGGACCGTTGGGTGTCCGCGTCGGTGCAGCTGGCATCGCAGCCGGTCGGCTGGGCGCTGGCGCTCTCGCTCGGCGTGCTGCTCTGCGGATACGCCCTCGTCGGCCTGCGGGGCGGCCTGCGGTGAGCCCGGCGTGCCCCCCGACTACCCTCCCCTGCCTCGGCCTTGCCTGCGAGAAGTCCATTTCCGTCCGGTTAGACGTCAATTATGCGGGAGTCGCCGATCACCCTTTCGTGTGCTTTTCACCAAAGACCTCAAGGTGCCTTCTGCCCCCGCCGACAAAGGAGGCGTGACTACGCTTGCGCACTCCATGATGACCGCCACACGCTCCGCCGAGTCCGGCTCCTCCGGCTCCGGCGAGCTTGACCGCTATTCCTACGCCGAATCCTCCGGCGCGGCCCGCACCACCAACGCTCCCGCGTGGGACAGTGCGGAGCCCGACATGAGCCGGGTCGGCCGCCGGGCCGCGGGCAACCGCGGGCGGGGTCTGCACGGTCAGCTCGTCCAACAGCTCGGCCAGATGATCGTCTCCGGCGATCTGGGCGCCGACCGCCCGCTGGTCCCCGAGGAGATCGGTCAGCGCTTCGAGGTCTCCCGCACCGTCGTCCGGGAGTCGCTCCGCGTCCTCGAGGCCAAGGGCCTCGTCAGCGCCCGGCCCAACGTGGGCACCCGGGTCCGCCCCGTGGGCGACTGGAACCTGCTGGATCCCGACATCATCGAATGGCGCGCGTTCGGACCGCAGCGCGAGGACCAGCGTCGCGAGCTGTGCGAGCTGCGCCTGACCATCGAGCCGCTCGCCGCGCGCCTGGCGGCGGCCGACGGTCGCGAGGAGATCCGGCAGCGCCTCGGCGACATGGTCGACATCATGACGCACGCGCTCGGCCAGGGCGACGCCCTCACCTTCTCGCGGGCCGACGGCGAGTTCCACGCGCTGCTCCTCCAGGCCGCCGGCAACCGCATGCTGGAGCACCTCTCCGGCATCGTCGCCTCGGCCCTGCAGGTCTCCGGTGGCGCGCTCTCCGCGTGCGAGCAGCCCACCGAGGCCTCGATCGCCCTGCACCAGCGCATCGTGGACGCCATGGGCTCCGGCGAGCCGATCACCGCCGAGACCGTCATGCGACAGCTGCTGGCGCCGTCCGAGGCGGCCGGCACGGCCGCCGGCGGGACCGCCGCCGCGGGCGCGGACCACGTCGTTCCCGCCCCGCGCGAGCACTGAACGGCACGGCACGTTAACGGCGCGTCGCCGGAGCCGGTCCGGGCAGGGCTCCGGCGACGCATGCGCTCCGGCCCGCTACAGTCGAGCGTGCGGTGTGACTCGGGACACGCGAATGTTGCGTAACGCTTCGGGAAGCAGCGCGATGATTCAAGAGGTGGCCGCGGTGGCCGGACCAGGAGTCCGGACCCGCTCCGCCGACGCCGCTGGCTCACCCCTGCCGGTGGTCACGGTCCGCTTCCCTTGGCGGGCCCAAGCCGTTCCCAGAGTTCCGAGAGGTTGTTCGTGTCGGCCAGCACTTCCCGTACTCTCCCTGCGGAGATCGCCGAGTCCAATTCTGTAATGGCGCTCATCGAACGGGGAAAGGCTGAGGGGCAGATCGCCGGCGATGACGTGCGCCGGGCCTTCGAGGCTGACCAGATCCCATCAACCCAGTGGAAGAACGTTCTGCGCAGCCTCAACCAGATCCTCGACGAGGAGGGCGTGACGCTGATGGTGAGTGCCGCCGAGGCGCCCAAGCGCACCCGGAAGAGTGTCGCCGCGAAGTCGACGGCCAAGCGCACCGCGACCAAGACGGTTGCCGCGCAGGCCACCTCCGCCAGTAAGGCTCCGACCGGCCCCGAAGGGCCGGCCGCGGACCTCGGCAGCGTCGAGACGGCGGGTGGCAGCGTGAGCAAGCCCGGGGCGAAGAAGGCCGCCGCCAAGAAGGCCGCCAAGAAGGCACCCGCGAAGAAGGCGGCCGCCAAGAAGACCACCACCGCGAAGAGACCCGCCACGAGGAAGACCGCGGAGAAGGCCCCCGGCAAGCAGGCCGAGCCCGGGAAGGAGATCGGCGACGAGCTCCTCGACGGTGCCGACGACGGCCCGCCGGAGCCGGAGCGCGGTCCCCGCGGCGAGGGCGGCCCCGAGGGCCCGGAGGCCGGCAAGCCCGAGAACGAGGGCTTCGTGCTCTCCGACGAGGACGAGGACGACGCCCCCGCCCAGCAGGTGGCCGCCGCCGGCGCGACCGCCGACCCGGTCAAGGACTACCTCAAGCAGATCGGCAAGGTCCCGCTGCTCAACGCCGAGCAGGAGGTGGAGCTGGCCAAGCGCATCGAGGCGGGCCTGTTCGCCGAGGACAAGCTGGCCAGCTCGGACAAGATCGCCCCCAAGCTCCGGCGCGAGCTGGAGATCATCTCCGAGGACGGCCGCCGCGCGAAGAACCACCTGCTGGAGGCCAACCTCCGGCTCGTGGTGTCGCTCGCCAAGCGGTACACGGGTCGCGGCATGCTCTTCCTCGACCTGATCCAGGAGGGCAACCTCGGCCTCATCCGGGCCGTCGAGAAGTTCGACTACACCAAGGGTTACAAGTTCTCGACGTACGCGACCTGGTGGATCCGCCAGGCGATCACCCGGGCCATGGCCGACCAGGCGCGGACCATCCGCATCCCGGTCCACATGGTCGAGGTGATCAACAAGCTGGCCCGCGTCCAGCGCCAGATGCTCCAGGACCTCGGCCGCGAGCCGACCCCGGAGGAGCTGGCCAAGGAGCTCGACATGACCCCGGAGAAGGTCGTCGAGGTCCAGAAGTACGGCCGCGAGCCCATCTCGCTGCACACGCCGCTCGGCGAGGACGGCGACAGCGAGTTCGGTGACCTGATCGAGGACTCCGAGGCCGTCGTGCCGGCCGACGCGGTGAGCTTCACGCTGCTGCAGGAGCAGCTGCACTCGGTGCTCGACACCCTGAGCGAGCGCGAGGCGGGCGTCGTCTCGATGCGGTTCGGGCTGACCGACGGCCAGCCGAAGACGCTGGACGAGATCGGCAAGGTGTACGGGGTGACCCGGGAGCGCATCCGGCAGATCGAGTCGAAGACCATGTCGAAGCTGCGCCACCCGTCCCGCTCGCAGGTGCTCCGGGACTACCTGGACTGAGCCGCGGCGGGCGGCCCGGTCCGGACGGCGAAACGAGGAACGGGCGGCTACCCCTGATGATCGAGGGGTAGCCGCCCGTCGCCGGCTTTCCTGGCCGGGACTCCGCCGGTGTGCGGAGCGGCTCCAGGCCCGTCTGTGGTGGCCCGTCTGAGGCGACGCGCACGTGCTGTCACGTCGCGTCGCGTCTGGTCAGCGTTCGTCGTCGCGCGCGGTGCCGGGAGTCGCGGTGAGCTTCTCCGTCTCGTCCTGTATCTCCGCGGCGATCTTCTTGAGCTCCGGCTGGAACTTGCGGCCGTGGTGGGCGCAGAACAGCAGCTCCCCACCCGTGGTGAGGACCACGCGCAGGTACGCCTGGGCACCACAGCGGTCGCAGCGGTCCCCGGCCGTCAGCGGAGTCGCGGGGGTCAGAACAGTAGTCACGTCGCCTCTTCTCTAGCTCGACGAGCTGTCGTACCAGGGACAACATCCAACCAGGCCGAAAACGTTCCCGCTCGTGGCTTCTCGTCCGAAAAAATCCGATCGAGTGGCTGGTCGCTGCCGGGTGGGGCGAATGGGCCGTAGGTGGTGGGTGTGCTTGCTGGGTCGGACTGGTCGGATGGATTGGGCTCGTCCTGCGTCGTCCGGCTTCCCCCTTGGGCGTATGGGGTTCCGCCTTCGTTCAGGAGGACGTGCCCGGAGCTTAAATGGTTCATGCCTCGAAGGGAACGTGATGTACGCGTCAGGCCCGTGATTTATCGAACACATGAACGAACCTGAGCTAGTCTGGATAGTCTCTGGGTGCCTGCACAACGGCTCTACACAGCCTCGGTACCCTCTGAGCGGCGCCCCGCCACCCGGCGCCGCCGCCAGAACAGAATTCAGCGAGGAGCGAACTGCGTGACCGCCGACACCTCCGTGCCACCGACCGCACTGCTCACCGGCTCAGACGCCGGAGGCAACTACACCGCGCGGCACCTTCTGGTTCTGGAAGGACTGGAGGCGGTGCGGAAGCGCCCCGGCATGTACATCGGCTCCACGGACAGCCGCGGCCTGATGCACTGCCTGTGGGAGATCATCGACAACGCCGTGGACGAGGCGCTGGCCGGGCACGGCGACCACATCGAGATCCTGCTGCACGACGACGGCTCGGTCGAGGTGAGGGACAACGGCCGCGGCATCCCGGTCGACATCGAGCCCAAGACCGGCCTGTCCGGGGTCGAGGTCGTGATGACCAAGCTGCATGCCGGCGGAAAGTTCGGCGGGGGCTCGTACGCGGCCTCCGGCGGCCTGCACGGTGTCGGCGCCTCCGTGGTGAACGCGCTCTCCGCCCGCATGGACGTTGAGGTGGACCGCGGCGGCCGGACCCACCGGATCAGCTTCCGCCGCGGCACTCCCGGCATCTTCACCGAGTCGGGCCCCGACGCCCCGTTCGACCCGTCGGGCGGTCTGATCAAGACCCGCAAGATCCCGAAGACCCGCACCGGCACCCGGGTGCGCTACTGGGCGGACCGGCAGATCTTCCTGAAGGACGCCAGGCTCGCCCTGGAGACCCTGCACGCGCGCGCCCGGCAGACGGCCTTCCTGGTGCCCGGGCTGTCCATCGTGGTGCGCGACGAGCGGGCCCAGGACGGCGCGGAGCCGGCCGAGGAGGTCTTCCGCTACGACGGGGGCATCAGCGAGTTCTGCGAGTACCTGGCGCCCGACAGGCCCGTCTGCGACGTGCTGCGGCTGGCCGGCCAGGGCTCCTTCAAGGAGACCGTCCCGGTCCTTGACGACCGCGGCCACATGATCCCCACCGAGGTCAGGCGCGACCTGGAGGTGGACGTCGCGCTGCGTTGGGGCGTCGGCTACGAGAGCACGCTCCGCTCGTTCGTGAACATCATCGCCACCCCCAAGGGCGGCACCCACGTCGCCGGCTTCGAGCGGGCGCTGCGCACCACCGTCAACGACGTGCTGCGCGCCTCCAAGCTGCTGCGGGTGGCCGAGGACGACGTGGCCAAGGACGACGTGCTCGAGGGCCTGACCGCGGTGGTCACCGTGCGCCTGGCGGAGCCGCAGTTCGAGGGCCAGACCAAGGAGGTGCTGGGCACCGCCGCGGCGGCTCGCATCGTCTCCCAGGTGGTGGCGAAGGAGCTGAAGACCTTCCTGACGTCCACCAAGCGGGACGCCAAGCAGCAGGCCCGTGCGGTGCTGGAGAAGGTCGTCGCCGCGGCCCGCACCCGGATCGCCGCCCGCCAGCACAAGGAGGCCCAGCGGCGGAAGACCGCGCTGGAGTCGTCGGCGCTGCCGGCCAAGCTCGCCGACTGCCGCAGTGACGACGTCGACCGCAGCGAGTTGTTCATCGTCGAGGGCGACAGCGCGCTGGGCACGGCGAAGCTGGCGCGGAACTCCGAGTTCCAGGCGCTGCTGCCGATCCGCGGCAAGATCCTCAACGTCCAGAAGTCGTCGGTCTCCGACATGCTGAAGAACGCCGAGTGCAGCGCGATCATCCAGGTGATAGGAGCTGGTTCGGGGCGCACGTTCGACATCGACCAGGCGCGCTACGGCAAGGTCATCTTCCTGGCCGACGCCGACGTGGACGGGGCCCACATCCGGTGCCTGCTGCTCACGCTGTTCCAGCGCTACATGCGCCCCATGGTCGAGCAGGGCCGCGTGTTCTCGGCCGTGCCGCCGCTGCACCGCATCGAGCTGAGCAACCCGCGCAAGGGCCAGGACCGGTACCTCTACACGTACTCGGACAACGAGCTGCGCGAGACCCTGCAGGACCTCGGGCAGCGCGGGGTGCGGTACAAGGACTCCATCCAGCGCTACAAGGGGCTCGGCGAGATGGACGCCGACCAACTGGCCGAGACCACCATGGACCCGCGCTACCGCACGCTGCGTCGGATCAACATCAGCGACCTGGAGGCCGCCGAGGAGGCGTTCAGCCTGCTGATGGGCAACGAGGTCGCGCCGCGCCGGGAGTTCATCGCCAACTCGGCCGCCAGCCTGGACCGGTCCCGCATCGACACCTGAGCCGGTGGGCCCCGGCCGGACGCCCGACCGGGGCCCACGCAAGCGGCTTGCGTCGCTTGCGCTAGTCTTGCGTGTATGACACGACGACTTGCCGAGGTAGCGCAGAAGGTGGGGGTCAGCGAGGCCACGGTCAGCCGGGTTCTCAACGGCAAGCCCGGGGTCTCCGAGGCGACCCGCCAGGCCGTGCTCACCGCCCTCGACGTGCTCGGCTACGAGCGGCCGACCCAGCTGCGCGGCGAGCGCGGCCGGCTGGTCGGCCTGGTGGTGCCCGAGCTGTCCAATCCCATCTTCCCCGCCTTCGCCGAGGTGCTCGGCGGCGTGCTGGCCCAGCGCGGCCTGGTGCCGGTGCTCTGCACCCAGACCCCGGGCGGCATCCAGGAGACGGACTACGTGGACCTGCTGCTCCAGCAGCAGGTGTCCGGTGTGGTCTTCGCCGGCGGCCTCTACGCGCAGGCGGACGCCTCGCACGAGCACTACCGGGTGCTTGCCGAACGCCGGCTGCCCGTGGTGCTGATCAACGCCTCGGTGCCCGGGCTCGGGTTCCCCGGCGTCTCCTGCGACGACGCGGTCGCCGTGGAGCAGGCCTGGCGCCACCTCGCCTCGCTCGGCCACGAGCGGATCGGCCTGGTGCTGGGCCCGCGGGACCACATGCCCTCGCGGCGCAAGCTGGCGGCCGCCCAGGCCGCCGCCCGGGCCGGCGGCGCCGAACTGCCGGAGGACCGGGTGGCCCGCGCCATGTACACGCTGGAGGGCGGGCAGGCGGCCACCAGCACGCTGCTCGAACGCGGCGTCACCGGCGTCATCTGCGCCAGCGACGTGATAGCGCTCGGCGCGGTGCGGGCGGCCAAGCGCCGTGGCCTGTCGGTGCCCGGGGACTTCTCGGTGGTGGGCTACGACGACTCCGCCCTGATGACCTGCACCAGTCCACCGCTGAGCACCGTCCGGCAGCCCATCGAGGCGATGGGTCGGGCCGCCGTGGAGGTGCTGGTGGCGCAGTTCGGCGGCCGGGACGTGTCCAGGGAGGAGCTGCTGTTCGAGCCGGAGCTGGTGGTCCGGGAGTCCACCGGGCAGGCGCCACGGGAACCGCGAGAGGAAGCCGACAGCAGCCAGTAGTTTTTTTGCAATCAGCGCGCAGGATATTGCGGGACCCTGCAATCGGTGGTTGAGTGTGCCCACTTCCAGGCCATGCTCACGAAGGGGCCCTCGATGTCTCCCACCGCATACCGGCGTGCCCGCCGCTCCCTCGTCGCCGGCGCCGTCCTCGGTCTCGCCCTGACCGGCTGTTCGGCCGAGGACGAGGGCGGCGACGACGGCAGGGTCGAGCTCCACATCAACGGTCAGCCGCCGGGCACGGACCAGCGCGAGCTGCGGGTGTTCAACGCCGAGATCGCGGCCTTCGAGGACGCCCATCCGGACATCGACATCGTTCCGCACGAGGGCTTCATGGACCCGGAGACGTTCAACACCCGGGTCGCCGGCGGCGAGCTGGAGGACGTCTTCTACGTCTACTTCACCGACCCGGCCCAGATCATCGAGCAGGGCTACGCCGCGGACATCACCGACCACCTCGCGGACCACCCGGAGTTCGCCGAGGTGCGCCCCGAACTGCACGAGGTCTTCCAGGACGAGGAGGGCCGGCAGTACGGCATCCCCACCGCCAACTACTCGATGGGCCTGCTCTACAACCGGGACCTCTTCGAACAGGCCGGACTGGACCCCGACGCGCCCCCCACCACCTGGGCGGAGGTGCGCACCGCCGCCGACGCCATCGCCGAGCTGGGCGGCGGGGTCAACGGCTACGGGGAGTGCACCATCGACAACACCGGTGGCTGGCACCTGACCGCCGAGGTCTACTCCACGGGCGGCCGGATCGCGGAGCCCGACGGCGACGGCTGGCGCGCCGCGTTCGACAACGACACCACCCGGGAGCTGCTGGAGACGCTGCAGGCCATGCGCTGGGAGGACGACTCCATGGGCAGCGACCAGCTCCGTTCCTGTGAGGACCTGATGGTGCAGATGGGCGCGGGCCAGCTCGGGATGTACGTGGCCGCGCCCGACAACCTGCCCACCCTGGTCCGGCAGTACGAGGGCAGCTACGAGAACCTCGGCCTCGGCCCGATACCCGACGGCCGGGCCACGCTGATCGGCGGCGAGGGCTACATGATCAACGCCAACGCCTCGGAGGAACAGATCGAGGCCGCCCTCACCTGGTTGCAGTGGCGGTTCGTGAACCCGGGCGAGATCGAGCGCCGCATCCAGGACTACGCGGCCGACGACCTGCCGGTGGGGCTGCCCATGCCGCCCACCCCCGACATCTGGGCCGAGGGCCAGATCCGCGACGACGTGGAGGCGCTCAAGGAGGAGCACGCCAACGTCCCGGTCGACCACGTGCGTCCGTTCATGGACGCGGCCACCGAGATCCCCGGGAGGATCGAGCCGCCGCAGGCCCAGGAGGTCTACGCCGTCCTCGACACCGTCATGCAGGCGGTGCTGACCGAACGCGACTCCGACGTCGCGGCCCTGCTCGCCGACGCCGAGGAGCAGGTCAACCGGATCTACGAGAGCTCCTGAGATGGCCGCCCCCGTCACCGACGCGCCGCCATCCGCCCCCGCGAAGGTCCGCCGGCCCGGCCGGCGACGGGCGGCCCGGCGGCCGGTCGGGCGCCGCCGGCTCGCCGACACCGTCACCGCCTACGGGTTCCTGTGCGCCGCCCTGGTCGTCTTCGCCGTCTTCGCCTGGTACCCGGTGGTCCGCAACGTGGTGCTGAGCTTCCAGGAGGTGAACTTCGTCCGCGGGTCCAGCTGGGTCGGCCTGGAGAACTTCCGCTTCGTACTCGACGATCCGCTGTTCGCCACCGCCTGGCGCAACAGCGCCCTGTTCACCCTCTACGCGCTGGTGCTGGGCTTCGGCGTCCCGTTCGTCACCGCCGTGCTCATCAACGAGTTCCGGCACGCCAGGGCCTACTTCCGGGTCCTGGTCTACCTCCCGGTCATGCTGCCGCCGGTGGTGGTGGCCCTGATGTGGCGGTGGTTCTACCAGCCGGAGGGCGGGCTGATCAACGAGGTGCTGAGCACCGCGCACCTGCCCACCTCGGACTGGACCAACTCCTCGGGCACCGCCCTGGTGTCCCTGGTGATCGTCTCCACCTGGGCCAACATGGGCAGCGCCACGCTCATCTACCTGGCCGCCCTGCAGACCATTCCGGGCGAGCTCTACGAGTCGGCCGAGCTGGACGGGGCGGGCATCGGGAAGCGGCTGTGGCACGTGACCGTCCCGCAGACCCGGTTCGTCATCCTGATGCTGCTGCTGTTGCAGGTGGTGGCCACGATGCAGGTGTTCACCGAGCCGTTCGTGATGACCGGCGGCGGCCCCGACGACTCCACCGTCACGGTGATGCTGCTCGTCTACCGCTACGCCTTCGTCACCGGCAACTTCGGCGCGGCCAGCGCCATGAGTCTGATGCTCCTCGCCGTACTCGCCGTCTTCTCCGCCGTCTACCTGCGGGTCACCCGCAGCCGGCAGATCTGAGGGAACCGCCGTGCGTACCCTGGTTCGCCCCGCGGTGCTCCGCACGCCGCGCGGCCGACTCGTCTACTGGTCCCTGTTCACCGTGGCGCTGCTGCTCTTCACGGTCGCCTTCGTCATCCCGCTCTACTGGATGGTCACCGGCGGCATGAAGAGCTCGCCCGAGCTGGCCCGGACCCCACCCACCCTCGTGCCCGAGGAGTGGCACCCGGGCAACTACGCCGACGCCTGGAACGAGCTGGACCTGGCCCGCTACTTCGGGAACACCGTCGTGCTGATCGGCGGCGCCTGGCTGCTCGGCCTGGCGGTCCAGCTGCCGGCCGCCTACGCCCTGTCCAAGCTGCGGCCGCGCTTCGGCACCGTGGTGCTCGGCCTGATGCTGGTCACCCTGATGGTGCCGGCCACGACGCTGCTGATCCCCACCTACCTGACCGTCACCGACGTGCCGGTCCTGGGGCTCAACCTGATCAACAATCCGGCCGCCGTCTGGCTGCCGGCCGCCGCCAACGCCTTCAACATCTACGTCCTGAAGAACTTCTTCGACCAGATCCCGGACGAGCTGCTCGACGCCGCCCGGATCGACGGCGCCTCGGCGTTCACCACCATGCGCCGGATCATCCTCCCGCTGTCCCGGCCCATCATCGCCGTGGTCTCGATCCTGTCGATCACCGCGCTGTGGCGCGACTTCCTGTGGCCGCTCGTGGTGCTGCCCGATCCGGCCGAACAGCCCATCACCGTCTACCTGCAACGGATCGCCGACACCACCTCGCTGAACATGCTCGTCGCCGGCCTGGTCCTCGCCAGCCTCCCCCTCGTGGTGATCTTCCTCGTCTTCCAGCGCCACATCCTCGCGGGCCTCACCGCGGGCAGCCTCCGGGGCTGATCACCGCAGCGTTGATCACCGAAAGGACAGAAACCCTCGTGCCGCAGAACCGCTCCGCATGGTGGCGCGCCGCCGCCATCTACCAGGTGTACGTCCGCAGCTTCGCCGACGGCGACGGGGACGGCACCGGCGATCTCGCCGGCGTCCGCTCCCGGCTTCCCTACCTCGCCGAACTCGGCGTGCAGGCCCTGTGGTTCACGCCCTGGTACGTGTCCCCCTTCGCTGACGGCGGCTACGACGTCACGGACTACCGGGCCATCGACCCGGACCTCGGCACCCTGCAGGAGGCCGAGAAGCTGATCGCGGAGGCCCGGGAGCTGGGCCTGCGCACCATCGTCGACGTGGTGCCCAACCACGTCTCCGCCGAACACGCGTGGTTCCGCGCCGCGCTGGACGGCGAGCCAGGCGCCCCGGAGCGGGAGCTGTTCCACTTCCGCCCGGGGCGCGGCCGGGACGGCGAACTGCCGCCCAACGACTGGCGTTCGGAGTTCGGCGGCCCGGCCTGGACCCGCACCAAGGCCGCGGACGGCAGCCCGGGGGAGTGGTACCTCCACCTCTTCGCGCCGGGACAGCCCGACCTGAACTGGGCCCATCCCGCGGTCAGGCAGGAGCACGAGGACATCCTCCGGTTCTGGTTCGAGCGCGGCGCCGCGGGCATCCGCATCGACTCGGCGGCCCTGCTCGTCAAGGACCCGGGACTGCCGGACTTCGACCCGGCGCACGACCGCCATCCGTACGTGGACCGGGACGAGCTGCACGACGTCTACCGCTCCTGGCGGTCCATCGCCGACGAGTACGACGGGGTGCTGATCGGCGAGCTGTGGCTGCCCGACGTCGAGCGGTTCACCCGCTACCTGCGCCCCGACGAGCTGCACACCGCCTTCAACTTCGACTTCCTCTCCTGCCCCTGGGAGCCCGACCGGCTGCGCGCCTCCATCGACTCCACCCTGGCCGCCCACGCCCGCGTCGGCGCCCCCGCCACCTGGGTGCTCTGCAACCACGACGTGACCCGCACGGTGACCAGGTACGGCCGCGCCGACACCGGGTTCGAGTTCGCCGCGAAGCGCTTCGGCACGCCCACCGACCTGGCGCTCGGCACCCGCCGGGCGCGCGCCGCCGCGCTGCTCACCCTCGCCCTGCCCGGCGCGGTCTACCTCTACCAGGGCGAGGAACTGGGCCTGCCCGAGGCGGACATCCCGCTGGACCGCATCACCGACCCGATGCACGCGCGCTCCGGCCGTGTCGACCCGGGGCGGGACGGCTGCCGGGTGCCGCTGCCCTGGACGGGCACGGAGCCGCCCTACGGCTTCGGCGGCGCCGACACCTGGCTGCCACAGCCCGCGGACTGGGCGCCGTACACCGCCGAGCGACAGGAGCGCGACCCCGGCTCCCTGCTCGGCCTCTACCGAACGGCGCTCCGGATGCGCCGCGCCTGGTCCGCGGCGGGCGGCGACGCGGCGGGCGGCGACGCGGCGGGCGCCGCCGTCGGGGCCGCCGTGAGCTGGCTCGACGCCCCGGCGGGCGTGCTCGCCTTCGCCCGCCCCGACGGGCTGGTCTGCGTGGTCAACCTCGCCGCGGACCCGGCCCCGCTCCCCGACCACCGAGCCGTCCTGCTCAGCAGCGGCCCCCTGAACGACGCGGGGCTGCTGCCGCCGGACACGGCGGCCTGGCTGCGGGGCTGACCCCCGCGGCCGGGCCGCCACCCACCCCCACACCCTCATGGAAGGGAACGCCATGCCCGCACCACACGCCGCCAGGGCGAGGACGCGACGGCGCGTCGCCTGGACGGCGGCGGCCTGCCTGGCCGTCGTCGGCACCCTCGGAACGGTCGCACCCGCCTTCGGCGCGGCCCTCACGGCCGCGCCTGCCGAGTCCGCCGCCCCCGCGGCCGACGCCACGCCGACGGCCGGCGCCGACCTGCCGTTCGTCACCCAGGAGGCGGAGGACGCCGCGCACGACGGGACGCCGATCGGGCCCGATCACACCCAGGGCACCGTCGCCTCCGAGGCGTCGGGCCGCCAGGCCGTGGAGCTGACCTCGGGCCAGAGCCTGGAGTTCACGCTGACCGAGCCCGCCAACGCCGTCACCGTCGTCTACAACCTGCCGGACAACAGCAGCGGCACGCTCTCGGTGTACGCCAACGGACAGAAGGTCGACGAGCCGCTCCAGGTCACCTCGCGGTACGCGTACTTCGACGCGCCCTGGATCGCCGGCGCCAGGACCCACCACTTCTTCAACCACGCCCGGCTGCTGCTCGGCCAGGAGCTGGCCGCGGGCGACACCGTCACCCTCCAGGTGGACGCGGGCGACGCGGCCGGCCCGTACACCATCGACTCCGCTGACTTCGAACTGGTCGCGGTACCCGCCGAACCGCCCGCCGGCGCCCTCGACGTGACCACGCTGGGCGCCGACCCCACCGGACAGGCGGACTCCACCCAGGCGTTCGTGGAGGCCGTCGCCCAGGGCCGGGGCGGCACCGTGTGGATCCCGCCGGGCACCTACCAGGTGAACCAGCCGCTCTACGTGGAGAACGTCACCCTCAGGGGCGCGGGCAACTGGTACTCGGTCGTCAACAGCTCACGGTTCATCAACCAGGGGCAGTCGCCGGGCAACGTGCACCTGAGCGACTTCGCGGTGGTCGGCGCCGTGACCGAACGGGTCGACAGCAACCCCGACAACTTCGTCAACGGCAACCTCGGCCCCAACTCCTCGGTCTCCGGCATGTGGCTGCAACGCCTCAAGGTGGGCCTGTGGCTGACCGGCGCCAACAACGGCCTGGTGGTCGAGGACAACCGCATCGTCGACATGGCCGCCGACGGGCTGAACCTCAACGGCGACGCCAACGGCATCGTGGTGCGCGACAACTACCTCAGGAACACCGGCGACGACTCGCTCGCCATGTGGTCGCTGCCGAACCCCAACCGCGACTCGACGTTCGAGAACAACACGGTGATCCAGCCCAACCTGGCCAACGGCATCGCCATCTACGGCGGGGAGAACATCACCGTCCGGAACAACCTCGTCCAGGACACCAACGCCCTGGGCAGCGGCATCGCCATCTCCAACCAGGCGTTCCTCCAGCCCTTCTCCCCGCTCGCCGGCACCATCACGGTCGAGGGAAACACGCTGGTGCGCACCGGGGCCATGAACCCCAACTGGAACCACCCGATGTCCGCCCTGCGGGTCGACCCCTACAACCACCCCATCGAGGCGGACGTCCGGATCACCGACACCACCATCGTCGACAGCCCGTGGAGCGCCTTCCAGTTCGTCTCCGGCAGCGGCCAGGGACTGGCGGCGAACAACGTCACCATCGACGGCGCCGTGGTGGAGAACGTCGGCACGGTGGTCGTCCAGGCCGAGACCACCGGCGAGGCCACGATCAGCGACGTGACCGCCACCGGCGTCGGCGCCGCGGGCGTCTACAACTGCCCCTACCCGACCAGCGTCCCGCCGATGACCCTGCGGGACGGCGGCGGCAACACCGGCTGGGACACGGAGTGGCAGGACTGCGCGAGCTGGCCCGAACCGGGCGGGGCGTGACCGCGCGGGGCGGGCCGGTGCCCGCCCCGCCCCCAGTCGCCGGCTGAGGCCGGCCGGCGCCCCGGCGGCACACCACTTCCCCCACGCCAGCCGCCGGGGCGCCACCCCGTCCGCTACGCCGGACCGCCGACCACGGCCACCGCCTTGGCCAGCGGTGTTCCGGAACCGTCCCGACGCGGGTCCAGCTCCGGCAGCTCCGCCGGGGCCCCGGTCCGGGTCGCCGCCCGCGCCGGCGCCGGCCCCGCCCAGGCCAGGTGGAGATGGTCCTCGCCCTTGAGGAACCGCTGGCAGCGCACCCCACCGGTGGCCCGCCCCTTGCGCGGGTACTGGTCGAACGGCGTGAGCTTGGCCGTGCCCAGCGAGTCGTCCAACGTCCCACTGCCGCCGGCCACCGTGAACACCACCGCCTCGACCGCCGGGTCGACGGCGGTGAAGGAGATCACCCGGACCCCCTCGGCGAGCTTCACGCCGGCCATGCCACCCGCCTGCCGGCCCTGCGGCCGCACCTGCCCGGCCTGGTACCGCAGCAGCTGCGCGTCGCTGGTGACGAAGACCAGGTCCTCCTCGCCGGTGCGCAGCTCCGCGGCGCCGACGATCCGGTCGCCCTCGCGGAGCGCGATGACCTCCAGCTCCTCCTTGTTCGCCGGGTACTCGGGCACCACCCGCTTCACCACGCCCTGCTCGGTGCCGATGGCCAGGCCGGGCGACGACTCGTCCAGCGTGGTCAGGCAGACCACCCGCTCGTCGGGCCGCAGCGAGAGGAACTCCGAAAGCTGCGCGCCACCCGCCAGGTTCGGCGCGGCGGCGGTCGGCGGCAGCTGCGGCAGGTCGATCACCGGCAGCCGCAGCAGCCGGCCGGTCGAGGTCACGGCCCCGACCTCGGACCGCGAGGTGGACGGCACGGCCGACACGATCACGTCGTGCTTGACCCGGCGGCCGCCGCTCTCCAGCGTCGTCTCCCCGTCCGCCGTGCGGGCCAGCAGCCCGGTGGAGGACAGCAGCACCCGGCAGGGATCGTCGGCGACCTCCAGCGGCACCGCCTCGACCTCGGCGCCCGCCGACTCCACCAGCCTGCTGCGCCGCGGCGTGCCGTACTTCCTGGCGATGTCGGCCAGCTCGCTGGAGACCAGCTTGCGCAGCTCCGCGTCGGACTCCAGGATCCGGCTCAGCTCGGCGATCTCCCGCTCCAGCCGCTCCCGCTCCGCCTCCAGCTCCAGGCGGTCGAACCGGGTCAGCCGGCGCAGCGGGGTGTCCAGGATGTACTGCGTCTGCGTCTCGGACAGCGAGAACCGCGTCATCAGCGACTCCTTCGCCTCCGCCGCGTTGTCGCTGGAGCGGATGATGCGGATGACCTCGTCGATGTCCACGAGCGCCACCAGCAGGCCCTCGACCAGGTGCAGCCGGTCCCGCCGCCTGCCGCGCCGGTACTCGCTGCGCCGCCGCACCACCTGGAAGCGGTGGTCGACGTAGACCTCCAGCAGCTCCTTCAGCCCCATCGTGAGCGGCTGGCCGTCCACCAGCGCCACGTTGTTGATGCCGAAGCTCTCCTCCATCGGCGTCAGCTTGTACAGCTGGGCCAGCACCGCCTCGGGGTTGAAGCCGTTCTTCACCTCGATGACCAGGCGCAGCCCGTGCTCCCGGTCCGTCAGGTCCTTGACGTCCGCGATGCCCTGCAGCCGCTTCGCGTTGACCAGGTCCTTGATCTTCCCGATGACCTTCTCGGGGCCCACGGTGAACGGCAGTTCCGTCACCACCAGGCCGCGGCGCCGCGCGGTCACCTTCTCCACGGCGACGGTGGCCCGGATCCGGAACGTGCCCCGGCCGGTCTCGTACGCGTCGTGGATGCCTTCCAGCCCGACGATCTGACCGCCCGTCGGCAGGTCGGGACCCGGCACGTGCCGCATCAGGGTGGCCAGGTCGGCGCCCGGATGCCGGATCAGGTGCCGGGCCGCGGCGATCACCTCGGCCAGGTTGTGCGGCGGCATGTTGGTGGCCATGCCCACCGCGATCCCGCTCGAGCCGTTCACCAGGAGGTTGGGATACGCCGCGGGGAGGGCGACCGGCTCCTGTTCGCTGCCGTCGTAGTTGGCGGCGAAGTCGACGGTGTCCTCGTCGATCGACTCCACCATCAGCCCGGCCGCCGACGCCGACCGGCACTCCGTGTACCGCATGGCGGCCGGCGGGTCGTCGTTCCCCAACGAGCCGAAGTTCCCGTGGCCGTCCACCAGCGGCAGCCGCATCGAGAAGGGCTGCGCCATCCGCACCAGCGCGTCGTAGATCGCGCTGTCGCCGTGCGGGTGCAGCTTGCCCATCACCTCGCCGACGACCCGCGCGCACTTGACGTACGAACGGTCGGGCCGCAGGCCCATGTCGTGCATCTGGTAGAGGATGCGGCGCTGCACCGGCTTCATGCCGTCCCGGGCGTCGGGCAGCGCCCGGGAGTAGATCACCGAGTAGGCGTACTCCAGGAACGAGCCCTGCATCTCGTCCACCACGTCGATGTCGAGGATGCGCTCCTCGTAGTCATCAGGTGGCGCGGTCTTCGTGCTGCGGCGGGCCATCGGGGCGAGCGCTCCTTTGATGCGTGTTCGATACGTGTTCGGGGTGTGCGTGCCTGAGGATTGGTGCAGTGACCATTGTGGACCGGGCCGCTGACACCCGGACCGCAGTCCCGCCGGCGGCCCTGGTCGCGCACTGGCGGGAACTTCGCACACCACGGCTCACCTTGCATAAGGTGACTAGATCGCGATCTCACGTCCGAGCGAAGGGACCACATGCTCATGGGCCACACGGCCATCCCGCAGGATACCGCCGGCGGGCTCACCGCGACCGAACACAGACTGGACAACGGTCTGCGCGTGGTGCTCTCCGAGGACCATCTCACCCCGGTGGCCGCTGTCTGCCTCTGGTACGACGTCGGCTCGCGACACGAGGTCAGGGGCCGCACCGGACTGGCCCACCTCTTCGAGCACCTGATGTTCCAGGGCTCGGCCCAGATCAGCGGTAACGGCCACTTCGAGCTGGTGCAGGGCGCGGGCGGGTCGCTCAACGGCACCACCAGCTTCGAACGCACCAACTACTTCGAGACGATGCCCGCCCACCAGCTCGAACTCGCGCTGTGGCTGGAGGCGGACCGGATGGGCACCCTGCTCACCGCCCTGGACCAGGAGTCGCTGGACAACCAGCGCGACGTGGTGAAGAACGAGCGCCGGCAGCGGTACGACAACGTGCCGTACGGCACCGCGTTCGAGCGGCTCTCCGCGATGGTCTACCCCGCGGGCCACCCCTATCACCACATTCCGATCGGCTCCATGGCCGACCTGGACGCCGCGTCCCTCGAGGACGCCCAGGAGTTCTTCCGCACCTACTACGCGCCGAACAACGCGGTGCTGTCCGTCGTCGGCGACATCGACCCGGAGCAGACCCTCGGCTGGATCGAGAAGTACTTCGGCACCATCCCGGCGCACGACGGCAAGCGCCCGCCGCGGGACGGCTCGCTCCCGGACGTGCTGGGCGAGGAACTGCGCGAGCTGGTCCGCGAGGAGGTGCCGGCGCGCGCCCTGATGGCCGCCTACCGGCTGCCCGAGGACGGCACCCGCGCCTCGGACGCCGCCGACCTCGCGCTCACCGCGCTCGGCGGCGGCGAGTCCTCCCGGCTGCACAACCGCCTGGTGCGCCACGACCGCACCGCCGTGGCCGCGGGCTTCGGGCTGCTGCGGTTGGCCGGCGCGCCCTCGCTCGGCTGGTTGGACGTGAAGACGTCCGCCGACGCGGAGATCGAGGACATCGAGGCCGCCATCGACGAGGAGCTGGCCAGGTTCGCGTCCGAGGGCCCCACTCACGAGGAGATGGAGCGCGCCCAGGCCCAGCTGGAGCGTGAGTGGCTGGACCGGCTCGCCACCGTGGGCGGCCGGGCCGACGAGCTGTGCAAGTACGCGGTGCTCTTCGGCGATCCGCAGCTCGCGCTGACCGCCGTGCAGCGGATCCTGGAGATCACCCCCGAGGAGGTGCGGGAGGTCGCCGCGGCCCGGCTGCGCCCCGACAACCGCGCCGTGCTCGTCTACGAACCGCTGGAGCCGGCGGACGACGAGGGCGCCACCGAGGACGACCAAGCCGACGACGACACCACCCGCGGTGACGCGGAGGGAGCCGACCAGTGACGGAGACCAGCCCGACCAGCGCCGTCTCGCCGACCACCGCGAACGCCCCGGGCGGCGGGGCCGTGCCGCCACCCCCCGGCATGCGGCTGCACCCCCAGCCAACGGCCGGCCAGGCGACGCCCTGGTCCTTCCCCCGACCCAGCCGCGACACCCTGCCCAACGGGCTGACCGTGCTGCGCCACCACGCCCCAGGCCAGCGGGTCATCGCCGTCGAGGTGCACCTGACCGCGTCGCTGGCCGCCGAGCCCACCGCCCAGGAGGGCGTGGCCACGATCATGGCGCGGGCCCTGTCCGAGGGCACCGACCGGCTCTCCGCCGAGGAGTTCGCCGCCGAACTGGAACGCTGCGGCGCCACCCTTGACGCGCACGCCGACCACGCGGGCGTGCGGGTCTCCCTGGAGGTCCCGGCGTCCCGGCTGGCCAGGGCGCTCGGGCTGCTCGCCGACGCGCTGCGCGTCCCCGCGTTCCCCGAAAGCGAGGTGGAGCGGCTGGTCCGCAACCGCCTCGACGAGATCCCGCACGAGCTCGCCAACCCCTCCCGGCGCGCCGCGGTGGCGCTGTCCGCCGCGCTGTTCCCCGCCGACTCGCGGATGTCCCGCCCCCGGCAGGGCACCACGGAGAGCGTGGAGCGCATCGACGCCAAGGCGGTGCGCGGCTACTACGAGGCGCACCTCAGGCCCGCGGCGGCCACCGCCGTGGTGGTCGGCGATCTGACCGGCATCGACCTGGACGCGGTGCTGCGGGACACGCTGGGCGCCTGGACTGGGCCGGCGGCGACGCCGCCCGCCTGGACCCCGGTGGCGGCCGACGACGCGGGCCGGGTGGTCATCGTCAACCGCCCGGGCGCCGTGCAGACCCAGGCGCTCATCGGCCGGGTCGGCCCCGACCGGCACGATCCGGTGTGGCCCGCCCAGACCCTGGGCGTCTACTGCCTGGGCGGCACCATCACCTCCCGGCTCGACCGGGTGCTGCGCGAGGAGAAGGGCTACACCTACGGCATCCGCGCCTTCGGCCAGGTGCTGCGCTCCAGCGCCGACCGCACCGGCCTGTCGCTGCTCGGCATCCGCGGCTCGGTGGCGACCGAGGTGACCGGGCCCGCGCTGGCCGATCTGTGGCAGGTGCTGCGCACCCTGGCGGCGGAGGGCCTGACCGACGCCGAGCGGGACGTCGCCGTGCAGAACCTGGTCGGCGTGGCGCCGCTGCGCTTCGAGACGGCGGCCGCGGTCGCCGGCACCCTGGCCGACCAGGTCGAGGAGGAGCTGGCCGACGACTACCAGGCGACGCTCTACGCCCGGCTCGCGGAGACCGGCACCGTCGAGGCCTCGGTGGCCGCGGTGCGGGCCTTCCCCGAGGACCGGCTGGTGACCGTCCTCGTCGGCGACGCCGAGCAGATCGCCGATCCCGTGCGGGAGCTCGGCATCGGTGAGGTCACCGTCGTCGACGGCTGAGCCCGCGCGGCGGTTCCGGGCATCGGCCGCCCGGAACCGCCGCGTCGTCGCTTCTTCGGCGGCGGCCGAAATCCGCTGCTTTTTCGAGGGCGCTATCGGCATTCCCGTGCTTTTGGCTTACAGTTCGGTGCATCCGACCGGGAAGTAATGTGTCGAAGCTGACGCCGGCCATGGCAGTGGGGGTTTGTTCATGCGCATCTCCGCGCACACGGTATGCACGGCGATCCGTGACGACATTGTCGGCGGCGTGCTGCCGCCCGGATCCCGGCTCGCCGAGGAGCAGCTCGCCCAGCGCTACGGCGTCTCCCGGGTTCCGGTGCGGGAGGCGCTGCGCACCCTGGAGTCCGAGGGGTTCGTCGTCTCCCGGCGGCACGCGGGCGCGTGCGTGGCCCAGCCGGGGGACCGGGAGGCGGCTGACCTGCTCGACATCCGCGCGCTGCTCGAGCCGTTGGGCGCCGCGCGCGCCGCGCAACGGCGCACGGAGGCGCATCTGAAGGTGCTGCGGGGGCTCGTCAGGCTGGGCCGGCAGCGCGCCAGCCAGGGCCAGGAGGCGGACCTGCGGTCGCTGGGCGACTGGTTCCACGAGACGCTCGCGCAGGCCACCTGCAGCCCGGGGCTCACCGCCCTGCTGGTGCAGATCAGACGCAAGATCACCTGGCTGTACGCGGGCGAACCGGTCGGCCGGGCCGTGGCCGTCTGGCAGGAGCGGGGCGCCCTGGTGGACGCCATCGCCCGCGGCGACGCGGAACGGGCCAGGGCGCTGACCGCCGCCCAACTGGAACGCTCCACCCCGGCCCGCCGGCAGTTCCGTCCGGTCACTGTGAGGTCTCCGAAACCTGCCGTAAACACGGCGCGCGGCCAGATTTAACGGCGACCGTATACACCAGAGTCAGAGAACCTTGAATTTCTCATCCGGCGCACCGGCGGGGAATTCTCATGCCCGGAATTTCCCGGGCGTTGCCCGCGGTATTTCCCGGCGCGGTGGACCGTGATTCACACCGTTTCCGGAAGCTCCTCAAGGCCCTCGGCGACCAGCTTCGCCAACCGGTCGAGCGCCGCGTCGGCGTCCTCGGCCTCCGTCGCCAGGGTGACCTCCTCGCCGCCCTCCGCACCCAACGAGAGAACCGCCAGCATCGAGGCGGCGTTCACCGGGGTGCCGCCGCCCCTCCTGATGGTCACGGGGACACCGGCGGCGGTCGCGGCCCGCACGAAGATGGAGGCGGGCCGGGCGTGCAGCCCTTCCGCCCAGCCGATGATGACGCGGCGCTCAGCCATGGTGTCGCCCCTCGATTTCCAGGTCTGGTCGGACGTCGTGGGTGGGATCCCGCGGAACGAGCGCGCGACGCCTCCCGTCCGGTCACGCCCAACCGTACGCTGATGCCATGCGGACCACCGCCCAGCCTCCCTACCCGGCGCACTGGGAGGCCGACGTGGTGCTGCGGGACGGCGGCACGGCGCATATCCGACCGATCACGCCGGCCGACGCGGACCGGCTGGTCGGCTTCTACGAGCGGGTCTCGGAGGAGTCCAAGTACCACCGCTTCTTCGCTCCCTACCCCCGGCTCTCCGCCCGCGACGTGCACCGTTTCACCCATCACGACTTCGTGGACCGGGTCGGCCTCGCCGCGACCGTGGGCGACGACTTCATCGCCACCGTGCGCTTCGACCGGATCGACGAGCGGGGCCGGGCCGCCGCCGCACCCGCGGACCGCGCCGAGGTCGCGTTCCTGGTGCAGGACGCGCACCAGCGCCGGGGCCTGGCCGCCGCGCTGCTCGAACACATCGCCGCGGTGGCCCGCGAACGAGGCGTCAGGCGCTTCGTGGCCGAGGTGCTGCCGGGCAACAGCCGGATGATCAAGGTGTTCACCGACGCCGGGTACGCGCAGCGGCGCGGCTTCGCCGACGGCTCGGTCCAGCTGACCCTCGACCTGGCGCCCACCGCCGAGTCGGTCGCGGTGATGCGGGCCCGCGAACAGCGGGCCGAGGCCCGGTCGGTGCAGCGGCTGCTGGCCCCCGGCAGCGTGGCCGTGATCGGCGCGGGGCGCCGGCCCGGCGGCGCCGGCCGCAGGGTGCTGGCCGCGCTGCTCGACGCGGACTTCCCCGGGCAGGTGTACGCGGTCAACGCGGCGCTGCCGTCCGGGTGGACGACGTTGGGCGGCGCCCCGGCGCACCGGTCGATCCGCGACGTCGAGGGCCCGGTGGACCTGGCGGTGCTCGCCGTGCCGGCCGACCGGGTCGGCGCGGTGCTGGAGGACTGCGGGGCGCACGGGGTGCAGGGCCTGGTGGTGATGGCCACCGGCCACACCAGGGACGAGCAACGCGCGCTGGTGCACCGGGCGCGCTCGCTCGGCATGCGGATTCTCGGGCCCGGCGCGTTCGGCCTGATCAACACCGCGCCCACGGTCCGGCTGAACGCCTCCCCCGCCCCTCACCTGCCCAGAACGGGCCGGATCGGGCTGTTCACCCAGTCCGCGGCCATCGGCATCGCCGTGCTCGACGAGCTGGAGCGGTGCGGCGCCGGCCTGTCCACCTTCGTCTCCGCCGGGAACCGGGCCGACGTCTCGGGCAACGACGTCCTCCAGTACTGGTACGAGGACCGGGACACCCGCGTCGCGCTGATGTACCTGGAGTCGCTGGGCAATCCGCGCAAGTTCACCCGGCTCGCCCGGCGCGCGGCGACCGCGGGCACGCCCGTCGTGGTGGTGCGCGGCGGCCGGCACAGCGGGGGCGCGTCGCCCGGCGGCCACGCGGTGCCAGCCGGTGGGCGCCGCGCGCCGGAGGCCACCATCTCCGCGCTGCTCGGCCAGGCCGGCGTGATCCAGGCCGGCACCGCGACCGAACTCGTCGACACCGGGCTGCTGCTGGCCTGGCAGCCGCCGCCCGCCGGACCCCGGGTCGCGGTCCTCGGGAACGCCGAGGCGCTCGCCCTGGTCGCCCACGACTCCTGCCGGGCGCAGGGGCTGTCGCCGCTCCCGGTCACCGCCCTCGACCCGGCCGCCGCGCCCGCGGACTACCGCCGGGCCCTCACCGCGGCGCTCGCCGCCCCCGACGTGCACGCCGCGATCGTCACCACCGTCCCCACGACGGCGCTTCCCGCACCGGACCCCGACGACGGGCCGGCGCCGAGCGCGGTGGCGCTTCCCGCGCCGGACCCCGGCGGCCCGCTCCGGGCCGCGCCGGGCCCGTCCGGACTCGGGCCCGGCGACGGGCCGGGGTCGCACGAGGTAGCGGCCCCGTCCCGGCCGCACACGGGGGCGGACGCCGCGCCGAGCGGCACGGGGACGCCCCACGCGTCCGGTCCCGGAACCCGGACGCGGGGGCCGGATCCGCGTTCCGCCCCACACCTGCCCGGCCCCGGCGAGGGTGGGGCGGCGCCTCCGGTGCCGGAGTCGGGTGGTCCGGGGCCCGGCACGCCGGCGAGAGACGGGGCGCCGGACATCGCCGCGGGGGGCGCGGGAAGCGCCGCCGCGTTGGCCACGGCGTTGCACGAGGTGGCGGCGGACAAGCCGGTGCTCGTGGTGCACCACGCGGTGGACCGGCTGGCCGACGAGCTCCACGCCCGGGGCATCCCCGCCTACCCCTCGGCGGAACGCGCCGTGCGCGCCCTCGCGCACGCCGTCCGGCACGCCGGCTGGCTGAGCCACGCCGCCGCGCCCGGCCGGGTCCCGGCCTACGACGACATCGACGCGGCGGCGGCCCGCCGGATCCTCGCCGCCGCCGTCACGGACGGCCCCGCCACCCTCACCGCCAAGCAGACCACGGCCCTGCTCGACGCCTACCGCATCCCCGTTCCCGAGGCGCGCGGCGCTGCGGAGGAGGGCGTGGACACCGTGGTGCGGGCCACCGTCGATCCGGACGTCGGCGCGACGCTCTCGTTCGGCCTGGCCGGCGCCCCCTCCGAGCTGCTGGGCGATGTCGCGCACCGGCTGCTGCCGCTCACCGACCGCGACGCCGTCGAGCTGGTGCGGTCGATCCGCGCGGCGCCCCTGCTGTTCGGCTGGCGCGGTGCCCGCCCGGTCGACGTGGCGGGTCTGGAGGAGCTGCTGCTGCGCCTGGGGCGGCTGGTCGAGGACCACGCCGAGCTGGCCGGAGTCGAGCTGGCGCCGGTCGCCGTCGCCCCCGATGGGGTGAGCGTGCGGGCCGCCACGGTCCGGGTCGGGCCCCCGCCGGCGCGCGCCGACCTCGGGCCGCGGCGGCTTCCGGCGTACTGACGTCCGTGCCGCCCCGCGCCGGCGGGCCGGTGGAACGCCGGACTGACAAGGGAGGATGGGAGTTCCACGACAGCTCCTGCACGTCAGTGCCGCCCCTTAGGATGGCCACATGGCGAAGACCGGTACCACGTCGCAGGGATTGCGAGAGGCGATCGAGCGCAGCGGTTACTACCCCGCGCTCGTCGCCGAGGCGGTGGAGGCGGCGGTGGGGCGGGAGTCCATCGGTTCGTACCTGGTGCACCAGGAGACCACCATCGACAGCAGCGAGGTGCGTCGGCATGCCTCCGTCCTGGTGTTGACCGGCACCCGCCTGATCGTCAGCCACACCGACGAGCAGACCGCCGACGGCACGTCCCCCGCGCCGTACGCGACGACCAACACCGAGTCCGTGAAGCTCTCCCGCATCTCCTCGGTGATGCTCAGCCGGGTCGTCGCCGACCCTCAGTCGTACGAGCCGGGCACGCTGCCCCGCGAGGTCGTGCTGAGCGTCGGCTGGGGCGCGGTGAACCGCATCGACATCGAGCCGCTCAGTTGCGGCGACCCCAACTGCGAGGCCGACCACGGGTACACGGGGTCGACCACGGCCGACGACCTGAGCCTGCGCATCAGCGAGGCCGGCGACGGTCCCGAGACCGTGCGCCAGGCGTTGGAGTTCGCCCAGGCGCTCTCCGAGGCCACGACGGCGGTGTCCGGCCTGTGACCTCGCCCCGGCCGTCGGGGGCGGCCCCGACGGCGACCGGGGTGGACCGGGGGGCGCCGCCGCTGCCCGGCTCCGCGCCCGAGCCGCCGCCACCGGACCCGCGGGACGCGCCCGCCCCCCGGTACGGCACGGGCTCGCTCGCCGACGTGCTACCCGCCATCGTGGCCGGGCTCGGCGTCGGGCGCGGGGCGGCCGTGCCTCCCCCCGGCCCTCGCGGCCTGAGCGGCGTCCCCGCGACCGGGCTCAGGCTGCCCCCGGCCGACCGGGTCTGCGTCTTCCTCGTCGACAGCCTCGGCTGGGAGGCGCTGCGCGCCCATCCCGAGGCGGCCCCGTTCCTGGCCGGCCTGCTGCCCACCTCGTGCGGCGGCACCGGACGGCCGATCACCGTCGGCTTCCCGTCCACCACCGCCACCTCGTTGGCCTCCGTGGGCACCGGACTCCCGCCCGCCGCCCACGGGCTCGCCGGGTACACGGTGCTCGACCCGGTGACCGGCGAGCTGATGAACCAGCTGCGCTGGCACCCCTGGACCGAACCGCGGGCCTGGCAGCCGCACCCCACCGTGTTCCGGCTGGCCAACGACGCCGGCGTGGTGACCTCGCTGGTCTCCGCCCCGCACTTCGAGCGCACCCCGCTCACCCAGATCGCGCTGTCCGGCGGCGACTTCGTCGGCCGGCTGGACGCCGGCGCCCGGATGGACGAGGCGGCCCGGCGGCTGGCCGCCGGCGACCGCACCCTGGTGTACACGTACTACGCGGAGCTGGACTCGACGGGCCACCGCGTCGGCACGGACTCCGCGGCGTGGCGGGCGGAGCTGACGTACGTGGACGGGCTCGCCCAGCGGCTCGCCGAGCAGCTTCCGCCCCGCTCGGTGCTGTACGTCACCGGCGACCACGGCATGGTCGACGTGCCGCCGTCCCCCGAGTCCCGGTTCGACTTCGACGAGGACTGGGAGTTGCGGGCCGGGGTGGCCCGGCTGGGCGGCGAGGGGCGGGCGCGGCACGTGTACGCCGTGCCCGGCGCCGCCGCCGACGTGCACGCGGTGTGGCGCGAGGTGCTGGCCGACCACGCCTGGGTGGTGACCCGGGACGAGGCGATCGAGCTCGGCTGGTTCGGGCCGCCCGGCGCGGGCGTCGAGCCACGCGTGCACGGGCGGATCGGCGACGTGGTGGTGGCGATGACCGGCACCTCCGCGGTCGTCGCCACCAGCACCGAGCCGAAGGAGTCCGCGCTGGTCGGCATGCACGGCTCGGTGACCCCCGCCGAGCAGCTCGTGCCGCTTCTCGAAGTACGCACCTGATCGGGAGCTAGGTCCCTTGGCTGAACTCGCCTTCTTCTCCGGCACCATGGACTGCGGGAAGAGCACGCTCGCCCTGCAGATCCGACACAACCGCTCCGCCCGCGGTCTGACGGGCATGATCTTCACCCGGAACGACCGGGCGGGGGAGGGCAGGATCTCCTCCCGACTCGGCCTGGTCACCGAGGCCGTCGAGGCGGGTGAGGACTTCGACTTCCACGCGCATCTGGTCCGGCACCTGACGGCCGGCGGCCGGGTGGACTACGTGATCGCGGACGAGGCGCAGTTCCTCTCCGCCGAGCAGGTGGACCAGTTGGCCCGGATCGTCGACGACCTGGGCATCGACGTCTTCGCGTTCGGTATCACCACCGACTTCCGCACCCGGCTGTTCCCGGGATCGCAGCGGCTGATCGAGCTCGCCGACCGGGTCGAGTCGTTGCAGGTCGAGTCGCTGTGCTGGTGCGGCGCCCGGGCCACGCACAACGCCCGCACCGTCGGCGGCCGGATGGTCGTCGAGGGCGCCCAGGTGGTCGTCGGCGACGTGGGCGGCGACCGGGGCGACACCGGGTACGAGGTGCTGTGCCGGCGCCACCACCGGCGCCGGTTGACCGCCGCCGCGGCCGGGGCGGGGCCGCTGTCGCCCGACGTGCTGCCCGCGGAGGGTTTCGCGGCGTCGTCCGGTCTGCCCCGGCAGAACGGCGAGCCGAGCCGCCCCTGATCTCCGTCCCCGGCCCGCCGGGAACCGCCGGGTCCGGTCAGGTGACTCTTCGTGCGGCGCCGCTAGGCGGCCAGAGCCCGTAGCTCCTCAAGCTCGAGAGCATCGGCCGGACTGACCAGCACGGCGATCGGGTTCCCGTGGTCGGTGATGGCTACCGGCTCGCGGCCGGCGCTGACCTCGGGGGCGATCGCGCCGAGCCGGGCGCGGGCTTCCACGATCGAATAGCTGGTCTCTGGCATGCTCACTGGATCACACAAGTGTGCACATCGATCGGTTGTTCGAGGCGACGCCCTTCGGCGGTGCGAAGCCGACTCTGCTATCGGGGGAGTCGGGCGCGGATGGTCTTGCCGGGGCCGGGGCCGGGCACGGTGGTCAGGTGACTGGTGAGGTGGCGGACCATGGGCCAGCCCAGGCCGCCGGTGCCGCTGGTGAGGTCGGGTGTGCGTGCCTGTGGTGGAGTGGGGCTGGGGTCGCTGACCGAGACGGTGATCGCGTGCGGGTCGGCGGTGAGGCCGAGTGTGTAGCGGCCGCCGCCGTGGCGCAGCGCGTTGGTGACGAGTTCGGAGACCACCAGGACCAGGGTGTCCGCTGTGGCGGGGTCGAGGGCCGGGGTGAGGCGGTTGGTGAAGGCGCGGGCGGCCCGGCGGGCGTGAAGCACGCTCTTCGGGCTGTCACCCCGCATCACCGTTCGGGCGGTGGCCGGGCCGCTGGCGCTTCCGGTGACCTTCGTCCTGTTCATGGCGTGCACCCCACCTGTCGTCGGTCGTGCCGCTTCGCCGTGCCAGTCAGTGTGCCCCTCCCAGCGTCCTTCACACTCTCGGAAGGTGTGCGCAGGTACAGCTTTCGGACGTCAGAGACGACAGAAGCCCGCTGTCCACCCTCGCAGAAAATCTGTCACGGCCGGAGTAGACATTCGCGCGGGGGTGGGTTAACGTCTTCCTCGTAGCCAGGAGATCGAGAAGGCGTGGCAGAGACGAACTGCCCGCATGAAGGACCAGCAGGAGTGGCACGGCAGTGGAGTGGCGGGGCCGGAAGGTTTGTGGGGTCCCCTCGCTGGCTGCCGGGCCGGGTGGCTCTTCAGGAGCCACGAGCAGTACGCGCGGTAGAAGGTAAACGATCAGCAGGATGAGGAGGAGGCAGACGCCATCAGGATCGCCCGGGCCAGGCGGTGAGCAGCCCGGGTACCGCAGGCCCCGGAATGGAAGGTGGTCACACGGTCACATATCCGCGATCCCCGCATTCCCCGCCCATCCCCCCCAGGCGGTGCGGAAGCTGCAGGCCAGCATCACCCTGAGCCGGCAGATGGTGTTTTCAACCCCTCCGGGGCCCTGGTGCCACAACGGCACCAGGGCCCCTCGACGCGTCCCCGTTCAGAGGTGTACATGACCGATCAGAGGTGTGCATGACCACAGGAAACTCCCTCGACCGTCTCGACGACGACGACTACCCCGCCTACACCATGGGCCGTGCCGCCGAAATACTCGGCACCAGCGCTGCCTTCCTCCGCGCCATCGGCGAAGCCCGCCTCATCACTCCCCTGCGTTCCGAAGGCGGACACCGCCGCTACTCCCGTTACCAACTGCGCATCGCAGGTCGGGCTCGCGAACTCGTCGACCAGGGCACCCCCGTCGAAGCCGCCTGCCGCATCGTCATCCTCGAAGACCAACTCGCCGAAGCCCAGCGCATCAACGAAGAACTGCGCGGGCGTCCCAGCGCCTGACGCCGGCGGCTGGTCCTGAGTGCCGTTCTCCCGAATCCCAACCGTGGACACCGGCCGCACCGGCTCCTACGGCCGCGCCCCGGTGTGTCACGGTGCCCTGTACGCGGGCTACGCCGAGCCCGGCCGCGTGTCACGTCGCTCCGGCCGGTGGATCACCCGGCCCTCCCGCCCCGGCCCTGCCCATGCGGCAGCCCGGCGATCGCGGCGCCGTGCCACAGCACGTCACGCAGCATGGCAGGGGTCAGCCGGCCGGTGGACGTGTTGCGCTGACTGGGGTGGTAGCACCCCAGCAGATGCACCCGCCGGTCTCCCCGAACGTCGCCGAGCACGACGTGGGCCCCGTGCCCGAAGGCCGGCCGCGGACGCGGCAGCTGCCACCCGGCGGCAAGGAGCACCGGCAGCAGCGCCTGCCAGGCGAACCCGCCGAGCACGATGATCGCCCGCAGGTCCGGCCGCAGCAACCGCAACTCGCGCGCGAGCCAGGGGCGGCAGGTGTCGCGCTCCGTGGTGGTGGGACGGTTGGCGGGCGGTGCGCAGTGCACCGGGACCGTGATCCGCACACCGAAGAGTTCCATCCCGTCGCCGGGGTGTGTGGCGGTGGGCCGGGAAGCCAGCCCGACCGCGTGCAGAGCGGGGTAGAGCACGTCACCCGAGGGGTCCCCCGTGAAGACGCGTCCGGTGCGGTTGCCGCCGTGCGCCGCCGGAGCGAGCCCGACGATCACCAGCGGCGCGTCCGGAGGGCCGAAGCCGGACACCGGCCGGGCCCAGTACTCCCAGTCCCGGAACGCCCTGCGCTTGACCCGGCCGACCTCCTCGCGCCAGGCCACCAGCCGTGGGCACGCCCGGCAGGTGACGACCGCCGCGTCCAGCCGGGAGACGGCGTCCATCCGCGACGCGGTCACCGCCGGAAAGCCACGTTCCCCCGGCGTGGGTGACGGGGGCGGCCCCTGCCCACCGCTACCGGGTCGGCCGCTCCGCATACCCACGAGCCCCTCTCGCCGTGCCTGGCCGTGCCTCGCCGGACGGCCGCCGTCAGCCGACGACGTGCCCGCCCGGCCAATCGCCCATACAGTGGATGAACTGGAAAAGGTGCCGAAGCCGCACCGACCGGTGGCTCGCTCACACCGGCCACCGCTCACGCGAACTCACCGGATGGCACGGCGCTCCCCGCTCACAGGGCAGGTGACCTGCCCCGGAAGGTGCGGATGATGGCCAGGAAGATCACCTACCGCAGAGTCTATGAGGAGACTTCGGCTGACGACGGCAAGCGGATACTCGTCGACCGCGTGTGGCCGCGGGGCATGCGCAAGGAAGACGCCCATCTGGACGAATGGCTGCGCGATGTGGCGCCCTCGACCGAACTCCGCAAGTGGTACCGCCACGAGCCCAGCCGCTACCCTGAGTTCCGACGCCGCTACCTGGCCGAACTGCGCGACCCCGGACACCAGCAGGCAGCCGCGCGTCTGCGTGACCTGGCAGGCCACGACAGACTCACCCTGCTGACCGCCAGCAAGGACGTGGACCACAGCCAGGCGGCCGTACTGGCGGACTGGCTCACCGGCAGCGCCTCTTTCTGACCGGAGTACTAGTCGCGGTGCACCAGGCCGAACGGCGCGCCCTCCGGATCGCCGATCCAGGCCAGCCGGCCGATCGGCGACTCCTCCGGCGCCCGCAGCACCCGGCCGCCCAGCTCGACCGCCCGTCGGACGGACGCCGCCACGTCGTCCGTCGCGAAGTACGGCAGCCAGTGCGGCCCGCGGTCGTACGGCAGGGCGTCGCCCACGCCGCGGATGGCCGCGACCCGCCGCCCGTCCAGAAGCAGCAGCAGGTAGTCGCGATCCTCCGGCAGCCCGGGCCCGGGCGTCGTCTGGTAGCCGAAGACCATCGTGTAGAACTTGCTGACCAGCGAGACGTCCCCGGTGATCAGCTCGTTCCACACCGGAAGTCCCACGGACTCCGCGAGCGGGCTGCGCCGCGCCCGGCCGCCCTGCCAGAGCCCGAACGCCGCGCCGCACACGTCGGCCACCACGGCCAGCCGCCCCACCCCCGCCAGCTCCATCGGCCCGACCGCGAGGGTGCCCCCGCAGTCGCGGATCCGGGCCGCCGTGACGTCCGCGTCGGCGGTGGCCACGTACGGCAGCCAGCCGACCACCCGCCGTCCGTCCCTGGCGATCTCCCCGAGCCCCGCGACCTGCCGGCCGTCGCGCGTGGCGACCAGGTACGGGCCGAGCCGGGGCGGCCCCTCCTGGTACTCCCAGCCGAAGAGCCCCTGGTAGAAGCGCCGACCGGCGGCCAGATCGTGCACCATCAGGCTCACCCACCGGTGCGCTCCCGGCGTGGGCGGACTCGCTGCCTCGGTCATCTCCACTCCTCGACGGCCGACTGTTCCCAGTGTCCCCCGAGCGGCACCCAGGAGGAAGAATGGCCGCATGACACCACACATCACGGCGGCCGAACTCGCCGACGCCCTGGCCGATCCGGAGCGCTCGCCGGTGCTGCTCGACGTCCGCTGGCGGCTCGGCGGCCCGCCGGGACGGGCGGAGTTCGACGCGGGCCATCTGCCGGGCGCGGTGTACGTGGACCTGGACCGCGACCTGGCCGCGCCGCCCGGGCCGGCCGGGCGGCACCCGCTGCCCGACCTCGGCGCCTTCGGGGCGGCGATGCGCCGGGCCGGGGTCCGCCGGGACCGCCCGGTGGTGACCTACGACGGCGGGCAGGGCTGGGCGGCGGCCCGCGCCTGGTGGCTGCTGCGCTGGGCCGGACACCCACGGGTACGGGTGTTGGACGGCGGCCTGGCCGCCTGGACGGGACCGCTGACCAGGGAGACGCCCGAACCGGCCGAGGGCGACTTCGAGCCCGAGCCGGGCGCGTTGCCGGTGCTGGACGCCGACGCCGCTGCGGCGCTGGCCCGGCGCGGGCTGCTGCTGGACGTCAGGGCCGGCGAGCGGTACCGCGGCGAGGTGGAGCCGATCGACCCGGTCGCCGGGCACATCCCCGGCGCGGTCTCGGCGCCGACCACCGAGAACGTCGAGGCGGACGGGCGGCTGCGCCCGGCCGACGACCTGGCGGCCCGGTTCGCGGGGCTCGGCGTGCGGCCGGGGGTGGAGGTCGGGGTGTACTGCGGCTCCGGCGTCTCCGCCGCGCACACGGTGCTCGCGCTCGCCGCCACCGGGGTCGACGCCGCCCTCTACCCCGGCTCCTGGAGCGAGTGGACGGCGGATCCGGAGCGCCCGGTCGCCACCGGGCCCGAGCGCGGCTGACGGCCCCGGGAAACGGCGGGAGGCACCGCGCCGGGCGCGGTGCCTCCCGAGGGCGTCGCCCTCAGTCCTTCTTCTTGCGCCGGGTGCCGAAGACGATCTCGTCCCAGCTCGGCACCGCCGCGCGCCGGCCGGGACGGACCCCGTCGGCCTCGGCCTGGCGGTCCGTGTTGCCGGTCAGCCGCTCGCGGTGCCCGCCCACCGACCGCGGCATCAGCACGTCGGCGTAGGTCGCGCCGGCGCCGGCCGCGGCCGAACGCTGGTCCGGCGCGTCGCCGCCCCGCTCGGCCTCCGCCTCGTCCGGCTCCGCCGCCGGCCCGGCGGTCGCGCCAGCGCCGGACGACGCCGCGGGCGTCGCCGGCTGGTCCGGCACCACCAGGTCGCCACGGAAGCTCGGCACCGCCTCCAGCAGGCTGGTCAGCGAGTCCGCCTCGCTGTCCCGGTCCTGGCGGCCGGCGCGCCCCGGTTCGGGACGGTCGCCCTCACGGGGCAGCCGGGCGATGCGCGGCACGAAGGGCGTGCTCGGCTCGGGCGTGTCGTCGGTCTCGCCGAGCAGCGCCCGCGCCTCGTCGTCCACGGCCTGCACCAGCCGCCGCGGCGGGTCGTACGTCCAACTCGCCGAGTGCGTCTCGCCGGCCACCCGGTAGACCAGCAGCACCTCCCAGGTGCCGTCGTCGCGCCGCCACGAGTCCCAGCGCACGGCGTCCTTGTCGGCGCCGCGCAGCATCAGCCGGTCGGCCACGGCGTCGCCGAGCTGCGGGCCCGCCGACTCGCCGGGGCGCCGGATGGGCGTCTTGCGGGCCCGCTCGGCCATGAAGGCGCGCTCGGCCAGCACGGGGCCCTCGAAGCGCCGCACCCGGTCGACCGGGATCCCGGCGAACTGCGCCACCTCCTCGGCGGACGCACCGGCCCGTATCCGCGCCTGGATGTCGCGCGGGCGGAGGTGGTTCTCCACCTCGATCTCGATCTGGCCGAGCCGCGCCCGGTCGTTGCGCACGGCCGCGCGCAGCCGCTCGTCGATCGGAAGGGTGTACTCCGTGTTGTCGGCAGCCTTGAGCACCAGGCGTGTGCCGTCATTGCTCACGGCCACGACACGCAGTTCGGGCACGAGGACCTCCCGGATGGTGCCTGCCGACGTCACCTACGTCGCTGCTCCTGCTAGACGAGTGTGACCTGCCCGGGTGCAGCCTGCCACAACCTTGCCGACTTGCCCGGCGTGTCGGGCCATGGACTTGAACCACCGCTGTGGCACAGTCACCACTTTGCCACGCGCGGTGACCGGAGCGTGGCTTGGCGAGCCACGCGGGCCGGACGGGGGACAAGGCCAGGACTCGTCACACTACTGCATCGGGCCCTCGCGGGGTGGGGTGCGACCCGGTGGAAGTTCTCGCCGGACAAGGGAGTTGACCGGGCGATCGCGAACGCCGACGGTGCGGCAATGGTCACGTAGGAGAAGAAATCGGGCAATCACCCCCCGGTATATGTCGCTTGTGTGCGCGCCGTGCGAGGAGTGCGCGAAAACCGGCAAACGGCGGAAAGTCGGGTAAAGAATTCGTCTAGCCGCATAGCCGGCGGTACGCACCGGCCAGCCGCGGGATCCGGAACGCCGGATGGCAGGATCTGGAGGCATGGACCGCGCCACCGACGCCCGCCCGTACGACGCCCTGCTCCTGCTCTCCTTCGGCGGCCCCGAGGGCCCGGACGACGTGCTTCCGTTCCTGGAGAACGTCACCCGTGGGCGTGGCATCCCGCGCGAACGACTGGCCGAGGTCGGCGCGCACTACCACCTCTTCGGCGGGGTCAGCCCGATCAATGCCCAGAACCGCGAACTGCTCGCCGCGCTGCGCGACGACCTCGCCAGGGAGGGCGTCGAACTGCCGGTGTACTGGGGCAACCGCAACTGGGCGCCCTATCTGGTCGACACGCTGCGGGAACTGGTCGACGACGGCCACCGCCGCGTCCTCACGCTGGCCACCAGCGCCTACGCCTCGTACTCGGGCTGCCGGCAGTACCGCGAGGACCTGGCCGGCGCGCTCGCCGAGCTGGAGCGGGAGGGGCGCCCGGTGCCGCGCGTCGACAAGCTGCGGCTGTACTTCAACCACCCGGGGTTCCTGGAGCCGATGGCCTCCGGCGTGCTGGCGGCGCTGGCCGAGCTGCCCGAGGAGGTGCGCGACGGCGCGCACCTGGCGTTCACCACGCACTCCATCCCCGTCACGGCGGCCGACACCTCGGGGCCGCCGGAGGGCCACGGCGCCGGCGGCGGGTACGTGCGGCAGCATCTGGACGTCGCGGAGTACCTGGCCGACGCGGTGCGCGACGCGACCGGCGTGGCGCGCCCCTGGAAGCTCGTGTACCAGTCCCGCAGCGGCCCGCCGCAGGTCCCGTGGCTGGAGCCGGACATCGGCGACCATCTGCGGGAGCTGCACGCCGCCGGGGCCCCGGCGGTGGTGATGGTGCCCATCGGCTTCGTCTCGGACCACATGGAGGTCCGCTTCGACCTCGACACCGAGGCCCTGACCACGGCCGGCGAGCTGGGCCTGCCCGCCGTCAGGGCGGCCACGGTCGGTGCGGCCCCCGGTTTCGTCGCGGGCCTGCGCGAGCTGGTGGTGGAGCGCGCCGCCACCGAGCGCGGCGCCGCGCCGGACCGCCCAGCCCTGGGCTCCCTCGGCCCGAGCCACGACGTCTGCCCGGTCGGCTGCTGCCCGGCCCGCATCGCGCGGCCCGCGGCCGCGGGCGCCGACAGCCCGTTCCGCTGATCCGGACCCGCCGTCCCGCCGTCCCGCAGTCCCGCCCTTCCACCCCGCCACACCGTTCCGAGGAGTGCCGCACCGTGTCCGAGACCACCGCCGAGTCGTCGCCCGAGCAGCTGCTCGACCTCGCCCTGCAGGCCGCCGACCGGGCCGGGAGGCTGCTGCGCGACGGCCGCCCGGCCGATCTCGGCGTCGCGGCCACCAAGTCGAGCCCCATCGACGTGGTCACGGAGATGGACCTCGCGGCCGAGAAGCTGATCGTCGGCTTCCTCACCGAACGCCGCCCGGACGACGGCGTGCTCGGCGAGGAGGGCGCGTCGGTGAGCGGCAGCAGCGGCGTGCGCTGGATCGTGGACCCGCTCGACGGCACGGTCAACTACCTGTACGGGCTGCCGCAGTGGGCGGTGTCGATCGCCGCGGAGCGGGACGGCGAGGTGGTCGCCGGGGTGGTGGCGGCGCCGATGCGCGGCGAGACCTACCGCGCGGTGCGCGGCGGGGGAGCGTTCCGGCAGGCCGACGGCGCGCGGCCCGAGCCGATGCGCTGCCGTCCCGCGCCGACGCTGGACCAGGCCCTGATCGGCACCGGCTTCAACTACGTGGCGTCCGTGCGCACCGCCCAGGCCGCCGTGGCGCAGCGGCTGATTCCCCGGGTGCGGGACATCCGCCGCTCCGGATCGGCGGCCATCGACCTCTGCGACGTGGCGGGCGGCCGTCTGGACGGCTTCTACGAGCGGGGCCTGGCCCCCTGGGACTTCTCCGCGGGGGAGCTGATCGCCCGCGAGGCCGGCGCGGAGACCGGCGGCCGGCCCGGCCGGCGGCCCGACCCGGAACTGGCCGTGGTAGCGAGCCCCGGCGTCTTCGCCGCGCTGCAACCGCTGCTCGACGAGCTCGGCGCCTGGCACGACTGACGCCGGCGCCGCGGTGCCCGGCCGCGAAAATGGCGCTGCCGCCCCCGGAGCGTCCGGGAGCGGCAGTCGATGCGGTCAGGGTCAGACGGTCTGGACGCTCGCGGTGCTGAGCTCAACGCCATGTTCCGTGGCCAGCCGGCGCAGGTCGTCCAGCTCGGCCTGCTCCACGTCCATGGTGAACACGTCGCCGGCTTCACGAGCGCGGTGCAGATCGGACTCGGTGTTCTGGATGCGCTGCAGGATTCCAGCGGTGAACGCGTCCAAGGTGCGCCCCCTCGTCTTCTGTCGGCGGCACTGGGGGGTGCCGAGGGTGGGTGCGACCACGGCAGTCCCCTGAGCTGGTCGGCAGCGTCTCGTGGCTTACCGCCTACAAGGGGTGATCGCGGGGTGTGAAGTGGTTCCTCCCCGTCGCACGAGTCCCGGAAACCTCCGTGTCACAGAAAAGTGTCGGACCCGGTCCGAGGCCGTTTTACCTGCGGCTTACCTGTCCACCAGGCAGGATTGGGGGGCGGCGCCAGTCGCCCGACCAGGTCGGCGTCCCACCACCTGCACCAACACCTCACACTTCACACGAGAGAAGGAACCGGACGTGCGCGTACTCGTCGTCGAGGACGAGCAACTGCTCGCGGACGCCGTGGCCACCGGGCTGCGTCGCGAGGCCATGGCGGTCGACGTCGTGTACGACGGGGCGGCGGCCACCGAACGCGTCGACCTGAACGACTACGACGTGGTCGTCCTCGACCGCGACCTGCCGGTGGTGCACGGCGACGACGTGTGCCGGCACATCGTCGCGCTCGGCCGGGCCACCCGGGTGCTGATGCTGACCGCCTCGGGCGACATCAGCGACCGGGTGGAGGGCCTGGAGCTCGGCGCGGACGACTACCTGCCGAAGCCGTTCGCCTTCACCGAGCTGGTGGCCCGGGTGCGGGCCCTGGGCCGGCGCACCACCGCCCCGCTGCCGCCGGTGCTGGAGCAGTCGGGCATCCGGCTCGACCCGAACCGCCGCGAGGTCTACCGCGAGGGCCGGCAGGTCCACCTCGCGCCCAAGGAGTTCGCCGTCCTCGAGGTGCTGATGCGGAGCGCGGGCTCGGTCGTCTCGGCCGAGCAGCTGCTGGAGAAGGCGTGGGACGAGAACACCGACCCGTTCACGAACGTCGTGAGGGTCACCGTGATGACGCTCCGCCGCAAGCTGGGTGACCCTCCCGTCATCACCACCGTGCCCGGCGCGGGCTACCGGATCTGACGTGACTCCTGGGAAGCGGACCTAGATCATGGCGAACCCCACCCCTCCCCGGCCCCCGGCGCCGCCCCATCCGGCCAGGCAGCCGACGTACCGGAGTGTGGCGACCCCACCGCCGATGCCCGAGTGGGATCCCCGGGACGAGCAGCCGCGCAGCTGGCTGCGACCCACCATCCGGATCCAGCTCACCCTGCTCTACGGCGTGATGTTCCTGATCGCCGGCATCGTGCTGCTGACGATCATCTACCTGCTGGCGGCGGAGAGCCTGACCAGGGGCCTGCAGGTGCCCTTCCGGATCAGCAGCCCCATCCCGGTCCAGGTGGAGACCGTGTCGGAGGTCTGCGGACGCCTGACGGGCAACGTCGAGGGGCCGGAGTTCACGGCGTGGTTCGAGGACTGCACGGAGAGGCAGCGGGCGATCGCGCTGGACGAACTGCTGAGTCGCTCGCTGCTGGCGCTGCTCGGCCTGGCCGTGGCCGCCTTCGCGTTCGGGTGGCTGATGGCCGGTCGGGTGCTCTCGCCGCTCGGCCGGATCACCCGCACCGCCCGCCGGGTGGCCGGCTCCGACCTGCACCGCAGGATCGAGCTGGACGGCCCGGACGACGAGTTCAAGGAGCTGGCCGACACCTTCGACGAGATGCTGGACCGGCTGGACCGCGCCTTCACCGCGCAGCAGCGCTTCGTGGCCAACGCCTCGCACGAGCTGCGCACGCCGCTGGCGATCAACCGCACGCTGCTGGAGGTCCAGCTGTCCGATCCGCAGGCTTCGATCGAGGTGACGCAGCTGGGCAACACCCTGCTGGCCACCAACGAGCGCAGCGAGCAGCTGGTCGAGGGACTGCTGCTGCTCGCCCGCAGCGACAACGAGCTGGTGGACCGCAAGCCGGTGGACCTGGCCGAGGTGGCCGGGCAGGCCGTCGAGCAGGTGCGCGGCGAGGCGCAGCGGCAGGGCGTGGAGCTGCGCGGCGAGCGCCCCCCGGTGGTCGTCCAGGGCAATGGCGTGCTGCTGGAGCGGATCGCGCTGAACCTGGTGCAGAACGCCGTAAGGTACAACGTTCCGGAGGACGGTTGGGTGCGGGTGGACGTCGAGTCCCGGCCGGGCCACGCCGTCCTCCTGGTGGAGAACACAGGTCCGGTGGTTCCCGCCTACGAGATCGACAGTATGTTCGAGCCGTTCCGGCGGCTGCGCAACGAGCGCACCCGCAGCGACAAGGGCGTCGGGCTCGGACTTTCCATCGTTCGTTCGGTGGCGCGCGCCCATGGTGGACACGTGACCGCGGAACCCCGAGAGAGTGGAGGGCTGGTCATGAGGGTGACGATTCCGATCTGATCGCTCCCGACTGAACCCTCGGGTGTCCGTCCCGCGTCTCGGTATTCGGACGCCTTCCGAGGGAATGCAGAGTGTGATCAATCACATATTTGTCGCCCGCACGGCTGGCGACACGCGCCTGTGACCGGCCCTTCTGCGCGGCCGCGGGCTGATCGGCAGCCGGAATGATCACCTCTTCAGGCGTTCGGTTGGGTGTCGATTGAGTAACACCACTTGATGTGAGGCAAAATCTCCGCCTCGGGTCGGGCACAAAGTCCGACCCCCCGCGCGTTACGTGCGCTGGAGACACCACAGACACCCGGAGGGGGAGAGCAGAATGGCAACGGATTACGACACTCCACGCAAGACCGACGATGATGTCAACGAGGACAGCATCGAGGAGCTCAAGGCCCGGCGCAACGACAAGTCGGCGTCCACGGTCGACGTGGACGAGTTCGAGCAGGCGGAGGGCCTCGAGCTGCCCGGCGCGGACCTCTCCAACGAGGAGCTGTCCGTCCGGGTGCTGCCGCGCCAGGCCGACGAGTTCACCTGCATGAGCTGCTTCCTGGTGCACCACCGGTCGCAGCTGGCCTCGGAGAAGGACGGCCAACCGATCTGCCGCGACTGCGCGGCGTGAGGTGCCGCCCGGACCGGGCGTCAGGCCGTGTCCGGGCGGGCCGCGGCGAGCGCCGCGGCAAGCCGCTCCGGCTGCCGGGTCGAGAGATACAGGTACGGCGTCGGGTCCCCGGGGTCGGCCACCTCGACCCGCACGGCCGTCGGGATGTAGGCCCGCAGCAGCATGTGAGCCCGGGCATCCGCACGGTGAGCGCGCCAGGCGCGCGCCTCGTCGACGTCGAGCGCCCGGGCCTCACCCAGGGCGCTGAGCGGGACCCGGGCCTCGCCGGCGATCAGTGAGCCGGCGGCGACCCGGATCCGCGCGGATCCGTACGCGCTCAGCGCCATCCCGCACAGGGCCCCGCCGGCCGCCAGTCCGACCAGCAGCGGCACGGGGCCCAGCGGCACCAGGGCGATTCCCAGTAGAAGCACGCCCAGCATGGCCAGCAGCCACCAGGAGCGGGGAACGGTCAGGCGTTCGTCGTAGGCCCCGGCAGGGCCGTGCGCGGGGCTCACAGGGCCATTCATGGCCTCAAGCATGGCAGGCTCGTCCCGGGCCACCCCCGGCGACGGTAGGGTCTGCATCGTGAGTGCCGAACGGACCTCGTTCGAGGTGACTTCCGACCCGACGCCCGCGGGCGAGCCGGCGACCAGAGCTCCCCTGGACGTCATGATTCGGCGGACCGATCCCGCGGTTCCCGTGCCGTCCCGCGCGCACCCGGGCGACGCGGGGGTCGACCTGGTCACCACCGAGGCCGTCGAGCTGGATCCCGGCGAACGCGCCGTGCTGCCCACCGGCGTTTCCATCGCCCTGCCCGAGGGGTACGCGGCGTTCGTCCATCCGCGTTCCGGGCTGGCCGCCCGGTGCGGGGTGTCGATGGTGAACGCCCCGGGCACGATCGACGCCGGGTACCGTGGAGAGATCAAGGTGATCGTGATCAATCTCGATCCGCGACGGAGCGTCCGGTTCGAGCCGCTCGACCGGATCGCCCAGCTCGTGGTGCAGCGGGTGGAGACGGTGCGCTTTCACGAGGTCGCGGAGCTGCCTGACTCGGTGCGGGCCACGGGGGGTTTCGGCTCCACGGGCGGCCACGCCGGCGGGCACAACCCCTATGCTGCGGTCGGTTCCGGCGCGAGTGCTGACCGGATCGCCGACCGGAAAGGACTGTGACGTGTTCGGACGTCGTCGCAAGCGGAAAGAGGAGCCGGGGGACGCGGTCGAGCCCACCGCCGACGAGACCCCGGACGAGGCCGAGGTGCGCCGGGTGAAGCTCGAGCCGGCACCGCGCCCCGACGGCCCGTGGGACCTGAGCGAGGTCAGCAAGCCGGGCGACGGCCGGGTGGACTTGGGCGGCCTGTTCGTTCCCGGCGTCCCCGGCATGGAGCTCCGGGTCGAGGTGGCCGGCGACTCCATCGTGGCCGCGACCGTCGTGCTCAAGGACAGCGCCATCCAGCTGCAGGCCTTCGCGGCGCCGAAGCGCGAGGGCATCTGGGCAGAGGTGCGCGAGGAGATCGCCGACGGCATCACCGGGCAGGGCGGCGTGATCGACGAGAAGGAGGGCTCGCTGGGCTGGGAGCTGCGCGCGCAGGTCCCGGTGCAGCTGCCCGACGGCAAGCGTGGCACGCAGGTGGTGCGCTTCGTCGGCACGGACGGCCCGCGCTGGTTCCTGCGCGGCGTGATCTCCGGCCAGGGCGCCGTGCAGCCGCAGGCCGCCGGGCTGCTGGAGCAGATCTTCCGGGACACCGTGGTGGTCAGGGGCGAGGGACCGATGGCCCCCCGGGACCCCATCGTGCTCAAGCTGCCCGAGGATGCCCAGATGGTGCCCGACGGGGTCAAGAAGGAGCAGGCCCCGGCCGACAGCACCGCCCCCACCTCGCGCTTCGCAGGTGGTCTGGACAAGCTCCGGCGCGGGCCCGAGATCTCCGAGGTGCGCTGACGCGTCGACTCGACACCCCGCCCCCGCGGCGGGGTGTGACGGGCGCCCCGACGGGTACCTGAGCGGCCTGACCAGGAGGCCGCCATGGACGTGAAACGCCGCGGGGGATGGCTCCGGCGCACCGGCTCGGAGCCGATCACCGCCTACAGCGACCTGCGGCTGCGCCGGCTGCTGTCCCTCGTCTTCGCCCCGCTCTTCGTGCTGGGCGCGGTGCTGCTCGGGATCTGGTGGGCCGGCGCCGAGTCCGGGGGCATGCTCACCAGCCGGGGCGCCATCGGGGCGGCCGCGCTGATCTGCGCGGCCTGCGCGGTGATCGCGTGCGTCGACCTGGTCGTCGTCACCCGCCGCCTGCGCCGCGCGGAGCGGCCCGAGGAGCGTGGACCCCGCGGCTGACCGGCCGGTCAGCCGCGGCCGGGCCCGTGGGGCGCCGACCGGCGAGGATTCAGGTGAGGATTCATACGGGACCCTGACACACTCCGGCTCGGCCGCGGCTCGGGTTTCCCGGCCGACGGTTGAGAATGGATCCATGGCACGACGCGGCAGACTCCGCATCTACCTGGGCGCGGCGCCCGGCGTGGGCAAGACCTACGCCATGCTGTCGGAGGCGCACCGCCGGGTGGAGCGCGGCACCGACCTCGTCGTCGCCCTGGTCGA
Organism: Streptomyces sp. B6B3; assembly: GCF_039871525.1. Classification (NCBI taxonomy): domain Bacteria; kingdom Bacillati; phylum Actinomycetota; class Actinomycetes; order Kitasatosporales; family Streptomycetaceae; genus Streptomyces; species Streptomyces sp. B6B3. The sequence goes on along the minus strand of NZ_JBDPLU010000013.1, from coordinate 176,064 downwards.
GCACCACGACCGGCCGCGCACCCAGGTGCTGCGGCACGGCCTGGAGGAGGTGCCGCGCCGGGAGCTGGAGTACCGGGGGAGCGTCTTCTCCGAGATGGACACCGCGGCGGTGCTGCGGCGCCGCCCGAGGGTGGCGCTGGTGGACGAACTGGCGCACACCAACGTGCCGGGCTCGCCGAACGAGAAGCGCTGGCAGGACGTCGACGAGCTGCTGGACGCCGGGATCGACGTCATCTCCACGGTGAACATCCAGCACCTGGAGTCGCTGGGCGACGTCGTGGAGTCGATCACCGGCGTGCGGCAGCGGGAGACCGTGCCGGACGAGGTGGTGCGCCGGGCGGAGCAGATCGAGCTGGTGGACATGGCGCCGGAGGCGCTGCGCCGGCGCATGGCGCACGGGAACATCTACGCCCCGGACAAGGTGGACGCCGCCCTGTCCCGCTACTTCCGGCTGGGCAACCTGACCGCCCTCCGCGAGCTGGCCCTGCTGTGGACCGCGGACCGGGTGGACGCCTACCTCCAGCAGTACCGGGCCGAGCACGGCATACGTTCCACCTGGCACGCCCGGGAGCGGATCGTGGTGGGCCTGACCGGGGGGCCCGAGGGGTCGACGCTGATCCGGCGGGCGGCGCGGATGGCCGCCAAGAGCTCGGGGGCGGAGATCCTGGCCGTCTACATCGCCCGCTCCGACGGCCTCACGTCGGCCTCGCCGCGCGAGCTGGCGGCCCAGCGGACGCTGGTGGAGCAGCTCGGTGGCACGTTCCATCACGTGATCGGGGACGACGTGCCGAGCGCGTTGATGGAGTTCGCCCGCGGCGTCAACGCCAACCAGATCGTGCTGGGCTCCAGCCGCCGGAAGTCCTGGCAGTACGTGTTCGGTCCCGGCGTCGGGGTGATCGTGGCGCGGGAGTCGGGGCCCGACATCGACGTGCACATCGTGACCCATGACGAGGTGGCCAAGGGGCGGGGCCTGCCGGTGGCGCGCGGCGCCCGGCTGGGCCGCTCCCGCACCCTCAGCGGCTGGCTCGTCGGCCTGCTCGGGCCGATCCTGCTGGCCCTCGCGCTGCCCCCACCGGCCCCGGGCGCCGCGTTCGCCAGCGACGTGCTGCTCTTCCTGTCCGTCGCGGTGATCGCCGCGCTGGTCGGCGGGCTGTACCCGGGGCTCGCCTCGGCGACGGTCGGCTCGCTCCTGCTGAACTTCGTCTTCGCGCCACCCACCCACGAGTGGACCGTCGCCGACGGCCACAACGTGGTGGCCATCGTCACCTTCGTCGCGATAGCCGTCGCCGTCGCCGTGGTGGTGGACCGCTCGGCCAGACGCACCCAGCAGGCGGCACGGTTGCGGGCGGAGTCCGAGACGTTGACCCTGCTCGCGGGCAGCGTGCTGCGTGGTGAGGACACCCTGGCCGCGCTGCTGGAGCGGGCCAGGGAGACCTTCGGCATGGACACCGCCGCGCTGCTGGAGCGGGACCGCGAACGCCGCCGGTGGAGCTGCGTGAGCAGCGTCTCGGTGGTCGGGGACGCCCGGCCGCTGCGCACCCCGGACGACGCCGACGTGGACGTGCCGATAGGCGACCACACCATGCTGGCGCTCTCCGGCCGGGTGCTGCCCGCCGAGGACCGCCGGGTGCTCAGCGCCTTCGCCGCGCACGTGGCGGCCGTGGTGGACCGGGAGCGGCTCAAGGACGAGGCGGAGCGGGCCCACAAGCTGGCCGAGGGCAACCGGATCCGCACCGCCCTGCTGGCGGCCGTCTCGCACGATCTGCGCACGCCGCTGGCCGCGATCAAGGCGAGCGTGAGCAGCCTCCGCTCGGACGACGTGGCCTGGTCCCCGGAGGACGAGGCCGACCTGCTGGAGAGCATCGAGCAGGGCGCGGACCGGCTGGACCAGCTGGTGGGGAACCTGCTGGACATGTCACGGCTGCAGACCGGCACGGTGGAGCCGCTGATCAGGGAGCTGGACCTGGACGAGGTGGTGCCGCGGGCCCTGGGCGGGGTGCCCGAGGGCAGCGTGCTGCTCGACGTTCCCGAGTCGCTGCCGTTCGTCGCCGCCGACCCCGGGCTGCTGGAGCGCAGCGTCGCCAACATCGTCGAGAACGCCGTGAAGTACGGGGCCGACGGGCTGCCCGTGGTGGTGCGGGCCAGCGCGCTGGACGAGCGGGTCGAGCTGCGGGTGGTGGACCGCGGCCGCGGCGTCCCGGACAGCGACAAGGGCCGCATCTTCGAGCCGTTCCAGCGCTACGGCGACACCCCGCGGGGCGACGGCGTGGGTCTGGGCCTCGCCGTGGCCCGCGGCTTCGTGGAGGCCATGCACGGCACCCTGGACGCCGAGGACACCCCCGGCGGCGGCATGACCATGGTGCTCACGCTGCCCACCACCGCCCCGGCGGGCGCGACCGCGTCCGCCAGCAGCCGGCCGACCAACGAACGGAGGGCAGACCATGCACCGAGTCCTCGTCGTGGATGACGAGCCGCAGATGCTGCGCGCCCTGGTGATCAACCTCAGGGCGCGTGACTACCAGGTGGACACCGCCCTGGACGGTACGACCGCCCTGCGGCTGGCCGCCGACCGCCATCCCGACGTGATCATCCTGGACCTCGGCCTGCCCGACATGGACGGCGTCGAGGTGATCAGGGGCGTGCGCGGCTGGACCCGGGTGCCGATCATCGTGCTGTCCGCCCGGCACACCTCGGACGAGAAGGTGGAGGCGCTCGACGCGGGCGCCGACGACTACGTCACCAAGCCGTTCGGCATGGACGAGCTGCTGGCCAGGCTCCGGGCCGCGGTCCGCCGCGCCGAGCCGGCGGCGTCCGGGGACGGCGCCGTGGTGGAGACCGACGACTTCTCCGTGGACCTCGCCGCCAAGAAGGTGCACCGCGGCGGCCGGGACGTCCGGCTCACCCCCACCGAATGGCACCTGCTGGAGGTGCTGATCCGCAACGCGGGCCGCCTGGTCAGCCAGCGACAGCTGCTCCAGGAGGTCTGGGGCCCCTCGTACCGCACGGAGACCAACTACCTCCGGGTCTACATGGCGCAGCTGCGCCGCAAACTGGAGTCCGACCCGTCAGCCCCGCGCCACTTCATCACCGAACCGGGGATGGGCTACCGCTTTGAGCGCTGAGCGCGGACCCGCTCACGTTAGGCTGATGGCATGAGTGCTGGCGGGCGTCCCGAAAGGCGCGGAGGCCGCCGGTGGCGCCTGCTGGGCCGGTCCGAGCCGGCCGGGGGGAGCGACCGGGGAGCTGTCCTGGCCGAGCCCGTCCGCGCCGCCGAGGAGCCGCGCTGCGTCCGGATCCGGGACTGCACGTCGGGACCCGAGGGCCCGCTGGGCCGCGCGGTGGTGCGGGTGAGCGGCACGCTGCGGGACGTGCGGGAGCGCACCGTCGCGGGCATGCCCGCCCTCCGGGCCGAGCTGGACGACGGCACCGCCTCGCTGGAGGTGATCTGGCTGGGGCAGCGGGCGATCGCCGGCGTCGAGACGGGCCGGGTGCTCGTCGCCTCGGGGCGGATCTCGATCACCCGAGGTCACCCCGTGCTGTTCAACCCCCGATACGAGCTGCGACCCCGCGAACAGGAGACTCCGTGACCGCACCCGACAGGCAGACCGCCCCCCAGGTGGCTCCGCAGGCCACCGACGAGGAGGCGACGCGGGCGGCGTTCTTCGAGGCGTTCGGCGGGGTGCGCGGCATGGTGGAGACCACCGTGCCGGGGCTCGTCTTCGTCCTCAGCTTCACGATCAACCGCAGCATCAACATCTCGGCGATCGCCGCGCTCACCCTCTCCGCCGTGCTGGCGGTGGCCCGGCTGGTCCAGCGCGGCACGGTCAAGCACGCCTTCAGCGGCGTCTTCGGCGTGGCGTTCGGCGCCGTCTTCGCGATGATGTCGGGCGACGCGAAGAACTTCTACCTCCCGGGCATGCTGTACACGCTGGGCCTGGGCGTCGGCTACGTGGTGTCCTCGCTGGCCGGCTTCCCGCTGCTCGGCCTGCTGCTCGGCCCGGTCTTCCGGGAGAACCTCTCCTGGCGCACCCGCAATCCGGGCCGCAAACGCGCCTACGTCAAGGCCAGCTACGTGTGGGGCGCGATCCTGCTGAGCAAGTCGGCGATCACCTTCCCCATCTACTTCTGGGGCGACGCCACCCAGCTCGGCTGGCTGCGGGTGGCGCTCGGTATCCCGCCGTTCCTGCTCGCGGTCTACCTCACCTGGATCATCCTGGTGAAGGCCCCGCCGCCGATCGACGTCATCGCGGAGATGGAGGCGGAGTACGAGGCCGCCGAGCGGGCGGAGAAGGAGGCGGAGGAGCGTCGCCTCGCCGAGGAGCACGCCGCCGAGCACCTTCCCGGCCGGGGCGAGTCACCGGGCTCCCCCTGACCCTCCCCGAGGCGCCCGGGGGTCCGGGTGGTGCCCCGGCGCGCCGCTCTGCCGCGTTGCCACGCGGGTACGTCCGCCAGGCGCCATCCGGGAGGCGCCCCCATGCGCACGAGCCGCGGTCAGGCGCACCGCGGCCGCACGCGTCGCTCAGCCGCCGTCGCGCGGGCTGAGCAGCGCCTCCAGCTGCTCCTCCTGGGCCGGCGCGGCGACGAACAGCAGCTCGTCGCCGGCCGCCAGGGCGTCGTCGGGATCCGGCACCATCACCCGCGCGCCGCGGATGATGGTCACCAGCGCGGTGTCCTGGGGCCAGGCCACCTCGCCGACCCGGGTGCCCACCAGCGGCGCGCCCTCCGGCAGGGTCAGCTCCACCAGGGTCGCCTCGCCCTGGCTGAAGCGCATCAGCCGCACCAGGTCGCCGACGCTGACCGCCTCCTCGACCAGGGCCGACATCAGGCGCGGCGTGGACACCGCCACGTCCACGCCCCAGGCGTCGTTGAACAGCCACTCGTTCTTCGGGTTGTTCACGCGGGCCACCACCCGCGGCACGCCGTACTCCGTCTTCGCGAGCAGCGAGACCACGAGGTTGACCTTGTCGTCGCCGCTGGCCGCGATGACCACCTGACAGCGCTCCAGCGCCGCCTCGTCCAGCGTGGCGATCTCGCAGGCGTCGGCCAGCAGCCACTCGGCCTCGGGCACCCGCACCACCGACACGGCGTGCGGCGACTTGTCGATCAGCAGCACCTCGTGGCCGTCCTCCAGCAGCTCGGCGGCGATCGACCGCCCCACCGCCCCGGCCCCGGCGATCACCACCCGCATGCCGCGCCCTCCCGGATCGAACCAGCCGAGAGCGCGTTCACGACTCCTCCTCGGGACCGGTCAGGCAGGCGGCCTCGACCTCGGCCACCTGGTTCGCGTACATCATCACGTGCACCAGGTCACCCTCCTGCAACACCGTGTCCGCGGTCGGCAGCATCGCCTCGCCGAGCCGGGTCAGGAACGCCACCCGGACCCCGGTGCTCTCCTGGAACCGGGCCACCCGGTGGCCCACCCAGCTCGCCTTGACGTGTACCTCGGAGAGCTGCACGCCGCCGCTGGGGTCACGCCACAGCGGTTCGGCGCCGGCCGGCAGCAGCCGACGCAGCATCTGGTCCGCGGTCCACCGCACGGTGGCCACCGTGGGGATGCCGAACCGCTCGTACACCTCGGCCCGGCGCGGGTCGTAGATGCGGGCGGTGACGTTCTGCACGCCGAACACCTCGCGGGCCACCCGGGCGGCGATGATGTTCGAGTTGTCGCCGCTGCTCACCGCGGCGAACGCGCCGGCCTCCGGCAGCCCCGCCTCGGTCAGCGTGTCCCGGTCGAAGCCGAGGCCGGTCACCCGCCGGCCGCCGAACCGGGAGCCGAGCCGCCGGAAGGCGGTGGGGTCCTGGTCGATCACGGCGACCGTGTGACCGCGTTCCTCCAAGGTCTGAGCGAGGGCCGCGCCGACTCGGCCGCATCCCATGATCACGATGTGCATACGTCTCCGTGGCTCTCACTCCGCCGGTTCTCCGCCGGTTCGTCCCGCCGGGGTTCCGCACCGCGCACCACGCTACCGGCCCACCGGCCCGCTGTCCGGCCCAGGGGCGCCCGACCGTCCCCCCGGGTACGGTGATCTTGTGCCCGTGGGAGACGACGAGGCCATCTCGCTCTACAAGCGGCTGCTGCTGGGACGCGCACTGCGGAGCGACGCCCTGCGGCACACGCTGCTGCGGAAGCGGATCGCGTTGCCGGTGTTCGCCTCCGACCCGCTCTCCTCGGTGGCCTACGCCCCCGGCGAGGTGCTGCTGATCCTCTCCATCGCCGGGCTGAGCGCGTACAGCTCCAGCATCTGGATCACGCTCGCCGTGGTGCTGCTGATGATCACCGTGGTGGCCTCCTACCGGCAGACCGTGCACGCCTACCCGGGTGGCGGCGGGGCCTACGCGGTGGTCTCGAGCAACTTCGGCCGTCGCGCCGGGGTGACCGTCGGCAGCGCGCTGCTCGTGGACTACGTGCTGACCGTCGCGGTCTCGGTGGCCGCCGGGGTGGACAACCTGGGCTCCGCCGCCGGCCCGGTGGCGCGCAACGAGGTGGCGTGCGCGTTGGTCGTCATCGTCCTGCTGATGCTGATGAACCTGCGCGGGGTGCGGGAGTCGGGCCGGATCTTCGCCGTCCCCACCTACGCGTTCGTCGCGGCGGTGCTCGTCATGGTCGCCTGGGGCGGGTTCCGCGCCCTGGCGCTCGACGACACGCTCCGCGCCCCCAGCGCCGACCTGCACATCGTGCCCGAACAGACCAACCTGTCCGCCCTGGCCATGGGCTTCCTGCTGCTTCGCGCCTTCTCCTCCGGCTGCGCCGCGCTGACCGGCGTCGAGGCGATCAGCAACGGCGTGCCGGCGTTCCGCGAGCCGAAGAGCCGGAACGCCGCGGCCACGCTGGCGATCATGGGCGGGCTCGCGGTCACCATGTTCCTCGGCGTGATGGCGCTCGCGCTGCACGCCGACGTCCGGGTCGCCCAGCATCCGGGACGGGACCTGCTGCGCGACGGCGAGCCCGTCGGCCCCGGGTTCCAACAGGACCCGGTCATCGCCCAGGTGGCCGCGGCCGTCTTCGGCGACGGCTCGGTCGGGTTCGTCGTGCTGGCCGGCGCCACCGCGCTGATCCTCTTCCTGGCCGCCAACACCGCGTACAACGGCTTCCCGGTGCTGGGCTCGATCCTCGCCCAGGACCGCTACCTGCCCCGCCAGCTGCACACCCGCGGCGACCGGCTCGCGTTCAGCAACGGCATCGTGCTGCTCACCACCCTCGCCGGGCTGCTGGTGGTGGTCTTCGACGCCGACGTCAACGCGCTGATCCAGCTCTATATCGTCGGCGTCTTCGTGTCGTTCACCTTCAGCCAGTCCGGCATGGTCCGGCACTGGAACCGGCTGCTGGCCGAGGAGGACGACCCGGCCGCCCGCCGCCGGATGCACCGGGCCCGGCTGCTCAACGGCTTCGGCGCGGCGCTCTGCCTGCTGGTGCTGGCGATCGTGCTGGTCACGAAGTTCAGCCACGGCGCCTGGGTCTCGTTGGTCGGCATGGCCGGCTTCTACGCGGTGATGACCAGGATCCGCCGGTACTACGACCAGGTCGCGGAGGAACTGGCGGTGGACGTGCCGCGCAAGGAGCTCGACGTGCGGCCCTCCCAGGTGCACGCCGTGGTGCTGGTCTCGCAGATCCACAAGCCGACGCTGCGGGCGCTGTCCTACGCGCGGCTGCTGCGCGCCGACAGCCTGCTGGCCGTCACCATCGCCATCGAGCCCGAGGAGGCGCGGCGGGTGAAGGCGGAGTGGCGCCGGCAGCACATCGACGTGCCGCTGAAGATCCTCGACTCCCCCTACCGGGAGATCACCCAGCCGTTCCTGCACTTCGTGAAGGAGCTCCGCAGGGCGCATCCGCACGACATGGTGAGCGTGATCATCCCGGAGTACGTGGTCGGCCGCTGGTACGCGGAGCTGCTGCACAACCAGAGCGCGCTGCGGCTGAAGACCCGGCTGCGGTTCACCCCGGGGGTGACCGTGACCTCCGTGCCCTGGCAGCTGGAGTCCGCGGTCGCCGCGCGGGAGCGGGTCAGGCGCCGGTCCGAGCTGCGGGCCCCGGGGGCGATCCGGCGCGGCCGGGGCAACCACGGGCACCGGCCGTAGACTAGGCCCTGTCCTGCCGATCTTGCCGGGCCCGCGACGTCAGCGGATGGGGGTACCTCCCAGGCCCCCGAAGGGCCTGGGGGACACTCGCTGCGTTACCGAATCGCGCGAATACGGCCAAGTATGAGCTGCGATCCGGCGCCTTGCGATTGACCGCATCTGACGCCGCGGGCTGATCCTCCCCCAGCCTGGAAGACTGGGAGGTGCCCCCATCGATCGACAGGACAGGACCTCGACCGCCGCCCCGGCGCGTCCGTCCCCGCCCTTCCCCGCGTCCCCTGGAGCACGTTCTGATGTCCACCGAGAGTCCCGTCCCCACGTCCGCCTCGCTCGTCGGCCAGGAACACGAGGTCGAGGTCGGCCCGGTGGCGCACGGCGGGCACTGCGTGGCCAGGACCGCAGAGGGCCGGGTGATCTTCGTCCGGCACGCGCTGCCCGGCGAGCGGGTCGTCGCCCGGATCACCGAGGGCCGGGAGGACTCCCGCTACCTGCGCGCCGACGCCGTCGACGTGCTGACGCCCTCCCGCGACCGGGTCCCGGCGCCCTGCCCGTTCTCCGGCCCCGGACGCTGCGGCGGCTGCGACTGGCAGCACGTGAAGCCGGGGGCGCAGCGCCGACTGAAGGGCGAGGTGCTGACCGAGCAGCTGCGCACGCTGGCCGGGCTCACTCCCGAACAGGCCGGGTGGGACGGCACGGTGGAGCCGGCGCCGGGCGACAAGGTGGCGCCGGGCGAGGTGCCGGCCTGGCGCACCCGGGTGCAGTACGCGGTGGACGCGGACGGGCGGGCCGGGCTGCGCCGGCACCGTTCGCACGAGGTCGAGCCGATCGACCGCTGCCTGATCGCCGCCGAGGGCGTCACCGAACTGGGCATCGAACGCCGGTCCTGGCCGGACATGGCCGGTCTGGAGGCGGTGGCCGCCACCGGCTCCCACGACCGGATGGTGGTGCTCACCCCGCGCCCCGGCGGCCGGCTGCCGCTGGTGGAGCTGGACCGACCCGTCTCCGTGCTCCGCGCCGAGGAGAGCAGGGGCCGGGGCGGCGAGACGCCGGTGCACCGGGTGCACGGCCGTCCCTACGTCCGGGAACGCGCCGACGACCGCACCTGGCGGGTGAGCGCCGGCGGCTTCTGGCAGGTGCACCCGCGGGCCGCCGACCTGCTCGTGGACGCGGTGATGCGCGGCCTCACTCCGCGCCGCGGCGACAGCGCGCTCGACCTGTACTGCGGCGCCGGCCTGTTCGCCGGGGCGCTCGCCGACCGGGTCGGCGAGGAGGGCGGGGTGCTCGGCATCGAGGCGTCGGCGCGCGCGGTGCGGGACGCCCGGCACAACCTGGGGGAGCTGCCCCGGGTCCGGATCGAGCACGGCACGGTCGAACGGGTGCTGCCGCGCACCGGCATCACCGAGGCGGACGTCGTCGTCCTCGACCCGCCGCGGTCCGGGGCCGGCGAGCAGGTGGTGCGCCAGCTGACCGGCCTGGGCGCCCGCCGCATCGCCTATGTGGCGTGCGATCCGGCGGCCCTGGCCCGGGACCTGGCGTACTTCCGCGCGGGTGGCTACGAGCCGCGCTTCCTGCGCGCGTTCGACCTCTTTCCGATGACCCATCACCTGGAGTGCGTCGCGATCCTGCACCGGCCGAGTCGGGGGTGAGCCGACGGGGCCCGCGTGACGCGTGGTTCTGTGAAGATCCCGCCAAGTCTCGGTGGAGCTTCGGGAAGTAGAGTGGTGATCGCGACGTGCGGTCCGTTGTGATCACGTCGGCGACCCTCCGCACAGCAGTCACCCGCGTCGTTAGGGGTTCCCTTGGACATCCGGCTCCTCGGCCCGTTGGAAGTGCTCGCCGACGACGGGGTGCCACTGTCCGTGACCGCCCCTCTGCCGCGGGCGACGCTGGCCGCGCTGGCGCTGCGCGTCGACCGCCCGGTCGCGGCGGATCTGCTGGTCGGACAGCTGTGGGGAGCCGATCGTCCCGCCGACGCCCGGGTCGCGCTGCGCGGCCACGTGGCGCGGCTGCGACGCGCCCTGCCCGGCGGGGCGATCCACACGGTGCCCGGCGGGTACCGGCTGGCGCTGGCCCCGGGGCAGACCGACGTGGGCCGGTTCGAGGAGGCGCTGCGCCGGGCGCGGGAACGGGCCGCCGCGGCGCCGGCGGAGGCGGTCGCGATGCTGGACGCGGCGCTCGCGCTGTGGCGCGGCGCTCCCCTCGGCGACCTCCGCGACTGCCCGCTGCGGGCGGCCGAGGGGCCGCGGCTGCGGGAGCTGTGCCTCACGGCTCTGGAGGAGCGTTTCGCGCTGCGTCTGGCGCTGGGCGACCCGGCGGCGCTGGCGGCGGAGTTGGCCGCCGCGGTCCGCGCCCACCCCGACCGCCCACGGCTCGCCGAGCACCTCCTTCGCGCCCGCGGCGCGACGGAGGACCGCGGGCCAGGCGACGGCCGCGTCGCGGGCGCCGCGGCGGGGGATCGAACGGCCGCTCGGACGGACGGGCCGTCGGGCGCGACGGAGGGCCGCGGGCCGGGTGGCGAGCGGGACGGCGGATCCGGTCGCGGCGCCGATGCCTCCGGGGGAGAGCGAGCGGCCGCTCGGGCGGACGGTCCGTCGGGCGTGGCGGAGGGTCGCGGGCCGGGTGCCCGCACCCGGCCCCGGGAGGCGCCCGCCGCGGGTGAGGCCCCGCAGGGACCCGCGCTGGGGGCCGCGTTTCCCGCGGCCGTGTCGACGTTCGTCGCCCGCGGCGTGGAGCTCGCCCGGATCCGCGGCTGGTTGACCGGCGCCCTGGCCGCCCCCGCGATATGCCTGATCGACGGCCCCGGCGGGGTCGGGAAGTCCACCCTCGCGGTGCGGGCCGCCACCGAGGTCGCCGACCGCTTCCCGGACGGGCTGCTCTACGTCGACCTGCGCGGCGCCGATCCGCGCAACCCGCCGCTGGAGACGGCCGAGGCCGGGCGGCAGCTGCTGGCCTCGCTGGGCACCCCGGGCAAGGAGATCCCGCAGCAGGCCGCCGCCGCGGCCGCGTTCTACCAGGAGCAGCTCCACGGGCGGCGGGTGCTGCTCTTACTGGACAACGCGCTGGACGTCGACCAGGTGGCGCCGCTGCTGCCCGCCGAGCCCGGCTCCGCCGCGCTGGTGACCAGCCGGGCCACGCTCACCGGCCTGGGCCGGGGACACCACCTGCACCTCAGCACGCTCTCCAGCGCCGAGGCGGTGGCCCTGGTGCGGGCCGTCGTCGGCGACGGGGCCCCGGAGGCGGCGGCGGACTGGGCCGAGCTGGTGGCGCTCTGCGGGCATCTGCCGCTCGCGCTGCGGATCCTCGCCACCCGGATGGCCGCCCGGCCCGACTGGCGGCTGGCGGACTGGATCGCCCTGCTGCGGGACGAGCGGGATCGCATGGACCAGCTCGCCGCGGACGACCTCGACCTCCGCACCAGTCTGCTGGTCAGCATCGACCAGCTGGCCGCCGGTTCCGAGCGCGCCGACCGGCTGGCCGCCGAGACGTTTCCGCTGCTCGGCGCCGCCGCCGTGCGGTGCTACGGCGCGGGCTCCGTGGCCGCCCTGGTCGGCTGCTCGGCGCGGGCCGCCGGACTGGCCCTGGAACGACTGACCGACGCCCGGATCACCTGCAGCCCGCGGCCCGGCGTCTACACGCTGCACGACCTGGTCAGGGCCGCCGCGGCCTGGCAGGCGGCCCGGCTGCCGGCGGGCCGGGTCGCGGCCCGGCTCACCGAACTGGCGCGCTGGTACCTCGGCTCGCTGTACCGGCTGAACGCCCCCCTGGCGCTGGCCGAGCGGTACCGCAGGCGGTACCGCGAGGGCGCCGACCGGTACCCGCAGGGGCGGCTGTTCACCTCCGTGGCGGAGTCGTTGCCCTGGGCGGACGAGGCGCTGGACGACGTGCTGTCCCTGGCCCACCAGCTCGCCGGTCCCGAGCACGACGAGGGCACCGAGCTCGGCGGCCGCCCGCTGTCGGCCTTCGCCCTGGAGGCCGTCCGCGCCCTGGAGACGTACTTCGGCATGCGGCTGAGCTGGCGGGCCCAGACCCGGCTGTGCGAGATCGCGCTGGAGGCCGGCCGGCGCCGGGACGACCCGTTCGCCCAGGCGGTGGCGTGGGGGCAGCTGGGCAAGGCGGCGGGGCAGCGCGGGCAGGGGATGGCGGGCGCCGCCATGCTGCACCGCAGCGACGCCCTGTTCCGTTCGCTGGGCGAGCGCGAGGAGGCGCTGGCCGTGACCATGAACATGGTGCCGTGCCTGGGCTCCGCCGGTCGGCTCACGGAGGCCGTGGCGCTGGCGGAACGGGCGCTCGCGGAGACGCTGGAGGCGGGCCTGGTCGACCTCGCCGTCCAGATCATCAACAACCTGGGCCGCTGCCACCTCTTCCTCGGCAACCACGCCGAGGCGCACCGGCTGCTGCGGGCCAACTACGAGTCCACCGAGCTGCCGTACGAGAAGACCATCGCGGCCGGCGTGCTGGCCGAGTACCACCTGGAGATCGGCGAGTTCGAACAGGCCGCGCGCTGGGCGGACCGCGGCCTGAGCCACGCCGCCGAGCAGCCCTTCGACCCTTTTGTGATGGCCCAGCACCGCACCTGGCTGGCGGCGGCGCTGCGCGGTCTGGGCCGCGAGGGGCGGGCCCGCGCCGAGGAGATGCAGGCGCAGGCGATCCTGGAGGACCTCAACAGCCGGGAGAACAGCCACCTGCGGGTGCGCGTCGAGGAGCGGTACTCGACCACCTAGCCGCGTCCGCCCGGAGGGCCGGGCCGCGGCGAGCTCCGGCACGGTCCGCCGTGGGCGCCGCTGCCGCCGGGTGGCGGGCGGCGCAGAATGGGGTCCATGGAACTCCGCATCTTCACCGAACCACAGCAGGGCGCCAGCTACGACACCCTGCTCTCCGTCGCCAGGGCCACCGAGGAGCTCGGCTTCGACGCCTTCTTCCGGTCCGACCACTACCTGAAGATGGGGGACACGGACGGTCTGCCCGGACCCACCGACGCCTGGATCACGCTGGCCGGACTGGCCCGCGAGACCCGGCGGATCCGCCTCGGCACCCTGATGACCGCGGGCACCTTCCGGTGGCCCGGGGTGCTCGCCATCCAGGTCGCCCAGGTCGACGCGATGTCCGGTGGTCGGGTGGAGCTGGGCCTGGGCACGGGCTGGTTCGAGGCCGAGCACACCGCGTACGGCATTCCCTTCCCGAAGGAGAAGTTCCCGCGGCTGCGGGAGCAGTTGGAGATCGTCACGGGTCTGTGGGCCACGCCCGAGGGCGAGACGTTCTCCCACGACGGGCGCTTCTACCAGCTCGTCGACTCGCCCGGGCTGCCCAAGCCGGCGCAGCGGCGGGTGCCGGTGCTGGTCGGCGGCCTGGGGAAGGTCGAGACGCCCCGGCTGGCCGCGCGGTTCGCGGACGAGTTCAACGTCCCGTTCGGCTCGGTCGAGGACAACGCCGCGCAGTTCGAGCGGGTGCGCCGGGCGGCCGAGGAGGCCGGGCGCAAGCCCGACGACCTCGTCTACTCCAGCGCCCAGGTGACCTGCGTGGGCCGGGACGAGGCCGAGTTCGCCCGGCGCGCCGCCGCCATCGGCCGCGCGCCCGACGAGCTGCGGCGCAACGGCCTGGCCGGCACGCCCGACGAGGTGGTGGAGCGGATCGGCCAGTTGGCGGAGGCCGGCGCGTCCCGCTGCTACCTGCAGATCCTCGACCTGCACGACCTTGACCACCTGGAGCTCATCGCGGACCGGGTGAAGTCGCGGCTGTGACCGTGCCGCGCCCCGGCCCGCCGCCGCTCGGCGACCGCACGCTGGTGCTGGACGGCGGCCTGTCCAACCAGCTGCGGGCCCAGGGCTGCGACCTGTCGGATCCGCTGTGGTCGGCCCGGCTGCTGGTGGAGGATCCGGCGCAGCTCCGCGCGGCGCACGCCGCGTACCTGCGGGCGGGGGCGCGGGTGCTCATCACCGGCAGCTACCAGGCGTCGTTCGAGGGCTTCGCGGGGCGCGGCATCGGCCGCGCCGCGGCGGCGGGGTTGTTCCGGGCCAGCGTGGACCTCGCCAGGGACGCGGCGGCCGGTCACGGCGAGCAGGTCTGGGTGGCCGGCTCGGTCGGCCCGTACGGCGCGGTGCGGGCGGACGGCGGCGAGTACCGGGGCCGGTACGGGCTGAGCGTGGCGGAGCTGACCCGCTTCCACCGCCCGCGGGTCGCGGCGCTCGCCGAGGCCGGGCCCGACCTGCTGGCGCTGGAGACGGTGCCGGACGTGACCGAGGCCGAGGCGCTGCTGAGGGCCGTCGCCGGCTGCGGGCTGCCGGTGTGGCTGTCATACACGATCGCGGGGCAGGCCACCCGGGCCGGCCAGCCGCTCGCCGAGGCGTTCGCGCTGGCCGCCGGGAACGACCAGGTGGTCGCGGTCGGCGTCAACTGCTGCGCGCCGGAGGAGGTGACGGCGGCGGCGGCGTGCGCGGCCGCCGTCAGCGGCAAGCCCGTGGTGGCGTACCCGAACGGCGGCGAGGCATGGGATCCGGCGGCGCGGCGCTGGGTCGGGCCCGCGACGTTCGATCCGGAGCGGGCGCTGGACTGGCGGCGCGCCGGCGCCCGGCTGATCGGCGGCTGCTGCCGGGTCGGCCCGGACCGGATCGCCGGGCTGGCCGCGGCGCTCGGCCGCTGAGCGATCGCCCGACGCCCGCCGTTGACGACGCGCTCACCTGGAGAAATGCCGGTCGGTGTGGATCAGGCGTGAAATCCGGCCGAGTTAGCCGGCGGTGCCGCGCCGGGCCGCGCGTCGGCCGGCGGCCCGGCGGGCCCGGCAAGCGGGCAGGTGGCGGCGGCCCTGGCGGTGCCGAACGCTGCGACGTTGGGTAGCAGAGCTGGCACGCATGGCGACCGAAACCCGGTGGGCGGCGCTGGCAGGGGGCGCCCGATCCGGCAGACTCGGCCCCGACGGCGTCGCACCTCTGCTGTGCAGGGTAGAGGTGACGCCTCCGCACCGAACCGCGCGCCGGTCTTCGCTTCCCCGCCTTTGCCGGCGCGCGGTTCGGGTTCGCGCGCCCCCCGCAGGCCACGCGCGCCCCCGTGAAGGCGCCACGCCTTCACCCGCTTTCACTCGTTCGTGGGAGGGTGTTTGCGGCTCGGGACCGGTGTCGATCCTCGCTAAGGTGACACAACCATTTGAACTGCCCGACTTCTACGTCCCGTATCCGGCGCGGCTCAACCCCCATCTCGAGGAGGCCCGCGCGCACTCCCTCGACTGGTCCCGTTCCCTGGGCATGCTGGAGGGCTCGGACGTCTGGGAGCAGCGCGATCTCGAGTCCCACGACTACGCCCTGCTCTGCGCCTACACCCACCCGGACTGCGACGGACCCGCACTGTCCCTGGTGACGGACTGGTACGTGTGGGTCTTCTTCTTCGACGACCACTTCCTGGAGCGGTACAAGCGCACCAACGACCGGAGGCTGGGCAAACGCCACCTGGACCGGCTGCCCGCGTTCATGCCGATGAACCTGGCCGGCGGCATCCCCGAACCGGAGAACCCCGTGGAGGCGGGGCTCGCCGACCTCTGGACCCGCACGGTGCCCGCCATGTCGCTCACGTGGCGGGCACGGTTCGCCGAAGCCACCGCGGCCCTGCTCAACGAGTCGCTCTGGGAGCTGTCCAACATAGGCGCCGGGCGGGTGCCCAACCCCGTCGAGTACATCGAGATGCGGCGCAGGGTCGGCGGCGCGCCCTGGTCGGCCTGTCTGGTCGAGTACGCGGCGGGCGCCGAGGTCCCGGCCGCGATCGCCGGGGCCCGGCCGATGGGCGTGCTGCGGGACGCGTTCGCGGACTCCGTGCACCTGCGCAACGACCTGTTCTCCTACGAGCGCGAGGTGGGTGACGAGGGCGAGCTGAGCAACGGCGTGCTGGTGCTGGAGACGTTCTTCGACTGCACCACCCAGCAGGCCGCGGACGCGGTGAACGACCTGCTCACCTCCCGCCTCCAGCAGTTCGAGCACACCGCGCTCACCGAGGTGCCCCCGCTCTGCGCCGAGGCCGGTCTCGACCCGGTCGCGGTCGCCGGCGTGCTGGCCTACGTCAAGGGGCTGCAGGACTGGCAGTCCGGCGGCCACGAGTGGCACCTGCGCTCCAGCCGGTACATGAACCGCGGCGGCGCCGCGGCCGCCGACTCCGCCACCAGCGCCTCGTCCGCCGCCCTGTCCACGGTGCTGCCGTTCCTGTCCAGTGTCTCCGGCATCGGCGTCTCCGCGGCCCACCTGCGGGCCCGCGCCGACCGCTACACCTTCGTGCCCCACGAGCGGGTCGGACCCTCGCTGGTGCCCGACACCTACATGCCGTTCCCGCTCCGGCTCAGCCCGCATCTGGACGCCGCCCGGCGGCACACCGTCGAATGGGCCGCGGGGATCGGCCTGCACGAGGCGCAGCCGGGCGTTCCGCGGTCCGGGGTGTGGAGCAGGGAGCGGCACATCGACATCGACCTCCCGCTGTGCGCCGCCGGCATCCAGCCGGACGCCACCCCGGACGAACTGAACCTCACGTCGGACTGGCTCAGCTGGGGCACCCACGCGGACGACTACTACCCCGCGGTGTTCGGCCGGGCCCGCGATCTGACCGCGGCCCGGGCGACCACCGAGCGGCTGCGCGCGCTGATGCCGGTGGAGCCGGGGGACGAGCCGGCCACCGCGGGCGTCGTCCCGGCCACCGCGATGGAGCGGGGCCTGGCCGAACTCTGGGCGCGCACCGCGGAGCCGATGGAACTCGCGGAGCGCCGGGCGTTCCGCGACGCGGTCTGCCGGATGCTCGACGCCTGGCTGTGGGAACTGGACAACCAGGCGCAGCACCGGATTCCCGACCCGGTGGACTACGTCGAGATGCGCCGGCGCACCTTCGGCTTCGACTTGGTCAGCACCCTGATCGGGCTGGCCAGGAAGCAGCGGATCCCGGAGCGGGTGCTGGCCAGCGGGCCCCTGCGGTCGCTGCAGTGCTCGGCCGGCGACTACCTGTGCCTGGTCAACGACCTCTTCTCGTACCAGAAGGAGGTGGAGTTCGAGGGTGAGTTCCACAACGCCGTGGTGGTCGTGCGGAACTTCTTCTCCTGCGACTGTCCGACCGCGGTGTCCATCGTCAACGACCTGCTGACCTCCCGGATGCGCCAGTTCGAGCACGTCGCCGCGAACGAACTGCCGGTGCTCTGCGCCGACCTCCAGCTGACCGCCGTGGAACACGAGGCCGTGCAGGCGTACGTGCAGGACCTGCGCAACTTCACCGTCGGCGCGCGGCACTGGCACATCGACTGCCGGCGGTACGACGAGCCGACGTTGCTGCGCAACCGCGCCGCGGCGGACCCGCTGGGCGTGCCCACCGGACTGGGCACCGCGGCCGTCCACCTCTGGCCGCCCCGCGCCTGGTCGGCGGCCGCCCGGCCCGTGATGTGAGGCGGATACCACGCGGGCCGGTGTGGGCCCGCGTGGTACGGGGTCAGCCGGTCACCAGACGATGGAGAACGTCTGGTTCTCGCCGCCGTCGCACGGAGCGACGGTGAGGCGCGGGTCCGCGCTCGTGCCGTCGGGCCGGGTCAGGCACTCCTTGGTCTCCTGGTGCACGAACGTGAGGCCGGTCTCGCCGAACACGACCTCCCAGCTCTCGCTGGGCGCCCGCAGGCAGCCGCCCACGGTGACGTACTCTTCCGCGCCGGTCGGGTCGGTCTGGAGGCAGCCGCCGGTGTCGGTGTTGACGACCGCCGTGCCGCCACCGCTGCTGTCGCGGAACTCCCAGGTCTGGTCGGCGACGGACTGCAGCGGCAGCATCCGGACGTACCGGTCGTCGGCGGATCCGACGGGGGTGCCGACCGTGACGTAGGTGCTCAGGTCGAGGTCGCCGAGGAGGATCGGTATCTGGGGGTCGTCCTGGGCCTGCGCGGACGGCCCGGCCACCAGGGTCGCCCCGGCCACCAGGGCGGCCGAGGCGATGCCGAGAAGCTTGCGTGACATGTCGCTCCTTCTCCGTGGACAACGTGACGTTGTCGTGGTCAGCCCCGCGCCGTCGCGAGTCTGCCACCGGCGTACACGTCATGTCCATGACGACGTGTCATGAGGCGGTCAGGCGCGACTGCGGCCCACGTAGACGTTCCGGGCCCGGAAGTAGGTGTTGGTGGTGGGGCCCGAACCGCCCGAGGAGCCCTCCATCTGGAGGTTGTAGATGATCCACATCGGCTGGCCCACGAAGCCCGCGCCGCGGTGCGCGCCCTTCCAGACGTCGTCCAGGTAGTAGTGGATGTCCACGTCCGTCGCGTTGACCTTGGTGATCCACGCCCGGTACTCGTGCCAGCTCCCCGGGGAGGACACCGGGACGATGGTGTTGGACCAGGCGCCGTTCTCGTTCCGGTAGGTGTTGAACCAGTTCCGGGCGTCACCCTTGAACTCGACGATGTCGCTCTCCGGCGGCCAGCTGTTGACGCCGGTCAGCCAGAAGGCCGGCCAGGTCCCGGCCGAGCTCGGCGCCTGGAACTCGCCCCGCACCTCGTAGTTGGGGAAGGTGTCGTTCACCAGCACCTGGTGCCTGGCGTGCACCGCGCCCGAGTGGTAGCGGATCGGCAGGTGTGGGTCGGCGCCGCTGTTGCCCTCGTCCCAGTTGATCCGGGTGGCCAGCAGCGTCAGCGTGCTGCCCTCGAGGTAGATGTGGTTGTGGTCGCTGGAACTGCCGTACATCCGGGCGGTGCCGTTGTGGTCGGAGCCCCACGGGTACAGGTAGTTCCAGTTCGACTCCAGCGTGGAGTAGCTGGCGAACGTGCCGTCCAGCACGGTCTCCCAGGCCGCCGCCCGCGCGGCGCGGGCCCCCGCGAGCGATGCCGTGGCCCCGGCGGCCAGTGCGGCGGCGCCGGTGAGCAGGGTGCGGCGAGTGGTGTGTCCGTCCATGGGTGATGCCTCCTGGCACACGAAAGTTTTCGAGCAGAAGCGAACAGCACCTCCCAGGCCCCGTCACTATCGATCGATGGCGAGGTCATGTCAAGAGTGCCCGTCATCCGACGAAAGTTGATGGTCACGCCGGCCGGGTCAGGGACCTTCGGCGACTGTGCTCCGCACCCCGCGCCGCATACGGTCGTCCCTGATGACGCCACAACCACACGACGCCGACCCGGAGTCCGCCCCCGGTCCCGGGAAGAGCACGGAGCTCGGGCTCTCGTTCACCGACCGGCTGGTGCTCCTCGTCGGCGGACCCGTCGCCGGCGCCCTGCTCGGCTTCTTCCTGCCCAGCCTGGCCGGCTGGCTGGTCAGCCTGCGGTGGGTGCCGATGCGCGGCCCGCTGGAGCTGATCGACTCCTTCGAGGGGCCCTGGGCCGCCGCCGGGCTCAGCGCGGCGGGCCTGCTGCTCGCCCTGGTCCTGGCCTATCTGGCCGTGCTGACCTGCATGAAGGTCACGCTCACCGACTCCTGGATCCGGATCGAGCAGAACGACCGGAAACGCACCATCGCCCGGCCGGACGTGGACACGGTCTTCGTCGAGGGCAAGAAGCTGGTGATCCTCGACCGCGACTCACGCCAGCTGTTGCGGGAGACGAGCGAGGCCCGCGCCGAGGACATCGCGCGGGCGTTCGTCGCGCACGGCTATCCCTGGGCGAAGGCCGACCCGTACGAGGAGCTGTACCGCCGCTGGGTGCCGGACACCCCGGACCTGCCGGGCGCGGTCAACGCCCTGCTGAAGGCCCGCGAGGCGGCGTTGAAGAAGAAGGCCGGGGACGACATCGCCGAACTGCGCGACGAGGTGCAGAAGCTCGGCTTCGTGGTCCGTGACGACGCGGCCAAGCAGTACTGGCGCCCGCTGGTCCGCCCATGAGCCGACCGTCCCGCGCCCGGCTGCGCGACCGCGTGGTGGACGTCAGCTGCGTGACGATCTCGGTGCTGGTGGCGCTGCTGTTCGTGGCCGGCGCCATGGACGTGCAGAGCGCCAGCGGCGCCTACCTCGTCTCGTCGGTGCTGCTCACCGCGGTCGGCTGCGTGGCCATCTGGTGGCGCCGCCGCTGGCCCCTCGGCGTCGCCCTGCTGCTCCTCCCGATCGGCGCCTACACCGAGTTCGCGGCCGGCGCCTCGCTGATCTCCGTGTTCACGGTCGCCGTGCACCGCCCGGCCCGGGTCACCTGGGCGCTGGTCGCGGCGGGCTGCGTGGCCTCCATCCCGTACTCCATCCTGCGTCCGGACCCGGCGATGGAGGAGCGCGGCGCCGACGCGGCCGGGCTGTCGCTGATGGGCATCGTGCTGACGCTGGTGCTGGTGCTGCCGCTCGTCGGCTGGGGCGCCTCGGTGCGGGCCAGGCGCCGGAAGCTCGACGGGTTGCGGGAGCGCGCCGAGCGCGCCGAGGCCGAGGCCGCGGCGGCGGCCGAGCGGATCAGGGACCGGGAGCGGGCGCGCATCGCGCGGGAGATGCACGACGTGCTGGCGCACCGGATCACGCTGGTGAGCCTGCACGCGGGCGCGCTGGAGGTGCGCCCCGACATGGGGGCGGGCGAGGTCGCCACGGTGGCCGGCACGATCAGGTCCACGGCGCACGAGGCGCTGGAGGACCTGCGGGAGATCCTCGGCCTGCTGCGCGCGGGCGCGGACGGCGCGGTCGCGGTGCGGCCGCAGCTCGGGGTGGGCGACATCGACGAGCTGGTGGGGGAGTGCCGCGCGGCCGGCGTCGCGGTGGAGCTCGTAAGCCGGCTGCCGGACGTCGCCTCGTTGCCGGCGCCGGTCAGCCGCACCGCCTACCGGGTGGTGCAGGAGGGGCTGACCAACGCCCGCAAACACGCGCCGGGACGCAGGGTGCGCGTCTGCCTGGCGCGGTCGTCCGAGGGTGAGCTGCACGTCCGGGTGCGGAACCCGCTGACCGGCGCGCGGACCGCGCCGGCCGACGCGGTCCCCGGTTCCCGTTCGGGCCTGCTCGGCCTGTCGGAGCGGGTCTCGCTGGCCGGCGGGCGGATCGACTACGGGGCGCGGCGCGGCGCCGACGGCGGAGCGGTCGACTTCTCTCTGGAAGCCTGGCTGCCGTGGCCGACGTGACGGAGGAGGAGACCGTGGGGACCCCGAGCGGTGGGCGGGCCGAGTCCGAGGGGCCGGTCCGGGTGCTGGTGGCCGACGACGACGCGCTGGTGCGGGCCGGGCTGACGCTGATCCTGGGCGCCGATCCGGGCATCGAGGTGGTGGCCGAGGCCGGGGACGGCGTGGCCGCCGTCGAGGCCGCGCGGCGGCTGCGGCCCGACGTGGTGCTGATGGACATCAGGATGCCGCGGATGGACGGCCTGGCTGCCACCGAGGCGCTGCGGGCCGAGGGCGACGGGCCCGCGATCATCGTGCTGACCACCTTCAACACCGACGACTACGTGCTGCGCGCGCTGCGCGCCGGCGCCAACGGCTTCCTGGTCAAGGACGTGCCGCCGACCGACTTCCTGCGCGCGGTGCGGGAGGTCGCCGAGGGCGAGTCGATGCTGTCGCCGCAGGTCACCACCCGGCTGATCGAGAACGTGGTGCGCGGCGACCGGTCGGGCGAGCGCCGCCGCCGGGCGGACCGGGCCAGGGACGCGCTGACCGCGCTGACCGGCCGCGAACGGGAGGTCGCGCTGGCCGTCGGCGAGGGCCGTTCGAACGCGCAGATCGGCGAGGAGCTCTACATGAGCGTGTCCACGGTGAAGACCTACGTCTCGCGCATCCTCGCCAAGCTGAGCTGCGAGAACCGCGTCCAGGTGGCGATCCTGGTGCGCGAGGCGGTGGACGACGCGAGCTGACGGGACCCCGGCGACGGCAGGGGTGACGGGGCGTCATTGAGGCCGTTTTATCGAACGCTTGTGCTAAAATGCGGGCATGAGTTCGGTGCTCCTCCTGGTCGATGTCCAACGGAACATGCTGCTCCCGCCCACTCCCGTGCCCGCCGCCGCCGTCGTCTCCGCCGCCATCGGCGACCTGCTCCGCCGGGCCCGGGCGGCCGGCGCCGGCGTCGTCCACGTCCGCAACTGCGGTGCGGAGGGCGACCCCGACGTGCCGGGAACGCCCGGCTGGGAGCTGGTGAACGAGGTGCGCGCGGGCGAGCCCGTGGTGGACAAGCGGGCCCCGGACGCGTTCGCCGGCACGGAGCTGGCCTCGTTGGTCCCGGACGGCGCCGACGTGGTCCTGGCCGGCATGCAGAGCGAGTACTGCGTCGGCGCGACCGCGCTGGCCGCGCAGCGCCGCGGACACCATGTGACGTTGGTGCGCGGGGCGCACGCGACGTACGACGGGGAGCTCCCGGCGGCCGTGCTGGCCCGTCAGGTCGAGGCCGGCCTGCGCGCGGCGGGGGTCGCCGTGCTGGACCGCCAGGCCGTCACCTTCGCCCGCCGCGCCTGACCGGTCAGGCCGTCTCCAGCACCGTGGCCACGGCCGCGGCCAGCGCCCGGCCCCACGCGCGGTAGCCGGCCGCGCTCGGGTGGAAGCGGTCGGCGGCCAGTCCGGCCTCGATGCCGATCGGCAGGGCCCCGACCGGCAGGTGGTGCACGGCCGGCTCGGTCCGGGCCACCCGGCCGAGTCGCCGGTCCAGCAGGCGGGCGTAGCCGCCGATCGGCAGCCGCGCCGACAGTGGCAGGGACGGGAAGCGGTGCACCGGCGGCAGCCCGACCAGCAGGACCGGCACGTCCCGGCCCAGCCGGTGTCTGATCGAGCGGACCAGGGCGGTCACGTCGCGGCCGAACGCGGCGGGGCGGCGCAGCCGCAGCGCGTCGTTCGCGCCGGTCACCACGAGCACCAGATCGGGATGCCAGCGCAGGTGCGGGTCGGTCAGTCCGGGCAGCAGGGTGGCCCGGATCGAGCGGGTGGTGGCCCCGCTCCGCGCGGCCACCCGCCAGGAGACCGCGCGGCCGGTCAACGCGCCGAGCCCGGCGGCGATCTGGCCGCACAGGGCCTCCCCGTGGGTGGCCGCGCCGACCCCGGCCGCCGCCGAGTCGCCGAGCATCACCATCCGCAGTGCCGGTTCGGCGCCCGGCACCAGGCCGCCGTCCTCGCCCGCCGCCTCGGGCAGTCGCGGGATGCGACCGCCCACTCTGCGCGCCAACGTCCTGGGATTCATCGCGCCTCCGGTCCTCGACCCGCCGCCATAACAGTGTTATGGCCTCATAACAGCGTTATGCTCGCCTCGTGTCAAGTCCCGGTCCCGGTCCCGCTCCCGCGTCCGACACGGCGCGACGCCTGCTCGACGCCGCCGCCAGGCTGCTGTCCGAGGAGGGCCCCGCCGCGCTCACCACCCGGCGGCTGGCCAGGGAGGTCGGTACCTCGACGATGGCCGTCTACACGCACTTCGGGAGCCTGCCCGACCTGGTGCGGGCGGTGATCCGCGAGGGCTTCCGCCGGGTGGACGCGCTGCTGCGGGCGCTGCCGACCGGCGCCGATCCGGTGGCCGACCTGGCGGCGATGTGCCGGGTCGCGGTGGACTACGCGCGCGCCGAACCGCACCTGTACGCGGTGATGTTCGGCGGATCGTCGCTGGCCGGCTTCCACCTGACCACCGACGACCTGCGGATCGGCGGGCACGCGCTGCGGCTGCTGCACGAGGCGGTCGAGCGGTGCGTGGCCGCCGGCCGCTTCCGGTCCGACGAACCGTGGGTGATCACCCGCCGGTTGTGGTGCCAGCTGCACGGGCTGCTCCAGCTGGAGCGCGCCGGATACTTCGACCCGCCCTTCGTGCCCGAGGGATACCCCTATCTGGAGGGCCAGCTCCGGGACTTCGCGGTCGGGGCCGGCGACGACCTGGCGGCGGCGACGGCGTCCGTGCGGCGCGCCGCGGCCCTCGTCCCGCCCGCCGGCTGACCGGCGCCGGTGCGTCGACCGGCCGGCCGCGGCGGCGTCAGCCGACGGGCCAGCCCAGCAGCGCGGCCAGCACGCCGAGGGCACCGGCCGCGAGCAGCGTGCTGACCACGCCCCCGCGTCGCAGCAGCAGCCAGCATCCCGCCAGCGCCAGCACCCCGAACTGCCAGGCGTGCCCCAGGGCCAGCGCGAGCGGCACGGCCGAACCGCAGATCGCGCCGATCACCGCGGGCCCGGCGCCGAGGAAGAAGGACCGCACCGCGGGCAGGGCCCGCAGCCGCTCGAAATGCCGGGCGCCGAGCACGACCAGCAGGAACGAGGGCCCGAACGCGACCGCGGCCGCGACCAGTCCGCCCCACACGCCGGCCGCGGCGTAGCCGACCACGGCGACGGTCTGCACCACGGGTCCCGGGGTGATCTGCCCGAGCGCGACCGCGTTCAGGAACTCCCCGTCCGTCATCCAGCCGTGGCCGCCGACGGCGTCGGACTGCATCAGCGGGATGATCACGAAACCGCCGCCGTAGGACAGCGCGCCCACCTTGAACGCCACCCAGGTCAGCGCGGACAGCGAGGCGGCCGCGGTGGTGACCGGCACGGCGGCGGCCAGCAGCCACAGCCGGCGGCGGTCGGACCGCCCGGCGGCCTCGGCCTCGCGGGCGTCGCCCGCCTCGTTCCGGCGGGCCGCGCCGGAGCCGACGGCGGCGGGCCGACCGCCGGGCCGCGGCTGACCGGTGCGGCGGCGCACCGCCACCTCGGCCAGTCCGGCGGCGACCAGCAGCAGCACCAGCCAGGGGCCGACGAGCACGGCGGCCAGCCCGCCCGCGAGCACGTAGCCGGCCCAGCGGGCCCGCGCGCCCCGGCCCTCCGCGCGGCGCAGGCTGTCCGGCACCAGGGAGAGCCCGGCCTGCACCGCGACGGCCGCGACCGCCGCACCGGCCCCGGCCGCCGCACCGAGCACCCAGCGCGGCGGGTCCCCGGCCAGGAAGACCGCGGCCAGCAGCAGGATCAGCGCGAGTCCCGGCACGATGAAGCAGACGCCGCCGAGCACCGCCCCGGCCGCGCCGCGCAGCCGCCAGGCGCAGAGGATGGCCAGCTGCGTCGAGGCCGGGCCCGGCACCAGGTTGGTGGCGGCGATGCCGTCCTCGAACGACCGGGCGTCCAGCCAGCGGCGGCGGTCCACGCACAGCTCGCGCAGCAGGGCGATATGGGCGGGCGGCCCGCCGAACCCGAGCACCCCGATCCGCCCCCACTCCCTGGCGATGGTGGACAGCGAGACACGGGGTTCGTGGGTCGGGCGCGGCACGTGGGGCTCCGAGGCGAGAAGGTCTGCGAGTGGCGACGGTTCCGGCGTCGCGGACCCTATCCCGTCCAGGTGAACGGCGGGCGACTCCCGAACGCTGCCGCCGCGCCGCTCAGCTCAGGGTCGCGACCAGCAGCGCCTTGATGGTGTGCATCCGGTTCTCCGCCTCGTCGAAGACCACCGAATGGGCCGACTCGAACACCTCGTCGCTGACCTCCAGGTACTCGAGGCCGTGCCGGGCGTGGATCTCCCGGCCCACCTCGGTGCCGAGGTCGTGGAAGGCGGGCAGGCAGTGCAGGAATCGCACGTCGGGGTTTCCGGTGGCGCTCAGCACGTCCATGGTGACGGCGTACGGGCGCAGCAGCGCGATCCGCTCGTCCCACACCTCCTTGGGCTCGCCGAGCGAGACCCACACGTCGGTGGCCACGAAGTCCACGCCCGCGACGCCCTCGGAGACGTCCTCGGTCAGGGTCAGCCGGGCTCCGGTGCCCTCGGCGAGCACCCGCGCCTCGGCGCGCACCCGCTCGTCGGGCCACAGGTCGCGGGGTGCCACGACACGCACGTCCATGCCGAGCAGGGCGCCGGTCACCAGATAGGAATTGCCCATGTTGTTGCGGGCGTCGCCGAGGTAGGCGTAGCCGATCTCGGTCAGCGGCTTCTGGGTGTGCTCGGTCATGGTGAGCACGTCGGCGAGCATCTGGGTCGGGTGCCACTCGTCGGTCAGCCCGTTGTAGACCGGGACCCTGGCGTGGGCGGCCAGCTCCTCCACGGTGCGCTGGGCGCTGCCCCGGTACTGGATGGCATCGAACATCCGGCCGAGCACCCGGGCGGTGTCCCGGGCCGACTCCTTGTAGCCGATATGCGTGCCCGAGGGATCCAGGTAGGTGGTGGCCGCCCCCTGTTCGGCGGCGGCCACCTCGAACGCGCACCGGGTGCGGGTGGAGCTCTTCTCGAAGACCAGGGCGACGTGTCGGCCGGCCAGCCGTGGCCGTTCGGTGCCCAGCCGCCGGGCGGCCTTGAGCTCGGCGGCCAGGTCGAGCAGGGCCCGGAACTCCTCGGGCGACAGGTCGAGCTCCTTGAGCAGGTGGCGCCCCGTGAGGTCCGTCGCCATGGGCAGGCTCCATCCGTGTCTCGGTCGGTCGGCCAGGTGCGACGATGCGGTGGCCAGCGGTCTGATTGGAATTCTATACATCCAACGGCATGGCTATGCCACCGTTATCGCGCCGTCAACCCACCGGCTCGCGTTCCACCGGGCAGCTCATACAGCGCGGACCGCCGCGCCCCCGGCCCAGCTCGCTGCCGGGGATCTCCAGCACCTCGAATCCCTGGCCGCGCAGGTGCGCGTTGGTCGTGACGTTGCGCTCGTAGGTCACCACGACGCCCGGTTCGACGGCGAGCACGTTGCAGCCGTCGTCCCACTGCTCGCGCTCCGCCGAGTGCACGTCCTGGGTGGGCGTCAGCACCCGGATCCGGTCCAGGCCCAGGGCGGCGGCGATCGCCCGGTGCATGTGCTCCGGCGGGTGGTCGGTGACCTTCAGCTCCTTCTCGCCCGCGCCGGGCTCGATGGTGTACGAGCGCAGCATGCCGAGGCCCGCGTACTGCGTGAACGTCTCCCCGTCCACCATGGTCAGCACCGTGTCCAGATGCATGAACGCCCGGCGCTTGGGCAGGTCGAGCGCCACGATGGTGCGGGCGGAACCGGCCGCGAACAGCCGCCGGGCCAGGAACTCCACGGCCTGCGGGGTGGTGCGCTCGCTCATCCCGACCAGCACCGCGCCGTTGCCGATGACCAGCACGTCGCCGCCCTCGATGGTGGAGGGGTGGTCGCCCTCGCCCGCCGACCAGACGTGGAACCCGCCCGTCTCCCGGGCCGCGGCGAACCGCGGGTGGTGGCCGTAGATCGCCGCGAAGTGCACGCTCTCCCGCTGCCGGGCGGGCCAGCGCATCGCGTTGATGGCCACCCCGTCGTACACCCACGCCGAGGTGTCCCGGGTGAAGAGGTGGTTCGGCAGCGGCGCGAGCAGGAAGTCGTCGGGCGACATCACGTGGAAGCGCACCGACATCGGCTCGGCGAACCGCGCCAGGTACTCCCGTTTGGTCATGCCGCCGATCAGCGCCTCGGCCAGTTCGGGCGTGGGCAGCGCGTCGAACACCGCGCGCAGCTGGTCGGTGGCCAGCGGGCCGTACTCGCGCTCGTCGAAGACCCGGTCCAGCACCAGGGAGCGCGCCGCCGGCACGTTCAGGCTCTCGGCGAGCAGCTCGCCGAAGAGGTGCACCGTGACCCCCCGGCCGCGCAGGAGCTCGGCGAAGGTGTCGTGCTCCTGCTGCGCCCGGCGCACCCAGAGCACGTCGTCGAAGAGCAGTTCCGAGCGGTTGCTCGGGGTGAGCCGCTTCAGTTCGAGACCGGGGCGGTGCAGGATCACCTGACGGAGCCGGCCGGTCTCGGAGGCAACGTGGTACGTCATTCCCCCATCCTGGCCCATGGCCGCGCGCGGCTCGCGGCCAGGACGGGGGACGCCCCCGGGCGACAGCCCCGGTCACAGCCGCGGGTCGACCGGCTCGGACTCCAGGGCCAGCACCGCGAACACCGCCTCGTGCACCCGCCACAGCGACTCGCCCCCGGCCAGCCGGTCCAGCGCCTCCAGGCCCAGCGCGTACTCGCGCAGCGCCAGGGACCGCTTGTGGCCGAGCTGGCGCTGCCGCAGCCGGGACAGGTTCTCCGGCCGGGTGTACTCGGGCCCGTAGATGATCCGCAGGTACTCCCGGCCGCGGCACTTGATGCCCGGCTGGACCAGCCGGCCGTTCGCGTCCCGCACGTACGCCGCGCGCGGCTTGACCACCATGCCCTCGCCACCGGCCCCGGTCAGCTCCAGCCACCACGCGGTGCCGGCGATCACGGAGGACTCGTCCGCGGTGTCCACGAACAGCCGCCGGGTCGGTGCCAGCAGCCCGCCGGCGCCGTCCCCCGCGTCGGCGTCGGCCGCGACCAGGCGGTCGATCAGCGCCAGCTGCTCGTCGTGCGGCAGGGACGTCGCGAGGCCGCGCCCCTCGGCGGCCAGCAGCTGGAACGGCGCCAGCCTGACCCCGGCGAGACCGTCCGGGCCGCCGGTGGTCCAGCAGTACCTGCGGTACGCGGCGGTGAACGCCGCCGCGTCCGCCGCCCGCCCGCGCTGCCGGGCCAGCAGCCCGTCCACGGACACGCCGCGCCGGCGCGCGGCGTCCAGCGCGTCCAGCACCCCGGGAAACGCCGCGCCGGCCGCCGCGCCCACCGCCGCGTACTGCTCGCGCAGCAGCCCGCCGGCCTTCAGCGACCAGGGCATCAGCTCCGCGTCGAGCAGCAGCCAGTCGGTGTCCAGCTCGGCCCACAGCCCGGCGTCCGCGATCCGCGCGGCGAGCCGGTCCAGCACGCGGGCGGTGAGCGCCGGATCGTCGAAGAACGGCCGTCCGGTGCGGGTGTGCAGCGCGCCCCGCACGCCGTCGGGCGCCGCGAAGCGCCGGGCCGCGGCCCGCTCGTCCCGGCAGACCAGGGCCACCACCCGGGAGCCCATGTGCTTCTCCTCACACACCACCTCGCGCACCCCGGCGTCCCGGTAGGCCGCGAACGCCTCGGCCGGGTGCTCCAGGTATCCCTCGTCCCCGTGCTCGTCCCCGCCGGTGGCGGGGGCGGTGGCGCACGGCGCCATGGTCGGCGGCAGGTACACCAGCAGCCGCGGGTCGACGGCGAACCGGCTCATCACCTCCAGCGCGGCGGCCGCGTTCTCCTCCCTGACCGATATCCGGCCGGCGTGCCGGGTGGCCACGACGCGCCGCCCGGTCACGTCGTCGAGGTCGAGCGGGCGGGCCGCGGCCGGGTCCGGCGCGTCCGGGGGCGGCGCCAGCGGCCGCACCGGCTCGTACCAGACGCGCTCGGCCGGGGTATCGACCAGCTCGCGCTCCGGCCAGCGCAGCGCGGAGAGGGAGCCGCCGAAGACGCAGCCGGTGTCCAGGCAGAGGGTGTTGTTGACCCAGGTCGCCTCGGGTACCGGCGTGTGGCCGTAGACCACGGCGGCCCGGCCCCGGTAGTCCTCGGCCCACGGATAGCGGACCGGCAGCCCGAACTCGTCGGTCTCGCCGGTGGTGTCCCCGTACAGCGCGTGCGAGCGCACCCGGCCCGAGGTCCGCAGATGGTAGCGCTCGGGCAGCCCGGCGTGGCAGACCACGAGCCGGCCGCCGTCCAGCACGTAGTGGCTGATCAGCCCGTCCACGAAGGCGCGCACCCGGTCCCGGAAGCCGGGGTCCGCGGCCTCCTCCCGTTCGAGCTGGGCCACCGTCTCGGCCAGCCCGTGGGTGAGCTGGACGTTGCGGCCCTTCAGCTGGCGGCCAAGCTTGTTCTCGTGGTTGCCGGGCACGCACAGCGCGGTGCCGGCGGCGACCATGCCCATCACCAGCCGGAGCACGCCCGGCGAGTCCGGGCCGCGGTCCACCAGATCGCCCAGGAAGACGGCGGTGCGGCCCTCCGGGGGCCGGGCGCCGACGGCCCGGCCGGCCCCGTCGCGCTCCAGAACGTAGCCCAGCGGGCCGGTGAGCAGCGTCTCCAGCTCCCGGCGGCAGCCGTGCACGTCGCCGATCAGGTCGAAGGGACCGGCCAGGTGCCGGAGGTCGTTGTACCGCCGCTCGAGCGTGACCGTCGCCGCCGCCACCTCCGCCTCGCCGTGCAGCGTGTGCACGGTGCGGAAGCCCTCGCGGGACAGGCCGCGCAGCGAGCGGCGCAGCTCGCGTCGCTGCCGCGGTATGACGTGGTCCGGGAGCGTGGCCCGTTCGGGCCGGGCCGCGTTCCGGCGCGCGCAGACCCCCTCGGGCACGTCGAGCACCACGGCGACCGGCAGCACGTCGTGCTCCCTGGCCAGCTCCACCAGCCGGCGGCGGGAGTCGCGCTGCACGCTGGTGGCGTCCACCACGGTCAGCCGGCCGGCGGCCAGCCGCTTGCCGACGACGAAGTTCAGCAGTTCGAACGCCTCGGGGGTGGCGCTCTGGTCGTTCTCGTCGTCGGCCACCATGGCGCGGCAGGCGTCGGAGGAGACGACCTGGGTGGGCAGGAAGTTCCGCGCCGCGAAGGTGGACTTGCCGGATCCGGTGGTGCCGACGAGCACCACCAGGCACAGGTCGGGTAGGGCGAGCTCCGTCATGCCGCGGCCCTCCTGTTCTCGTCGCTGTTCTCGGTGTTCCGGTCCATGTTCCGGTCCGTGCTCCGGTCGGTGTCGTCGTCGCGGGTGAACACCGCGAGCTGGGTGGGCGGCCCGACCTCCGGGTCCTCCGGGCCCACCGGCCGGAACGCCGCCGCGTAGCCGTGCCGGTCGGCCACCCCCGTGGCCCAGGCGCGGAACTCCGCCCGCGTCCACTCGAACCGGTGGTCGGCGTGCCGGACCTGGCCGGCCGGCAGCGACTCCCAGCGCACGTTGTACTCCGCGTTCGGCGTGGTCAGCACGACCGTCGTGGGCCGCGCGGCGCCGAACACGGCGTACTCCAGGGTGGGCAGCCGGGGCGGGTCCACATGCTCGATCACCTCGCTGAGCACGGCGGCGTCGTAGCCGGCGAGCCGGGCGTCGGTGTACATCAACGAGCCCTGCAGCAGCGTGAGCCGGGCCCGCTGCCGCTCGGGCATCCGGTCGACGCGCAGTCGCCGGTGGGCGGCCTGCAGCGCGCGCACCGAGACGTCCATGCCGACCACCTCGGTGAACCGGCGGTCCGCCAGCAGCGCGCCGACGAGCTGACCGCCGCCGCAGCCCAGGTCGAGCACCCGCGCCGCGCCGTGCTCGCGCAGCGCCGCGACGACGGCCTCGCGCCGCAGCTCCGCCAGCGAGGCGGGGCGGTCCGGGTCGGTCGTCCCCGCGGGCTCCCGGACGGTCCCCGCGGCATCGGTCCCCGCGGCAGCGGGCTCCACGGCGTCGGGCTCGGCCGGATCGGCGACGGCGTTGTCCAGGTCCTCGGCCCGGGCGTCGTCGGACTCCGCCAGCCGGGCCAGTTCGAGCCGTTCCAGCGCGGCCCGGGTCAGCGCGTGCCGGTGGGCCAGGTACCGGTCGGTGATCAGCCGCTGTTCGGGGTGGCGCTCCAACCAGCCCTCGCCGGCCCGCAGCAGCTTGTCGACCTCCTCGGCCGTGATCCAGTAGTGCTTGGCCGCGTCCAGCACCGGCAGCAGCACGTACAGCTGACGCAGCGTCGCGGCCAGCCGGGCGCTGCCCTCCAGGGTGAGCCGCAGATAGCGCGAGTCGCCCCAGTCGGGGAACTCCGGGTCCAGCGGCACGGGTTCGGCCGTCACCCGCCAGCCCAGCGGCGCGAACAGCCGCTGCACCGTCTCCGGCCCGCCGCGCGCCGGCAGCGCGGGCACCTCGATCCGCAGCGGCAGCGGCGCCTCGGCCAGCTCGGGCCGCGCGGCGCACTGCCCGCGGAGCGCGGTGCGGAACACCTTGCCGAGCGCCACGGCCAGCAGCGACGAGGCCGCGTACGGGCGGTCGTTGACGTACTGGGTCAGCTGGCCCCGGCCGCGCACCAGCGCGACGGGGTCGACGTCGAGCAGCAGCGCCGCGGTGCAGCGATCGGCGTGCGCCTCGGGGTAGAAGACATGCGCGGTGCCGGCGGAGACGCCGAACTCGTGCGCCTTCTCGGGGTGCTTGTGCAGCAGGAAGCCGAGGTCGGTCGCCGGATGCTCGGCGCTGCCGGTGGTGGAGATCGTCAGGAACACCCGGCCGAGTATCACTCGCCTGCCATGCGTCCGACCACCGCTTTTACCTCGGGTGGCTCCCCGCCACGACGCCCCCACCCGTCGCTGCGGCCGCTCCGGCGGCTCCGGCCGCTCGACGATGGCCCGGGGGCGCTCCTCGCCCTCCCGCCGGAGCCGCCGCACGTCGTCCGCCGCCCCGCCGGGTCCGTCCCCTCGGTGCGCATGCGGCGGCTTCGTCGGAATTGGCTCGAATGCCTCTTCAGACCACCCCTGGCGATCAAGAGACTGAGGCACAGTCCACGACCGGGGGGTCGTGGGGGAGGGGAATCACCATGTCCATGCGCAAGCGCGCCCTGCTGGCCTCGGCCGCCGTCGCGGCGCTCGTCACGCCGGTCGTCGTCGTGGGTGCCGCCACGCCGGCCGTGGCGGAAGCGGCCTGCGGGAAGACGGCACCCGACCGCGACAGCAGCCCGTTGGACAACACCGCCGTCTCGGGCGGGGTGAACATGCGGAGCGGGACGAGCAGCGCGAACTGCCCGAGCAACGGGGTCGCCTACCCGTCGCACAACCTCGACTACCACTGCTACACGGGCACCGAGGGCTACTCCTGGACCTACGCGCGGAACGCCACGACGGGTGTCAGCGGCTGGATCCGGCACGATCTCCTCACGGACCAGGGCAGCAACGTGTACTGCGGCTTCTGAGCCCCGTCTCCGCGCACCCGGCGGCGGGGGGGAACACCAGGATCGGCGAGGCGGACATCCGGTCCGGCCCTCGTTGACCCGATCCGCCTCGGGGGTGAGGCGCGCGCCTCACCCCCAAGGCGGTCCGCCCGGTTCAGAGCCGGCGGCCGTCGCCCAGGAGGGAGTTGAGCCGCGCGTAGTCCAGGTCGCTCGTCAGCGCGTCGTAGGTGCCCTGGGCCAGGAGCTCGCGGGCTCCCCGTGCGGCCAGCGCGTAGGCGGCCTGGGCCAGGGCCGAGCCGACGCTGATCCGCGCCGCGCCGGCGGCGGCCAGTTCGGCGATCGGCGGCGCGCCGGGGCCGGCCAGCACGTTCAGCGGCGCCGCCACGCCGCCGGCCAGCGCGGACACCAGCTCCGGGTCCGTGACCCCCGGCACGAAGACACCGTCCGCCCCGGCCGCGAGGTACGCCGCCGCCCGTTCCAGGGTCACGGCCAGCAACTCCCGCGCATCGGCGCCGGGACCGCCGCGCAGGAAGGTGTCCACCCGGGCGTTGAGGAACAGCGGCACGCCCGCCTCGTCGGCCGCGTCCCGCGCGGCGGCGAGCCGCTCGGCCTGGTCGGCGACCGCGCGCAGAGGCTCCGGACCGCCGTGGTGGCTGTCCTCCAGGTTCGCCCCCACCGCACCGGCCGCCAGCACGCCGCGCACCGTCGCCGCGACCCCGTCCGGGTCCGACGCGAAACCGGCCTCGACGTCCGCGGTCACCGGCAGGTCCACGGCGGCGGCCACCCGGGCGGTGAGCGCCAGCGCCAGGTCGCGGTCGACGCGCTCACCGTCGGCGGCACCCAGGCCCCAGGCCACGCCGGAGCTCGTGGTGGCGACGGCCGTCGCGCCGGCCTCGGCCACCAGCGCGGCGCTGGCCGCGTCCCAGGCGTTGGGCAGCACCAACGGGGCGCCTGACCGGTGCAGTTCGTGGAACCGGCGGGCCCGGGCGACCAGGCGTTCGGCGGCGTCGGCGGAGAGGGGGATCGAGTCGTTCATACCCGCAGTACATCAGCCGCGCCGGAGGGCCGGCTGGCGGGGAACGGACACCGACGGACGGCCGCGTCGCGCGCGGGCGTTGGTGTGGATCAGTCGGCGTTGGGCAGAAGCCCCTCGTGGCGAAGACGCGCGAGGAGGCTCAACTCCCCAAGTCCCGATGGCGGTACATAGGTCCCGGACTGGTCGTCGCGGCGACCGGCGTGGGCGCGGGCGACCTCGTCGCCACCAGCGTCGCCGGCGAACGCTTCGGCTACACCCTGCTGTGGGCCGCGGTCCTCGGCTGCGTCATCAAGATCTCCCTCGCCGAGGCCACCGGACGCTGGCATCTGTCCACCGGCACCACCATTTTCGAGGGCTGGCGTTCCCTCGGCCCCTGGACCACCTGGTACTTCGGCGTCTACGTCGTGATCTGGGGCTTCGTCTACGGGGGCGTCGCGATGTCGGCCAGCGGGCTGCCGCTGGAGGCGCTGTGGGAGGGCGGCCCGAGCTACCAGACCTGGGGCCTGCTGTGCGGCCTGCTCGGGCTGGTCTGCGTCTGGTTCAACCGCTACGCCGTCATCGAGAAGATCATGATGGCGCTGATCCTCGTGATGTTCGTCGTGGTGGTCACCATCGCCGTCCGGGTCACCCCGGACCTGGGCGACATGGGCGCCGGGCTGTGGCCCACGCTCCCCGACGACTCGATCTTCTACACCCTCGGCCTGATGGGCGGGGTCGGCGGTTCGATCACGCTCGCGGCGTACGGCTTCTGGGTGAACGCGAAGGGCTGGGCCACGCCGCGGTGGATGTCCGTCATGCGGCTGGACAACCGGGTCGCCTACGTGATGACCGGCATCTTCGTGATCTCGATGATGGTCGTCGGCGCCGAGTTGTTGCACGCCGGTTCGGACGCGATCAGCGAGGGCGACCAGGGGCTGCTGGACATCGGGAACGTGCTGGAGCAGCGCTTCGACGCCGTCACCAGCGACCTCTTCCTGATCGGCTTCTTCGCGACGGCCTTCACCTCGGTGATCGGCGTCTGGCACGGCGTGAGCCTGCTGTTCACAGCCTTCGTGGCCCGGCTGCGGGCCGACCGGGAGGGCCGTGGGACGGCCTCCGAGACGGGCGCGCGGGCGCTCGCCGAGGGGACGCCGGAGCGTACCTGGCCGTTCCGCGCCTACCTGCTGTGGCTGACGTTCCCGCCGATGATCCTCGTCTACCAGGACCGACCGGTCGAGCTCACGCTGACCTACGGCGTGCTCGGCGCGGTCTTCATGCCCTTCCTCGCGATCACCCTGCTGTGGCTGCTGAACAGCGACCGGGCGCCGCGCGAGTGGCGCAACGGGCCGGTCAGCAACGTGATGCTGGTGGGCGCCGCGGTGCTGTTCCTGGTGGTCTGCGTCCACGAGATCCAGGATCTGCCCTGGTGAGCACGACTCGCTAGCGCTCGTCCCACCAGCGGTCGTCCGGCTCGCGACGGTTCGCGGCGAACGCCGCGATCGGCGGAATCGCGGCCGCCACCAGGCACATCGCGATCGCCAGCGGCACCGACCACAGCCGCACCACGCCCCAGGCGCTGACGAACAGGACCAGGCAGACCGTCATCAGAACGAAGTAACGCCGACGCCGCCGCGTGTACATGAGTCCAGCCTAGGCGCCGCTCGGCCGGCGACGCCTAGCCGAAGTCCTTCGTGTCGAGCTCCACGTCGAACGGCTTGGGCAGCCGAAGCGGCGTGCCGAACGCGTGCGGCCCGTCCACCCGCGTGAACCCCAGCTCGCCCGGCTGGCTGAATAGCGAACAGGCCCTCTCCTGCCGGTCCACCAGCAGATACAGCGGTGCGCCGTACTCTCCGTAGCGCCTCCGCTTCACGATGCGGTCGGTGTCCGCGTTGGAGTCCGAGGTGACCTCGACGATCAGCAGAGTCTGGCTCGGGACCAGGGAGCCCGCGCTCTTGGCCAGGGAACGGGGTACCACGGCGAGATCCGGCACGTACCAGTTGCTCGATCCGGGCAGGTCGAGACTGCCTGAGCCGGCGAAGCACCCGAGCTCGCGCAGGACCGGCTCGAGCTGCTCCCTGACGAGAGCCGCGGCGTGCTCGTGATCCCAGGTGGGAGACACCGGCGTGATCACCCCTTCGATGATCTCCACCCGGTCCCCCCGGATGTGCTGGATGGCGTACTTCAGTGCCGATTCGGGGTCAGCGGCCGCGATCGAGTCAGGCGCCGCATAGGGAGCGGGTTCGGTGCTCATCCGTCCTCCACGGAGCGGGTCCAGGGCAGCATGACGACGGTCCCATGTTTACTGCGACGGCGACCACAGGAACGTTCTTCCCCGCGGATGTTCACTCCTTCGGGACCGAAATATCGGGTGCCGGCGGAGTCGGGACGCGGCCATCATGGGCGGCATGGTCTGGACCCTGACGCGTGATCTGGAGGAGTGGCAGGCCGAGGCGGGGGAGTTCCTCCGCGGGCGGCCGGTGGCGAACACCGTGCTGCTGACGGTCTCCACCATGCTCCGCCGCCGGGGCCCCGGCTACTACGGCGACGGCGGCCCGCGGGCCGGATGGTGGCGGGACGGTTCCGGCGAGGTGGCCGGGGCGCTCCTGTGGACGCCGCCGCGGCCCGTGCACGTGAGTCCGGTGCCGCCGGACGCGGTGGAGCCGCTGGCCGGGCTGCTGAGCCGGGCGGACGAGGGGCGTCCGGTGACGCGGGTGGACCTGGAGTGGGCGGCGGTCGAGCCGTTCCGCGCGGCTTGGCGCCGGCACACGGGCGGCGGAGACACGCCGGGCCGGCGCACCCGGCTCTACCGACTCGCCGAACTCGCCCCGCCGGACCCCGTGCCCCCGGGGCGGGCCCGGCCGGGCACGGCGGCGGACCTGGGACGACTGACCGACTGGGTGGCGGAGTTCTCCCGGGGGACCGACGACCACGTCGCCCCGCCGCGCGACCGGGTCGCCGACTGGCTCGACCGCGACGCCGTGGTGCTCTGGGAGCGCGACGGGGTGCCGGTGTCCATGGCCGCGACCACGCCCCGGGTCGCCGGCCAGACGCGGATCTGCGCGGTCTACACCCCGCCCGAGCACCGGCGGCGGGGCTACGCGGCGGCGGTGACCGCCGCCGCCAGTCGGCGGGCGGGGGAGGCCGGCGCGGACGAGGTGCTGCTGTTCACCGACGTCGCCAACCCGACCAGCAACGGCGTGTACCAACGCATCGGCTACCGGCCGGTGCTCGACCGGCTCGGTCTGCGGTTGGACGCGGGGTGACGGCGACCCGGCGTGGAGGGAGGCGGCCGCGTCAGACCACGAAGGCGGCGGCGAAGAGATAGGGCAGACTGCCGGCCAGCACGCCGGCGGCGACCACGGTGCCGGTCATCGCGACGCCACTGGGCAGGAACCGGGAGAGCGCCCCCATGGCGACCAGCCCCAGCGTGCCGAACAGCAGCTCGTAGATGACCAGGATCGGCGAGGCCAGCACGGCGAGCGCACACGTCACGGCGAAGAGCACCAGCGTCCGCTGGGCCGTTCCCTTGTCCAGCCTCTCGTCCAGCCTGTTGTCCAGCGCTTGGTCCATCGCGGAACTCCTCAGCAGCAGCCGGGTGGTTGAACGGTCCTGGCATCTATGTCCCCAGGCGGACGCCCGCTCATGCCCCGCGAAGTAATCGAATTGAGGGTGAGATGAGATCGGTTCTTGTCCGTTTGTTGTCCGCCCGGTAGCCGTTCGTTCGTGTCGCCCTCTGGTGCTCGTGCGGCCGAGCGTGGATGATGAGCGCGTTCGACGCTCCGCCTGTACTGCCATGACGTCCCCCCACATCTCACCGGCACCAGGAGGAAGTCCCCCACCCCCTCGCCCCGCGCCCGGGCCGAACGGGCGTCTCGGCGACGCGCGTAGACAGGCACACGTCTTGCGCGCAGGATGTCATGTGCAGGTCAGGCATGAGCTCATCGGCACCTCTCGAAGGGAGTTCACCGTGGCCTGCTCCTCCACCCCGCTGTGGGCCGGCACGACCACCTGGTTCTGCTGCGGCGCCGCCTGGGGCCCCTGCGGTTCCGCGGGCGGCGGCGCCTGCGGCAACTGCAGCTCCGGGTCCAACCACGCCGCCTGGCCCAACGCCTCGCAGGCGTGCTGGGACATCACGCGGCCCGACCTCTGCGGCGAGTCCGGCATCGTCCGCCGCGGCTGCGGCTCGGTGATGAACATCAGTCACCAGTGTTCCGGCGCCACCGTCTGCGTCACCATCACCGACTGCGGTCCGCGTACCAGGAGCTTCTGCGGCGAGCAGTCGTGCTGCGGCAGCACCTGCCGCGTCAACCGGGTCCTCGACCTGACGCCCGCGGCCTTCTCGGCCATCGGCAGCCTCAGCTCCGGCATTCTGCCCGTCGTCATCACCGAGTGAGCGAGCCCAGGAGGAGACCAGCATGACCGGAATGACCTCAGCCTCGGACCGCTTCGGCCGCCGCGGCTTCCTCACCTCCGCCGCCGTCGGTGGGGCCACCATCGCCGGCGCCTCCGCACTGGGCGCGTTCGACGCGGACGCGGCCTTCGCCGCCCCCACCCCCTCCCTGGACCCGGCCGTCACCCAGACAGAGTTCGCCGAGGGCCGGGTCAGCGGCATCAGAGGCAGCCTGCTGCACGTCGCCGGCTCCGACGGGCGGCGGCACCAGCTCCAGCTGACCAACGCGACCAGCGTGTGGAAGGTCCGCCCCACCACCATCGACGCGGTCGAGGTCGGCGACGGCCTCTACGCCAGGGGCGTGCGGATGCCGGACGGCTCCATCGCGGCCGACGCGGTGTGGGTCAACATCGTCAACCTCTACACCACCATCCGCGGCATCCAGAAGGACCGGCTGTACCTCGCGCACCACAACCACGAGCTGGTCGGCCGCACCTCGGCGGAGACGTCGGCCACCTACGCGGGTAGCGCGCTCACCTCCGATCTGTCGCGGCTGCGCATCGGCCAGCCCGCCCAGGTGCTGGGCGCCTGGCGGCCGGCCGACGACTCCATCGACCTGGTCCGCGTCACGGTCGGGCACTGAGCGTTCAGGGAGCGGATGTGACCTTCACGACTTTCCTGGCGAGCCTGCTGCCGCCCCTGCTGGCCGGGCTCCTGGTCTGGACCGGCGTCGGCAAGCTGGTGAGCCGCGAGCTGCGCGCCCAGGCGGCGCGGACGGCGCTGCCCCGGCTGGTCCGCGGCCCCGACCGGTCGGCGCTGGTGCTGCGGGCCACGGGCGCGGCCGAGGTGGCGCTGGCCGCCGGGCTGCTCGTGGCGCCGGGGTCGGCGGCGGTCGGCGCCGGCGTGGCGCTGCTCGGCGCGGGCTTCCTCGGCTATCTCGGATACGCCAGGGCGGTGGCCCCGGAGTCCGACTGCGGCTGCTCGGCGCGTACCGAGACGCCGGTGACCTGGCACTCGTTCGTCCGGGCCGGCGCGGTGGCGGCCGGCGGCGTGCTGGCCGCGACGGCGGCCGGGCCCTGGTGGCGGGCGCTGGGTGACCGACCGGCGCTCGCGGTGCTGCTGTGGGCGATCGGCGCCGGCGGGCTGGCGTTCCTGTCGGCCGGCCCAGAGCGCACCTGGCAGCCGAGGCTGCGCCGGCTCCGGCTGCGGCTGACCGGAAACCCGATGCGCGGCACGGACGGCGAGGTCCCGGTGGCGGCCTCGGTGGAACTGCTCGAACGTTCGCTGGCCTTCCAGTCGGCGTCCGGGCTGATCCGTTCCGGGCTGCTGGAGCACTGGGACGAGGACGGCTGGCGGATCCTGCACTACACCGGCGCGCACCACCAGGACGGCCGCGACCGGCCGCTCTCCGTGGTCTTCGCCGTCGCCGCCGACGCGACGCTCGACGACGCACGGGGCCACGTGGTGCGGGTGAGCGTCGTGGATCAGGAGACCGAGGAGGTGAGGACGACCGAGCTGCTGGGCGAGCGGCTGACCGGTCCGGGCTCCGGCGCCGGCCGGACGCCGCTGCCCATGGCCGGCTGACGGGTGTGCGGGTGCGGAGAGCCGCCACGGGGGGCTCTCCGCACCCGCTGCCCGGTCCGCTCGGGCCTGGTCGGGTCCGGCTCGCGGAACCGTCACATCTGCCTGGCGGCTCAGATGTCGCGGAACGTCTCGATCTGCGCGCCGACCGAGTTCAGCCGCTCGGCCAGGTCCTCGTAGCCGCGGTTGATGACGTAGACGTTGCGCAGCACCGAGGTGCCCTCCGCGGCCATCATGGCCAGCAGCACCACCACGGCCGGGCGCAGCGCCGGCGGGCACATCATCTCGGCCGCCCGCCAGCGGGTCGGGCCCTCCACCAGCACCCGGTGCGGGTCGAGCAGCTGCAGCCGACCGCCGAGGCGGTTGAGGTCGGTGAGGTAGATGGCGCGGTTGTCGTAGACCCAGTCGTGGATCAGGGTCGAGCCGTGCGCCGAGGCGGCGATGGCCGCGAAGAACGGGGCGTTGTCGATGTTGAGGCCCGGGAACGGCATCGGGTGGATCTTGTCGATCGGCGCCTCCAGCTTGGACGGCCGGACCGTGAGGTCGGCCAGCCGGGTGCGCCCGTTGTCCGCCGGGTACTCGGGGCCCAGGTCGTGGTCCAGGCCCATGCCCTCCAGCACCGCGAGCTCGATCTCCAGGAACTCCACCGGCACCCGGCGGATGGTCAGCTCCGACTCGGTGACCAGGGCGGCGGCGATCAGGCTCATCGCCTCGACCGGGTCCTCCGAGGGGGAGTAGTCCACGTCCCGGTCGATGTCCGGCACGCCGTGCACGGTGAGCGTGGTGGTGCCCACGCCGTCCACCCGCACGCCCAACTGCTCCAGGAAGAAGCACAGGTCCTGGACCATGTAGTTGGACGAGGCGTTCCTGATCACCGTGACGCCGTCGTGCCGGGCGGCGGCGAGCAGCGCGTTCTCCGTGACCGTGTCCCCGCGCTCGGTCAGCACGATCGGCCGCTCGGGCGTGATCCGCCGGTTCACCGTGGCGTGGTACATGCCCTCGGTGGCCGTCACGTCGAGGCCGAACCGGCGCAGCGCCATCATGTGCGGTTCGACGGTCCGGGTGCCGAGGTCGCAGCCGCCGGCGTACGGGATCCGGAACTGGTCCATGCGGTGCAGCAGCGGCCCGAGGAACATGATGATGCTGCGGGTGCGGCGCGCCGCCTCCTGGTCGATGGCGTCCAGGTCCAGCTCGGCCGGGGGCACGATCTCCAGGTCGGCGCCGTCGTTGATCCAGCGGCTGCGCACGCCCACCGAGTTGAGCACCTCCAGGATCCGGAAGACCTCCTCGATCCTGGCGACCCGGCGCAGCACCGTGCGGCCGGAGTTGAGCAGCGACGCGCACAACAGGGCGACCGCCGCGTTCTTGCTCGTCTTGACGTCGATGCTGCCGGACAGCCGCCGCCCGCCGACCACCCGCAGATGCATCGGCCCGGCATAGCCGAGGGAGACGATCTCGCTGTCCAGGGCCTCCCCGATGCGGGCGATCATCTCAAGGCTGATGTTCTGATTCCCGCGCTCGATGCGGTTGATGGCGCTCTGGCTGGTGGCCAGGGCTTCCGCCAGCTGGAGTTGTGTCCAGCCTCGATGCTGACGTGCGTCCCGGATGAGCTGTCCGATGCGGGCGAGGTAGTCGTCGGTCATACGCACGACCCTATCTCACATATGAGATGAACGCCTGTTGGGCAGCTTCTGTGCCGCCGTTCGAGTGACCAGGCTACTCGTTCACCCGCCGGGACACCGAACGCGGTGTCGTCCGACCGGGTCGGCTCGGCGTGTCGCGGCGCGCGGTCCGAGGTACCCGGGGCGGCATGACCTCCGCCGTCGGGATGTACTAGAGTTATCTCGATATCGAGATACTTGACGGTGGGCGGCCGTCGCGACGCGCTGAGGTTCACCTGAGCGGGCCGCCCGGCGGCGCCGGCGGCAGGATTGCCGTAGTAGCGCGCGAATCTGCACTGAAGGAGACAGTCGTGTCGGCGAACAGCTTCGACGCCCGTGGCACCCTGCGGGTGGGCGAGAAGTCGTACGAGATCTTCCGGCTTGCCACGGTGGACGGCTCCGCCCGCCTGCCGTACAGCCTGAAGGTGCTGCTGGAGAACCTGCTCCGCACCGAGGACGGGGCGAACATCACCGCCGATCACATCCGGGCGTTGGGGGAGTGGGATCCGAACGCCCAGCCCGCCCAGGAGATCCAGTTCACCCCGGCCCGGGTGATCATGCAGGACTTCACCGGCGTGCCCTGCGTCGTGGACCTGGCCACCATGCGGGAGGCGATCCGCGACCTGGGCGGCGACGCGTCCCGGGTCAACCCGCTGGCGCCGGCCGAGCTGGTCATCGACCACTCGGTGATCGCCGACAAGTTCGGCACGCCGGACTCCTTCCAGCACAACGTCGAGCTGGAGTACGGCCGCAACCGCGAGCGTTACCAGTTCCTGCGCTGGGGCCAGTCCGCGTTCGACGAGTTCAAGGTCGTCCCGCCGGGCACCGGCATCGTGCACCAGGTGAACATCGAGCACCTGGCCCGGGTGGTCATGGTCCGCGAGGGACAGGCGTACCCCGACACCCTGGTCGGCACCGACTCGCACACCACCATGGTCAACGGCCTCGGCGTGCTCGGCTGGGGCGTCGGCGGCATCGAGGCCGAGGCCGCGATGCTGGGCCAGCCGGTCTCCATGCTCATCCCGCGGGTGGTCGGCTTCAAGCTCACCGGGGAACTGCCCACCGGCACCACCGCCACCGACCTCGTGCTGACCATCACCGAGATGCTCAGGAAGCACGGCGTGGTCGGCAAGTTCGTGGAGTTCTACGGCGAGGGCGTGGCCGCGGTGCCGCTGGCCAACCGGGCCACCATCGGCAACATGTCGCCGGAGTTCGGCTCCACGGCCGCGATCTTCCCGATCGACGACGAGACCATCTCCTACCTCAGGCTCACCGGCCGGGACGAGGAGCAGATCGCCCTGGTCGAGGCGTACACCAAGGAGCAGGGCCTGTGGCACGACCCGGCGCGCGAGCCGGAGTTCTCCGAGTACCTGGAGCTCGACCTGGGCTCGGTGGTGCCGTCGCTGGCCGGCCCGAAGCGCCCGCAGGACCGGATCGCGCTGGCCGACGCCAAGGGCCAGTTCTCGCACGACGTCCGTGACCACGTGGCCGTGGTGGGCGAGGACGAGGCCAGCATGGAGTCCTTCCCGGCCTCCGACGCCCCGGCGGTGTCCAACGGCGTGCCCAGCAGCCCCGTCTCGGTCACCGGCGCCGACGGCACCGAGTTCGAGATCGACCACGGCGCGGTGACCGTGGCGGCCATCACCTCCTGCACCAACACCTCCAACCCCTCGGTGATGGTGGGCGCGGCGCTGCTGGCCAAGAAGGCGGTGGAGCGCGGCCTGACCCGCAAGCCGTGGGTCAAGACCACGCTGGCGCCGGGCTCCAAGGTGGTCATGGACTACTACGACCGCGCCGGCCTCACCCCGTACCTCGACAAGCTCGGCTTCAACCTCGTCGGGTACGGCTGCACCACCTGCATCGGCAACTCGGGACCGCTGCCCGAGGAGATCTCCCAGGCCGTCAACGAGCACGACCTCGCCGTGGTCTCGGTGCTCTCCGGGAACCGCAACTTCGAGGGCCGGATCAACCCCGACGTCAAGATGAACTACCTGGCCTCCCCGCCGCTGGTGGTCGCCTACGCGCTCGCCGGCTCGATGAAGGTGGACATCACCCGGGAGCCGCTCGGCACCGACTCCGAGGGCCAGCCGGTGTACCTGCGCGACGTCTGGCCCTCCGAGCAGGAGGTCGAGGAGGTCGTGGCCTCCGCCATCGGCCAGGAGATGTTCGGCCAGAGCTACGCCGACGTCTTCGCCGGCGACGCCCAGTGGAACGCGCTGTCCATCCCCACCGGCGACACCTTCGAATGGGACGCGGACTCCACCTACGTCCGCCGGCCCCCGTACTTCGACGGCATGACCCCGGACCCGCAGCCGGTGAGCGACATCGAGGGCGCCCGGGTGCTGGCCCGGCTCGGCGACTCGGTCACCACCGACCACATCTCGCCGGCCGGCGCCATCAAGGCCGACACCCCGGCCGGCCAGTACCTCACCGAACACGGCGTCGAGCGCCGCGACTTCAACTCCTACGGCTCGCGTCGCGGCAACCACGAGGTGATGATCCGCGGCACCTTCGCCAACATCCGGCTGCGCAACCAGATCGCGCCGGGCACCGAGGGCGGCTACACCCGGGACTTCACCCAGGAGGGCGGCCCGGTGAGCTTCATCTACGACGCCGCGCAGAACTACCAGGCCCAGGGCACCCCGTTGGTGGTGC
Organism: Streptomyces sp. B6B3; assembly: GCF_039871525.1. NCBI lineage: Bacteria > Bacillati > Actinomycetota > Actinomycetes > Kitasatosporales > Streptomycetaceae > Streptomyces > Streptomyces sp. B6B3. The sequence continues at coordinate 132,242 of NZ_JBDPLU010000013.1, read as the reverse complement.
TGGCGGGCAAGGAGTACGGCTCGGGGTCCTCCCGGGACTGGGCCGCGAAGGGCACCGCGCTGCTCGGCGTCCGCGCCGTGATCGCGGAGTCCTACGAGCGCATCCACCGCTCCAACCTGATCGGCATGGGCGTGCTGCCGCTGCAGTTCCCCAACGGACAGAGCGCGGTCTCGCTCGGCCTGACCGGCGAGGAGACCTACCGGATCACCGGCATCACCGCCCTGAACGACGGCGACGTCCCGGCGACCGTGCGGGTCAGCACGGAGACCGGCGTGGAGTTCGACGCCACGGTCCGGATCGACACCCCCGGCGAGGCGGACTACTACCGCAACGGCGGGATCATGCAGTACGTGCTGCGCTCGTTGCTGCGCAAGTGACCCACCGGCGCCGGCCACCGGCCGGCGCCCCGACCCACCCGCGGGCGGCCTCCCAGGACGGAGGCCGCCCGCGGCGTGTGACGTGGAGATCTCGACTCGGAAAAGCTTTCGTTGGTCATGTACGCGATCTTCCGCCACCGGCGGGAGTGGACTATACCTGTCGGGATCCGGGATCCATCGAAGGCGAGGACCTGACCATGCCCAGTCCGCACGTCAACCGTCGCACCCTGATCCGGACGACCGCGGCGGGCCTGTTGGCCGCACCCGCGCTCGGTGCCCTCACCTCGTGTGCCAGCGGGGGCGGAGAGAACGACGCCGTCGAGGGCGTCGCGAAGACCGACGCCAACCCCTTCGGCGTCAACCCCGACGCGGAGCTCGAAGTCGTGATCTTCGACGGCGGCTTCGGCGACCAGTACGCCGTCGACGCCGAGAAGATCTACGAGGAGACCTACGGCGCGGTCGACCACACCAAGACCCAGGAGATCCAGTCCCGGCTCCAACCGCGCATGGTGCAGGGCGATCCGCCGGACGTGATCGACAACTCCGGTGCCAACGCCATGGACATCGCCGCGCTGATCCGCAACGACCAGGTGGCCGACCTCACCCAACTGCTCGACGCGCCCAGCCTGGACGACAAGGGCGTCACCGTCCGGGACACCCTGATGCCCGGCACGGTCGAGATGGGCCAGTTCGGCTCGGACTCGGTGTTCCGGCTGTGCTACGCCTACCACGTCTACGGCCAGTGGTACTCGGCCAGCGCCCTGGAGCGGCTGGACGCGGAGTACCCGCGCACCTGGGACGAGATGATCAGCCTCTGCGAGCGCGCCAAGGGCCAGGGCATCGCGGGCTGGACGTACCCCGGCGTCTATCCGTACTACCTCAACTTCACGCTCTACCCGTTCATCGCCAAGATCGGTGGCCTGGAGGTCCTGCAGGCCATGGACAACCTGGAGCCGAACGCCTGGAAGCACGACGCGGTGCGCGCCGCGTTCGAGGCGTACCACGAGCTCGTCGCGCGCGACCTGATCCTGCAGGGCACCCCGGGCATGACCCACGAGGACGCGCAGGCCGAATGGACCGAGGGCCACGCGCTGTTCATCCCCAACGGCTCCTGGGTGGAGAACGAGGCCGCCTCCACCACCCCGCCCGACTTCGACATGGCCGTCGGCCCGCCCACCCCGCTGGACAGCTCGGACGCCCTGCCCTTCGAGACCCTGTGGGCCTCGCCGGGCGAGCCGTACATCGTGCCCTCCCAGGCGCCCAACGTGGCCGGCGGCATGGAGTTCATGCGGGTCATGCTGGGCAAGGAGTCCGCGCAGAACTTCACCCGCCTCGTCTCCTCGCTGACCTGCGTGCGCGGCGCCGAACAGGGTCTGGAGCTCGGCCCCGGCCTGGCCAGCGCCGTCGCGGCCATCGAGGCCGCCGGCGACAACCTGATCCTGTCCCGGCTCCCCGACTGGTACAAGCAGCTCAACGACGAGGGCATCGGCGGCGCCGTCGCGTCCATGATGGCCGGCGAGATCGGCGTCGACGAGGCCCTCAACCGCTGCCAGCAGGCGGCCGACGACACGGCGGCCGACGACTCCATCGAGAAGTTCCAGCACGCCTGACCGCCGCGCCCCAGCCGTTCCCAGTCACGGAGAGCAGAGCATGAACGATCAGGCCGCGACGGACCAGGGCACCCGGCGCACGCCGGGTCCCAGGCCCGCGTCCGAGCCCTCGTCCACGCCGGCCCGACGGGCGGCGACCCCGCCCGCGCCCCGGGCGCTGCTGGCGCTGGCGTTCGTCCTGCCGCCCGGGCTGACGCCCGAGCGGGTGCGGGGGGACCGGCGCTACCGGAAGCTCGACCAGTACCGGTTCGTGGCCTGGTTCCTGCTCGTTCCGCTGCTGATCTACGCCTTCTTCGTCGTCTCGCCGTTCGTCCAGGCCTTCTACTACTCGATGACGGACTGGACCGGATTCAGCAGCGAGTACAACTTCACCGGACTGGAGAACTACGAACGGCTCTGGAACGACGAGCTGTTCTGGAAGGCGATGCGCAACAGCCTGCTGTTGCTCGTCCTGGCCCCGCTGATCACCCTCGGCCTTGGCCTGTTCTTCGCCTTCATGCTGAACGCCGGCGGCCGGCACCGGAAGAACGAGGTGATCTCCGGCGTCACCGGGACGAGGTTCTACAAGATCTTCTACTTCTTCCCCCAGGTGCTGTCGCTGGCGATCATCGCCGTGATCTGGACCCGCATCTTCAGCCCGCGCAGCGGCGCGCTCAACGAGGGCCTGGACCGGGTGGGCCTGGGCTCGCTGCGGCAGAACGACTGGCTGGGCGGCGACATCGCCATCTGGTGCGTGCTGGCCGTGCTGTGCTGGTCCTTCGTCGGGTTCTACGTGGTGCTGTTCTCCGCCGCGATGAGCTCGATCCCGCGGGACATCTACGAGGCCGCGCTGCTGGACGGGGCCAGCCGGCCGGTCACGTTCTTCCGCATCACCTTCCCGCTGGCCTGGGACACCATCCAGACCGGCTGGATCTACATGGGCATCGCGGCCCTCGACGCATTCGCACTGGTGAACGTCATGATCCCGGACCACGGCATGGACATCGTGCCCACCTACCTCTACGAGAAGATGGTCAGGGACGGCCAGGCCGGCTACGCCACCACCGTCGGCGTCGCGCTCTTCCTGGTCACCCTGGTGTTCGCCGCCCTGATGTTGCGCCTCGGCAGGCGCGAACGGATCGAGTACTGAGGACCGATGAGCCGTGGGACGAGCCGTGGGGAGCGGAAACACATGAGCGTCACCCAGTCCGTCGAGAAGCCGGAGGACTCCGACGGCGCCGCGCCGCCGCGTCCGCCGTCGGGGCGGCGCGCCGGCGCGGGCGGACCGTCCGAGGGCCGGGTGCTCAACGTCTTCGCGCACTCCTTCCTGGTGGCGTGGACGCTGCTGGCGGCCGGCCCGCTGCTGTGGGTGGTGCTCTCCAGCCTCCGCCCGCACGCGGATCTGGTGTCCGACCCGTTCGGCCTGCCCACGGCGATCGAGTGGGAGAACTTCACCAACGCCTGGTCCAACGCGGACATCGGCCGGTACACGGTGAACTCGCTGATCATCCTGTCCGGATCGCTGACCGGCACGATGCTGCTCGGCGCGATGGCGGCCTACGTGCTGGCCCGGTTCGAGTTTCCCTGCAACCGGTCGATCTACCTGCTCTTCACCGGCGGCATGATGTTCCCGGTGTTCCTGGCCCTGGTGCCGCTGTTCTTCATCCTGAACAACATGGGCCTGCTCAACACCCGGCAGGGCCTGATCATCGTCTACATCGCCTACTCGCTGCCGTTCACCATCTTCTTCCTGGCGGCCTTCTTCCGCACGCTGCCCGGCGCCGTGCAGGAGGCGGCCACCCTGGACGGCGCCTCGCACACCCGGACGTTCTTCCAGATCATGCTGCCCATGGCCAGTCCGGGCCTGATCAGCGTCGGGATCTTCAACTTCCTCGGCCAGTGGAACCAGTTCGTGCTGCCCCGGGTGCTCAACGTGGGCAGCGAGGACGACGCGGTGCTGCCGCAGGGGCTGGCCGCGCTGATGGTCCAGCAGGGCTACGAGGGCGACTGGGGCGCCCTCTACGCCGGCGTCACCATGGCCATGCTGCCGGTGCTGGTGGTCTACGTGACCTTCCAGCGGCAGGTGCAGACCGGTCTGACCGCCGGGGCCGTGCGCTGACCAGAGGCCCCGGGACGCACCACCGGGGTAAGCGGTTTCTCTCCCGTTCTCCCGCGCTCCCGCCCGAGTTCATATAGTAGGCGCGGCGCCCCCGTCGCCGGGCGCCGTCGGGTCGCTGCCGAGCCGTGTGCGTCCGGTACACCGAAGTGGAGTGAGCCGTGGAGACTCCGGGGTCGCAGTCCTCGCTGCATCGGGCCAATCTGGAACGCGTGGTGCGCGCCGTGCGCGCCGCGGGGTCGCTGACCCAGGCCGACATCGCCCGCACCACCGGGCTGTCCGCCGCCACGGTGTCGAACATCGTTCGGGAGTTGAAGGAGCTGGGCACGGTCGAGGTGCGGACCGTCTCGGCCAGCGGGCGACGGGCCCGCAGCGTCTCGCTCTCCTCCGATGCCGGCATCGTGGTCGGCGTCGACTTCGGCCACTCGCACCTCCGGGTGGCCGTCGGGAACCTGGCGCACCAGGTGCTGGCCGAGGAGGCCGAACCGTTCGACGTGGACGCGTCGGCCGACGAGGGGTTCGACCGCGCGGAGAAGCTGGTGGGCCGGCTGCTCGGCATCGCCGGCGTGGACCGCCACAAGATCATCGGCGTCGGCCTGGGGGTGCCGGGCCCGATCGACGTGGCCACCGGCGCGCTCGGCTCCACCGCGATCCTGCCGGGCTGGCGCGGCACCAACCCGCGCGAGGAGTTGGCCGCCCGGATCGGCGTGCGGGTCCACGTGGACAACGACGCCAACCTCGGCGCGCTCGGCGAGCTGGTCTGGGGCAGCGGGCGCGGCTCGCGCGACCTGGCCTACATCAAGGTGGCCAGCGGCGTGGGCGCCGGCCTGGTGATCGACGGACACATCTACCGCGGGCCCGGCGGCACCGCGGGCGAGATCGGGCACATCACCCTCGACGAGTCGGGCCCGGTCTGCCGCTGCGGCAACCGTGGCTGCCTGGAGACCTTCACCGCCGCCCGGCACGTGCTGCCGCTGCTGCACGCCAGCCACGGCCACGAGCTCACCATGCGCCGGGTGGTGCAGCTGGCCAGGGAGGGCGATCCGGGCTGCCGCCGGGTGATCGCCGACATCGGCCGCCATATCGGCAGCGGCGTCGCGCAGCTGTGCAACCTGCTGAACCCGAGCCGGGTGGTGCTGGGCGGCGATCTCGCCGAGGCCGGCGAGCTGGCGCTCGGGCCGATCCGCGACTCGGTCGGCCGCTACGCGATCCCCAGCGCGGCCCGGCAGCTGACCCTGGTGCCCGGCGCGTTGGGCGGCCGGGCGGAGGTGCTCGGCGCGCTCGCCCTGGCGCTGCGCGAGATGGGCGACGGAATGCTGCTGGGCGGACCCTCGGCCACCAGGAAGTAAATCCGCGAAAAAGATTGAAAAACCCCACTTCCGAACAGGCTATTGCCTGAACGCGGTTCCTTGACCCCATCATCGAGAATGAAACGTTTGTGGCGGGGGCGACAGGAACGTATCAGTTTGATTGAGGCTTGTTTTAAGTATTGACGCCAACATTGCTCGGGGGGTTAGCTCGCCTCCGACGATGGCCGCGGAGTTGCGGCCCGACCCGGAGGCCAAGCCCACTATGCGTCGATACTTGCGAATTGCCGCCACAGGAGTCACCGCCATAGCGCTCGCCAGCGCGCTGGCCGCCTGCGGCGAGGCCGGCGGCGGAGACGACGAGGAGGAGGGGGGCGGCGGCGCGCAGTCGGGGACCATCGGCATTCTGCTGCCCGACGACGTCACGACCCGTTACGACACCTTCGACTACCCCTTCTTCGAGGAGAAGGTGGCCGAGCTCTGCCCGGACTGCACGGTCGAGTACAGCAACGCGTCCAACGACACCAACCAGCAGAAGCAGCAGTTCGACGCCCTGCTCGCCGAGGGCGCGGACGTCATCGTGCTGGACCCGGTGGACGCCTCGGCCACCGCGACGTGGGTGGAGGACGCCGCCGCCGAGGACGTGCCCGTGGTCGCCTACGACCGGCTGGCCGAGGGGCCCATCGCCTCCTACGTGTCCTACGACAACGAGCGGGTCGGCGAGCTCCAGGGCGAGACCCTGCTCGACTCGCTGGGCGACGACGCCGACGGCGCCCGGGTCGTGATGATCAACGGTTCGCCCACCGACCCGAACGCCGCCCTGTTCAAGTCCGGTGCGCTTTCGGTGCTGGAGGGCACCACCGAGATCGTCTTCGAGCAGGACGTCGAGGGCTGGGAGGCGTCGATCGCCAACCAGGAGATGGGTGCCGCCATCGACTCCCTGGGCGCCGACGGCTTCGACGGCGTCTACGTGGCCAACGACGGCATGGCGGCGGGCGTCGTCAACGCGCTCCAGTCCGCCGGCGTCACCGACGTGCCGGTCGGCGGCCAGGACGCCGAACTGGCCGCCCTCCAGCGGATCATCGCCGGCGACCAGACGTTCACCATCTTCAAGGGTTACAAGCCCCAGGCCGAGGCCGCGGCCGAGATGGCGGTGAACCTGATGCGCGGCGAGGAGCTCGGCGACGTCGCCCCCGACACGGTGGACAGCCCGACGGACGACGCCATCCCCAGCGCCATCCTCGACCCGGTCGCCGTCACGGTGGACAACATCGCGGAGAACCTGATCGACGGTGGCTACTACACGGTCGACGAGATCTGCACCGAGGAGTACGCGCAGGCGTGCCAGGACGCCGGGATCGGCTGACCGACGCCCCATCCACCCCGTCGCCCGGGGCCGCGCCACCCACGTGTCGGGTCGGCCCCGGGCGGTTTTCCGTAGTTCGAGGCAGTTCGAGGAGTTGAGCTCGAGCATGACCGCCGCCCCAGTTCTGGCGTTGCGTGGTGTCTCCAAACGGTTCGGCGCCGTGCAGGCGTTGACCGACGTGGACCTGGAGATACGTTCCGGCGAGGTGACCGCCCTGGTGGGCGACAACGGCGCCGGGAAGTCCACCCTGATCAAGACGATCGCCGGGGTGCACCCGATCGACGCCGGGAGCATCTCCTTCAAGGGCAGGCCGGTGCGCATCAGCCGGCCGCACGACGCCCAGGACCTCGGGATCGCCACCGTCTACCAGGACCTGGCGCTGTGCGACAACCTGGACGTGGTCGCCAATCTCTTCCTGGGGCGCGAGATCCGCCGACGCCACGTCCTGGACTCCGTCACCATGGAGCGCCGCGCCCGGGAGCTGCTGGACACCCTGTCCATCCGCATCCCCAACGTGCGCATCCCGGTGGCGTCGCTCTCGGGCGGGCAGCGCCAGGTGGTGGCCATCGCCCGGGCCCTGGTCGGATCGCCCGAGGTGGTGATCCTGGACGAGCCGACCGCGGCGCTGGGCGTGGAGCAGACCGCCCAGGTGCTCGACCTGGTCGAGCGGCTGCGGGACCGGGGACTCGCGGTCATCCTCATCAGCCACAACATGGCCGACGTGCAGGCCGTGGCCGACGACGTCGCGGTGCTGCGGCTGGGCCGCAACAACGGCCGCTTCCGCGTCGCGGACACGTCCGGCGAGACCATCATCGCCGCGATCACCGGCGCCGCGGACAACGCCGCCTCCCGACGCGCCACCCGCAAACCCCCCGCCACGGACGACGCGGACGGGTCGGACGGAACGGAGAAGGCCCGATGAGCACCGAGCCCTCGCTGCGCAAGGACGACAACACCCCCGCCGCCGACGGCGGGGGCAACGAGAGCGACGGAGGCAACGGCGGGGGGAACGGCGGCCCGCTGGCGGTGGACCCGCGGATGCTGGGGCGGGAGGCGGGCCTGGGCGGCTACCTGCGGGACTTCACCCGCCGGATCAGGGGCGGCGAGCTCGGCTCGCTGCCGGTCGTGATCGGCCTGATCATCATCGCCGTCGTGTTCGAGGCCGAGACGGGTCATTTCATGACCCCGCGCACCCTGTCCAACATCTCCGTCTACATCGCGGGACCCGGCATCATGGCCGTCGGCATCGTGCTGGTCCTGCTGCTGGGCGAGATCGACCTCTCGGTCGGGTCCATGGCCGGCCTGTCCGCCGCGCTGTGGGCCGTGCTCTCGGTCAGCCACGGAGTCAACGACCTGCTCGCCATCCTGTTGGCCATCTGCGCCGGCGCCTGCGTGGGCCTGGTCCACGGGTTCTTCTTCGCCCGCGTCGGCGTGCCCGCCTTCGTCGTCACCCTCGCCGGCTTCCTCGGCTGGTCCGGCGCGCAGATCTGGGTGATGGGCGAGGAGGGCACGATCAACATCCCCTCCGACAGCCTGGTGCGGGACTTCTCCAACTTCTACTTCACCGACATATCCGCGGCCTACTCCCTCGCCGCGGTACTCAGCATCGGCTACCTGCTGGCGCTGGTCCGGCAGGAGCGCCGCCGCCGGGCCGCCGGCCTGCCCACCCGCACCCGCGGCGAGATCGTGGTGCGCGTCGCGCTGGTCGCCGTCGCCGCGTTCGTCGCCGCCTACACCCTCAACCAGCACCGCGGCCTTCCGCTGGCCCTGGTCATCTTCCTGGGCGTGCTGCTGATCGTCGACTTCGTGGTCCGGCGCACCACCTACGGCCGGCAGATCTTCGCGGTCGGCGGCAACGCCGAGGCCGCCCGCCGCGCCGGCATCAACGTGGAGCGCGTCCGCATCACGGTGTTCGCCCTCGCCTCCACCCTGGCCGCGCTGGGTGGGCTCTTCCAGGCGGCCGAGGCGGGCGGCGCCTCGAAGTCGCTGGGCTCGGGCAACCTGCTGATGAACGTCATCGCGGCCGCGGTGATCGGCGGCACCAGCCTCTTCGGCGGCCGAGGCTGGGTGTGGTCGGCCCTGCTGGGCACCCTGGTCATCCAGTCGATCACCACCGGCCTGAACCTGATGAACATGTCCAGCGAGATCCAGTACATGATCACCGGCGCCGTACTCCTGATCGCCGTCGTTCTCGACTCGGTCTCTCGGCAGACCCAACGGACCGCAGGACGAACGTAAACAGCATCGAGATCGACATGGTCGATCGAAGAGCGGCCCGGGTTGCGGACAGTGGCCCGGGCCGCCCCGTGCGGGTGACGTATCCCTCAACCCGGCCCTGCACCCCCGACCGGGGGAACACTAAACTCGACGAACCACCGGCGGAGCGATCGACGCAATCGACAGCGAGGAGGAACGGTGCCGTTGCTGACCCGCATCTCGGGACCGCGCGACCTGGACAGGCTCACCCCGCAGCAGCTCGAGCAGCTGGCGGAGGAGATCCGCGCCTTCCTCATCACCTCCGTCGCAAAGACCGGCGGGCATCTGGGCCCCAACCTCGGTGTCGTGGAACTGACCATCGCGCTGCACCGGGTGTTCCACTCCCCGGCCGACCGGGTCCTCTGGGACACCGGACACCAGGCATACGTGCACAAGCTGCTCACCGGACGTCGCGACTTCTCCCGGCTGCGGAGCAGGGACGGCCTCTCCGGCTACCCCTCCCGCGCCGAGTCCGAGCACGACGTGATCGAGAACAGTCACGCCTCGACCGTGCTCGGCTGGGCCGACGGCCTGGCCAAGGCCAACGAGCTGCGCGGCATCGACCGCCACGTGGTCGCCGTCACCGGTGACGGCGCGCTCACCGGCGGCATGGCCTGGGAGGCGCTGAACAACATCGCCGCCGCCAAGGACCGGCCGCTGGTGATCGTCGTCAACGACAACGAGCGCTCCTACGCGCCCACCATCGGCGGCCTGGCCAACCACCTCGCCACGCTGCGCACCACCGACGGCTACGAGCGCTTCCTGGCCAGGGGCAAGCAGATGCTGAACCGCACCCCGGTCGTCGGCAAGCCGCTCTTCGACACCCTGCACGGCGCCAAGAAGGGCCTGAAGGACGTCATCGCCCCGCAGGGCATGTTCGAGGACCTGGGCATCAAGTACGTCGGTCCCATCGACGGTCACGACATCCAGGCCCTGGAGTCCGCGCTGTACCGGGCCAAGCGGTTCGGCGGCCCGGTCATCGTGCACTGCCTGACCGAGAAGGGCCGCGGGTACCAGCCGGCCAGGGACGACGAGGCCGACCAGTTCCACGCGGTGCCCGTCATCCACCCCGACACCGGCCTGCCGACCGCCGCCGCGGGCGCGGACTGGACCCAGGTCTTCGGCGAGGAGATCGTCCGGATCGGTCGCGAGCGCGACGACATCGTGGCCATCACCGCGGCCATGCTCCGGCCGGTCGGGCTGCACGCCTTCGCCCGCGAGTTCCCCGATCGGGTGTTCGACGTCGGCATCGCCGAACAGCACGGCGCGGTCTCCGCCGCCGGCCTGGCCACCGGCGGCATGCACCCGGTGTTCGCGGTCTACGCGACCTTCCTCAACCGGGCGTTCGACCAGCTGCTGATGGACGTCGCGCTGCACCGCTGCGGCGTCACCTTCGTGCTGGACCGGGCCGGCGTCACCGGCCCCGACGGGGCCTCACACCACGGCATGTGGGACATGTCGATCCTCCAGTGCGTGCCGGGGCTGCGGCTGGCCGCGCCGCGCGACGCCGAGCAGCTGCGGCTGCAGCTGCGCGAGGCCGTCCGGGTCGACGACGCCCCCACCGTCGTGCGGTACTCCAAGGGCCGGGTCGGACCCGCCGTCCCCGCCGTCGGCACCGTCGGCGGCATGGACGTGCTCCGCCACCAACCCGACAGCGACCGCCCCGACGTGCTGCTGGTGTCCGTCGGCGCGCTGGCCCCCGCCTGCCTGGAGGCCGCCGAGCTGATGCAGCGCCACGGCATCAGCTCGACCGTGGTGGACCCGCGCTGGGTGAAGCCGGTGGACGAGGCCCTGCCGGGCCTGGCCGCCGAGCACCGGGTGGTCGTCACGGTCGAGGACAACAGCCGCGCCGGCGGCGTCGGCTCCGCCATCGCCCAGGCGCTGCGCGACGCCGACGTGGACGTGCCGCTGCGCGACTTCGGGCTGCCCACCCGCTTCCTGGGGCACGCCGACCGCAAGGAGATCCTGGCCGAGGCCGGGCTGACGGGGCCCGACATCGCCCGCCAGATCACCGGCTACGTGGCCCGGCTGGACGGCCGGCTCGACGCCCCCACCGCCCGCCTCACCACGGACTGATCCCGGGACCCGCCCGGAAGCACGACGGGAGGCTCACCGCGCCCCTCCGGCGCGCCGAGCCTCCCGACCCCGTGGGCGGCGGCGCGCGCTCAGCCCTCCTGCCCGCCCATCGCGGAGGGGTCCATCCACATGACCTCCCACAGGTGGCCGTCCGGGTCCTGGAAGCTCCTGCCGTACATGAAGCCGTGGTCGGTCGGCTCGTTCGACGGCTTTCCGCCGGCCGCCAGCGCGCGGTCCGCCAGCGCGTCGACGTCCTCCCGGCTGTCGGCGCTCAGCGCGAGGATCGCCTCGGTGCTCCGCGCGGTGTCCGCCAGGTCCTTCTTGGTGAACGTCCTGAAGAACGGCTCGGTGAGCAGCATCACGGTGATGTTCTCCTCGATGACCACGCTGGCGGCGTTGTCGTCGCTGAACTGCTCGTTGATCGTGAAGCCGATCTCGGTGAAGAAGGCCCTGGCGCGGCCGAGGTCCTTGACCGGAAGGTTCACGAAGATCTGACGGGACATGGTGGTCTTTCCTCTCGCAACATGGCCGCTCGCTCCGGGCCGTTGTGGAGGTAGACCGGGCCGCCCACGGGAACTCATCGCCCGTCCGAAAAAAAATTCCTCCGACCCGGCCGGAGCGCTCAGCCGGGATCCCGGTCGAGCTGGGTGACGCTGCGCGGTCCGACCACCTCGGCGCCCAACGCCGTCACCCGGGCCCGCAGGCCGCGGTCGGCGGTGACCACCAGGCACCGCCGACCCCGACCCTCGTCCCTGACCAGCTCCACGATCCGGTCGTCGCCGCTGCCGGACGCGGACTCCACCCGGACCCCGGGGCCCGACGCCACGCCGCGGGCCGCGCCCTCGACCACCAGCACCACCTCGGCCGGGTCCGGATAGCGCGCCAGCCGGTCCCGCAGCCGTTCGGCCGCGCCGCGCCGGTCCCGCCACCAGCCGTCCGGCACCGACCCGACGACGTTCGCGCCGTCGACGACGACCAGCTGCGGGCGGTCCCGGTCCGCCGCCGGCGGACCGGGAGGCGCTTCCGGATCGTGTGCCCGCTCGTGGGGAGGCGTCACCGGGGGACGCTGGCCTCGCCCTGGGCCAGGAAGCGGCGGCCCACCACCCGCTCGGAGATGCCCTCGCGATCCAGGTACGGGGTGATGCCGCCCAGGTGGAACGGCCAGCCCGCGCCGGTGATCAGGCAGAGGTCGATGTCCTGCGCCTCGGCCACCACGCCCTCGTCGAGCATCAGCCCGATCTCCTCGGCGATCGCCTCCAGCGCCCGCCGCCGCACCTGCTCCTCCGTCAGCACCGTGTCCCCGACCTCGAAGAGCGCCGCGACCTCCGGGTCCAGCTCGGGCGTGCCGGAGTCGTACACGTACAGTCCTGACCTGCCGGCCGCCACCACCCGGCCGAGGTTGGCGGAGACGCCGAACCGGTCGGGGAACGCGGCGTGCAGGGTGCCCGCCACATGGTGGGCAACCGCCGGGCCGACGAGCTCCAGCAGCACGATCGGCGACATCGGCAGCCCCAGCGGGGCCAGCGCCCGGTCCGCGGTGGTCGCCGGGGTGCCCTCGTCGATGGCCCGCAGCACCTCGCCCATGAAGCGGGTCAGGATCCGGTTGACCACGAACGCCGGGGCGTCCTTCACCAGCACGGCGGTCTTCTTCAGCTTCTTCGCCACGGCGAAGGCGGTGGCCAGCGACTCGTCGTCGGTCCGCTCGGCCTTCACCACCTCCAGAAGCGGCAGCACCGCGACCGGGTTGAAGAAGTGGAAGCCCACCACCCGCTCCGGGCGCTTGAGCTGGGAGGCCATCTCCGTCACCGAGAGCGAGGAGGTGTTGGTGGCCAGCACCGCGTGCTCGGGCACCACCGCCTCCAGCTCGGCGAAGACCTGCTGCTTGACGCCCATCTCCTCGAACACGGCCTCGATGACGAAGTCCGCGTCCGCGAACGCGGCCGCCCGGTCCAGGCTGCCGGTCACCGACGCCTTCAGCCGGTTCGCCTTGTCCTGGGAGAGCCGGCCCTTCAGCAGCAGCATGTCCAGCTGCTCGTGGACCCAGGCCACGCCCTTGTCCACCCGCTCCTGGTCGATGTCGGTGAGCACCACCGGCACCTCGAGGCGGCGCGCGAAGAGCAGCGCGAGCTGCGAGGCCATCAGGCCCGCGCCCACCACGCCGACCTTGGTGACCTGGCGGGCCAGCTGCTTGTCCGGCGCCCCGACGGGCCGCTTGGCGCGCCGCTGGACCAGGTTGAACGCGTACAGTCCGGCGCGCAGCTCCTCGCCCATGATCAGGTCGGCCAGCACGTTCCGCTCGGCGGCGAGGCCGGCCGGCAGATCGCCGTCGCGGACCTGGGCGATGATGTCCAGGGCCCGGTAGGCGGCCGGCGCCGCGCCGTGCACCTTCTCGTCGGCGACGGACCGGCCCCTCGCCACCGCCGCGTCCCACGCCTCGCCGCGGTCCGGCTCCTGCCTGGCCACCTCGATCTCGCCGCGCAGCACGGCCGAAGTCCAGATCAGCGACTGCTCCAGGAAGTCCGCCGCCTCGAACAGCGCGTCCGCGATGCCCAGCTCGTGCACCTGCGGGCCCCTGAGCATGCGATTCTGGCTGAGCGCGTTCTCGATGATGACGGTGACCGCGCGGTCCGCGCCGATCAGCTGCGGCAGCAGCGTGCAGCCGCCCCAGCCCGGCACCAGACCCAGGAACACCTCGGGCAGCGCGAACGCCCCGACCGAACGCGAGACGGTGCGGTAGGTGCAGTGCAACCCCACCTCCACGCCGCCGCCCATCGCGGCGCCGTTGTAGTAGGCGAAGGTCGGCACCGCCAGCGCCGACAGGCGCCGGAACACCTCGTGGCCGCCGAGGCCGATGGCCAGCGCGTCCTCCCGGTGCCGCAGCATCCCGACGCCCTTCAGATCGGCGCCGACGGCGAAGATGAACGGCTTGCCGGTCAGCCCCACGCCGACGATCTCGCCCGCGTCCGCCTCGGCCTCGACCTGGTCCAGCGCCGCCGCCAGGTTGGCCAGCGAGCGCGGGCCGAACGTGGTCGGCTTGGTGTGGTCGAAGCCGTTGTCCAGGGTGATCAGCGCGAACCGGCCGCCACCCCCCGGCAGGTCCAGATGGCGCACCTGCGCCAGCGTGACCACCTCGCCCGGGAACAGCTCGGCCGCCTCCCGCAGCGTCTCCGCGGTTGTCCTGTCGCTCACGCTGGCGTCTCCCTGTTCGCTTCTCCGCCCGCGCGGCCGCGTGCGGCTGTCGTCGTCGTCCGCGACCCGGCAGCCGCGCGTGCGTCGCTCACCGGCGTCTCCCTGTTCGCTTCTCCGCCCGCGCGGCCGCGTGCGGCTGTCGTCGTCCGCGGCCAGGTGGCCGCGCCGGGGGTACCGGGAACGTCGCTCACCGGCCCTCCCAGTGCGGGTTCTCCCAGACGACGGTGCCGCCCATCCCGAAGCCCACGCACATCGTCGTGAGCCCGTAGCGGACGTGCGGCTGGTCCTCGAACTGGCGGGCCAGCTGGGTCATCAGCCGCACGCCGGACGAGGCCAGCGGGTGGCCGAAGGCGATGGCGCCGCCGTACTGGTTGACCCGCGGGTCGTCGTCGGCGATGCCGTAGTGGTCGAGCAGCGCGAGCACCTGCACGGCGAACGCCTCGTTGATCTCCAACAGGCCGATGTCGTCCATCGTCAGACCGGCCTTGGCCAGCGCCTTCTCCGTCGCCGGCACCGGGCCGATGCCCATCACCTCCGGCTCGACGCCGGCGAAGGCGAACGACACCAGGCGCATCTTCACCGGGAGCTCCAGCTCCCTGGCCACCTCCTCGGCGGCGATGACCGACGCGGTCGCGCCGTCGTTCAGGCCCGCCGCGTTCCCCGCGGTGACCCGGCCGTGCGGGCGGAACGGCGTCCGCAGCCCGGTCAGCGCGTCCAGCGTGGTGCCGGGGCGCATCGGCTCGTCGGCGGTGGCCAGGCCCCAGCCGGTCTCGCCGCCCTCCTCGGAGGTGCGGCGCACCGCGACCGGCACCAGGTCGGACTGAATCCTGCCGTCGGCGTACGCCTTGGCGGCCTTCTCCTGGCTGCGCACCGCGTACTCGTCGGCGCGCTCCCTGGTCAGGTGGGGGAAGCGGTCGTGCAGGTTCTCCGCGGTCATGCCCATGAACATGGCGGACTCGTCCACCAGCTTCTCGGAGACGAACCGCGGGTTCGGGTCCACGCCCTCGCCCATCGGGTGCCGGCCCATGTGCTCGACGCCGCCGGCGACGGCGAGGTCGGCGGCGCCGAAGGCGATCGCGCCCGAAACCGTGGTCACGGCGGTCATCGCGCCCGCGCACATGCGGTCGATGGCGTAGCCGGGGACGCTGCTCGGCAGGCCGGCCAGGATCGCCGCGGTGCGGCCGATGGTCAGGCCCTGGTCCCCGGTCTGGGTGGTGGCCGCCACCGCCACGTCGTCGACCCGCTCGGGCGGCAGCTGGGGGTTGCGCCGCAGCAGCTCGCGGATGCACTTGATGACCAGGTCGTCGGCGCGGGTCTCGTGATAGAGGCCCTTCGGACCCGCCTTGCCGAACGGGGTGCGGACACCGTCGACGAAGACGACGTCCCTGACGCTACGCGGCACGATGGCTCTCCTCCACGACGAGGGGTCCCTCCGGACGGAGGGGGAGTCCCGATGTCCACCCCCCATGCTACTCGCGGGTAACCGGGTGGCAAGCCCACCCAGGGAGGGAGTCGCTTCGGGCCGGTGGGGGCCGCGTCAGGCGTCGGCGCCGAGGGCCTCGACCAGCACCTCGGCGGTCTGCTCGATCTGCCACTCCCGGGCGCCGAGCTGGCGGAGCGCCGTCGTCACCGCCTCGCGGGAGCGCTCGGCCGGCGGCTCCCAGCACAGCCGCCGCACCACGTCGGGGGCCAGCAGGTTCTCCTGCGGCAGCCGCAGCGCCTCGGCGTGCGCGGTCACCCCGGCCCGCGCCGCGGTCAACCGGGCCGCGGCCGCCGGGTCCCGGTCCGCCCAGGCCCGCGGCGGCGGCGGACCCTCGGCCGGCTGCCCCGGCTGCGGCAGCTCGTTCTCCGGCAGGCTCTTGGCCTGGTCGATCGCCGTCTGCCACTGCTGCAGCTGGCGGCGGCCCATCCGGTGCCCGAAGCCGTGCAGCCCGGCCAGCGTGCGGACGTCCGAGGGCATGGCCTGGGCGGCGGCGACGATCGCCGCGTCCGACAGCACCTTGCCGGGCGACAGGTCGCGGCGCTGCGCCATCCGGTCGCGCGCCGTCCACAGCTCCCTGACCACGGCCAGCTGCCGGCGTCGCCGCACCTTGTGCAGTCCCGAGGTGCGGCGCCAGGGGTCCTTGCGCGGCGGGGGCGGGGGCGCGGCGGCGATGGCCGCGAACTCCTCCAGGGCCCAGTCCAGCTTGCCCTGCCGGCGCAGCTCCTCCTCCAGCGCGTCGCGCAGGTCGACCAGCAGCTCCACGTCCAGGGCCGCGTACCGCAGCCACGGCTCGGGCAGCGGCCGGCTCGACCAGTCGACGGCCGAGTGCCCCTTCTCCAGGCTGTAGCCCAGCACGGTCTCCACCATCACCCCGAGCCCGACGCGGGCGAAGCCCGCCAGCCGTCCGGCGAGCTCGGTGTCGAACAGCCGGGTGGGGACCATGCCTATGTCGCGCAGGCACGGAAGGTCCTGGGAGGCCGCGTGCAGCACCCATTCGGTGGGGGCCAGCACATCGCCGAGCGAGGAGAGGTCAGGACAGGCGGCCGGGTCGACCAGAGCGGTGCCGGCGCCCGCCCGGCGCAGCTGGACCAGATAGGCGCGCTGCCCGTACCGGTATCCGGAGGCGCGCTCCGCGTCGACGGCGACCGGGCCGTCGCCGGCCGCGAAGGCGGCCACGACGCGGTCGAGCGTGTCGGTGTCGGCGGTGACCGGGGGCACTCCCTCCCGGGGGGTCAGCAGCGGTACCGGCGCCGGTCCTGACGGCTCACGCGTGGAGAGATCAGGGGAGGCTTCGGCGGTTTGCTGAGCGTCGGTCACCTGTCAAGGGTAACTGTGTGCGTACGGTGCACAACGTCTCCCCGTAGGACCGGTGGCGGGGCGTGGCAACCGCCCGCCGGACCGGCCGATGACCTGCGGAAACGGTCATGGCAGGGGGGTCGGGCGGGTGTCGCGACGAACCCGGTGTGAACTCTGGGCGAACACGTGCGCGAGCCCGGATACCGGCGCGCGGCCGGCGGACGCGCCGGACGCCCGCCCGGCGGCCGCCCTAGTGGATGATGCCGGTGCGCAGCGCGACCGCCACCATGCCGGCCCGGTCGCCCGTGCCGAGCTTCCTGGCGATGCGGGCCAGGTGGCTCTTCACGGTCAGCGCGGACAGCCCCATGGAGACGCCGATGGCCTTGTTCGACTGACCCTCCGCCACCAGCCGCAGCACCTCGACCTCGCGTCCCGACAGCTCGCGATAGCCGCCCTGGTGCCGTGGCCCGCCGGGCTGTCGACGGTGCATCCGGGCCGCCGCCGCGCCGATGTGCGCCGCCCCGTGCCGCACGGGCGGGCCGAGGTTGTTCCGGGTGCCGGTGACGACGTAGCACTTCACGCCGCCGGCCAGCGCGTTGCGCACCGCGCCGATGTCGTCGGCGGCGGACAGGGCGAGCCCGTTCGGCCAGCCGGCGGCCCGGGTCTCGGACAGCAGGGTGAGCCCGGACCCGTCCGGGAGGTGAACGTCGGCGACGCAGATGTCGCGGGGATTGGCGACTCGGGGGCGGGCCTCCGCGATGGACGACGCCTCGATCACATCCCGCACGCCGAGGGCCCACAGATGGCGGGTCACGGTGGAGCGGACACGAGGGTCGGCCACGACGACCATGGCGGTCGGCTTGTTCGGGCGGTAGGCGACCAGGCTTGTGGGGTGCTCAAGAAGAACAGACACCGGGCCTCCTGGACGGTGGGGGGTGGGGACAGGATCCATGTGAGCCGACTTATCGGAAGATTTCAGAAATTCCTGAATGAGTCGGTGTGATCCGGATGGTAAGGGTCACTGAATCCTTCGGCAGGAGCCGGCCGCGGCTTTAGGAAATGATCACGAACCGGTGATTCGTCATCCCGGCCGGCCGGCCACCACACCCCGTGCTGACGTCCGGACCGCCCCGTCCGCGCTACACCCGGCGCGGCCCGCGCCGGCGGGGGAGCGCCGTCACCGCGGGGCTGCCGCTCTCCGGCGGCAGCCCCGCGCACTGCGCCAGCAGGCCACACCAGGCCAGCAGGTGCGCCCCGGCGGCGGCCGGGTCGGCGGGCGTCCAGGAGGCGCGCAGCTCCAGCTCGGCGCTCGGCGGCCGGCCGGCCAGGCCGCCGAAGAACGAGGAACCGGCGTGGGTCACCGTGCCGCTCGGCTCCCACCGCTCCAGCCCGCGGGCGTCCAGCGCCTCGGTCAGCCAGGACCAGGCCACCTCGGGCAGCAGCGGGTCGGCACCCAGCTCCGGCTCCAGCTCCGCCCTGGCCAGCGTGACCATCCGGAAGTCGCCCTGCCAGCTCGTCTCGCCGGCCGGCTCGTGCAGCAACACGAAGCGGCCGTCGGCCAGTTCCTCGCCGTCCAGGCCGACCGTCGCCTGGAGGGCGAACGCGAACGGCGCCATCCGCCGCGGCGCCGGCAGCGGCCCGATCCGCACCTCGGGGCGGGGCCTGGCCGCCTCCAGCGCCGCCACCGCCTGCCGGAACGCGCGCGGTGCCCCGGACGCGGGGTCGTGCATATCTCCGGACTCCTCCGCCGTGGGGGTACGAGACGCTGCCATGGCGGGTAACCCTAGGCGCCCATCCGGCCGCGCGACGGTAGCCACACCAGCGAGGCCGGACCGTGACCGGGCGAGCGCCGGACCGTGACCGGGGCGCGGGGTTGCCGGGGCCGCGCCGTGGGGGTGCCCAGCGGGCCCCCGGGTGCCTCGGGCTGGCCCTCGCGGGCATGGGAGACTGCTGGGCGTGACTGTGACCGACTCCCCCTTCCTCCGGGCCTGCCGCCGCGAACCGGTGCCGCACACCCCGGTGTGGTTCATGCGCCAGGCCGGACGCTCGCTGCCCGAGTACCGCAAGGCGCGCGAGGGCATCGCGATGCTCGACTCCTGCATGCGCCCGGAGCTGGTCACCGAGATCACCCTGCAACCGGTGCGCCGTCACCAGGTGGACGCGGCCGTGCTGTTCAGCGACATCGTGATCCCGCTCAGGGCCATCGGCGTCGACCTGGACATCCGGCCGGGCGTCGGCCCGGTCGTCGCCCGCCCGTTCCGCAGCCGCGCCGACCTGGAACGGCTGCGCCCGCTGGAGCCGGACGACGTGAAGTACGTCTCCGAGGCCGTCCGGATGCTCACCGGCGAGCTCGGCGACACGCCGCTGATCGGCTTCGCCGGCGCCCCCTTCACGCTCGCCAGCTACCTGGTCGAGGG
This sequence comes from Streptomyces sp. B6B3, assembly GCF_039871525.1. Taxonomy (NCBI): domain Bacteria; kingdom Bacillati; phylum Actinomycetota; class Actinomycetes; order Kitasatosporales; family Streptomycetaceae; genus Streptomyces; species Streptomyces sp. B6B3. Next base: position 112,770 of record NZ_JBDPLU010000013.1, on the reverse strand, counting down.
CGGCCCGTCGCGGCACCACGAGCACACCAAGGCGCTGATGTACGGGGACCCGGCGCTGTGGGCGGAGCTGCTGGACCGGCTGGCCGGCATCACCTCCGCCTTCCTCGACGTGCAGATCGAGGCCGGGGCCTCCGCCGTGCAGCTCTTCGACTCGTGGGTCGGCGCGCTGTCGCCGGCCGACTACCGGCGTGCGGTGCTGCCCGCGTCGGCCCGGGTGCTCGGCGCGGTCGCTGACCGCGGGGTGCCCCGCATCCACTTCGGGGTGGGCACCGGCGAGCTGCTCGGGCTGCTCGCCGAGGCCGGCGCCGACGTCGTCGGCGTGGACTGGCGGGTGCCGCTGGACGAGGCCGCCCGCCGCGTCGGCCTCGGCAGGGCGCTCCAGGGCAACCTCGACCCGGCCGTGCTCTTCGCGCCCCGGGAGGCCGTCGAGGCCGAGGCCGACCGGGTGCTGAAGGCCGCCGCCGGCCTGCCAGGACACGTTTTCAACCTCGGCCACGGGGTGCTCCCCGACACCGATCCGGACGCACTCACCCGGCTGGTCGCCTACGTCCACGAGCGCACCGCCCGCTGACCTGAAGGTGCGGTGGTCATTCGCCGCCGGCGGTCGGCCCCTCCGGACCGGCCGGCGCGCTCCTGGTGAGCATCCGCTGACGCAGCGCCCGGGCGACGAGCGCGAGCAGGAGCAGCGTCACGGCGAAGGGCAGCACGGCCACGACGACGGCGACGGCCCACGCGAGGCTGGTGACGAACGCGTGCCAGCCGCCGGACAGCGCGCCGCCGATCGACGGCGCCGCCGACTCGTCCCCCTCCTCCTCGTCTCGCCGGGGGCTTGCCTGCGGTTCGCGCAGCTCCAGGGTGATGGTCGCCATCGCCGTCTGGCCGCGCAGCGACTCCTGCTGGGACCTCAGCGCCTCCAGATCGGCCTGCCGGGTGCTGAGCTCCGTCTCCAGGGCGACGATGTCGCTGATCGACTCCGCCTCGTCCATCAGCGCCCTGACCCGCCGCACGCTCTCCTCCTGGGTGGCGATCCGGCTCTCCACGTCCACCACCTGGTCGGTGACGTCCTCGGTGTTCACCTCCCGCTCCACCAGCTCGCCGAGGCCGGAGATCTCCGACAGCACCTCCTCGTAGCGCTCCTGCGGCACCAGCAGGGTGAGGGTGGAGCGCGCGTCCCCGTCGGCGTCCCGGTCGGTGCTCTCCGAGCCCACGTAGCCGCCGGCCCGCTGGGCCAGGGCGACCGCCTCGGCGTGCCCCGCCGCCACGTCGTCGCGGAGCACGGTGAGGCTGGCCGTACGGATCAGGTGCTCGGGGGACAGGTCGGGCATGGTGTCGCTGGCGGCGGCGTCGGCGTCCGCGGCACCCTCGGACCGGGACGCCTCGTCCGGGGCCGCGGCGTCGCCGCCCGCCCCGCCCTCCGCGGCCCGTGCGGCCGACTCGCCGTCACCGGAGTCCTCGTTGGCCCCGCTCGTGCACCCGGTGAGCGCGAGCAGCCCGGCCAGCGGCAGCGCGAAGAGCGTGGTCATCCGTCTGCGGCGGCGCCCGGCCGTGCCGCGGGAACTCGACTTCGTCATGAGAGACCCCCTCAACTCGTGGTTCCTGGACGGCGTTTGGACGTGGCCGGGGGGAGCGCGGTTTCCTTCCGCCGGCCGCCGTGGAGGCGCCTCCCGGGCCGCCCGGGCCTGCCCGGCCAGGGCGGGGTCCCACTCCGGAACCCACTCCGACGTCTGGGAGAGTGAAGCCATGCATGTGATCGTCATCGGCGGCGGGATCGCCGGCCTGGCCACGGCGCACGGGCTGCTTTCCCCAGGCCCTGGGGGCCTGGGAGGTGCCCCCGTCGCCGGAGTCCGGGTCACGCTGCTGGAGGGCTCCGACCGGTTCGGCGGGAAGCTGCGGACCGGGCACGTCGCCGGCGTCGGCGTGGACGTGGGCGCGGAGGCCATGCTGGCCCGCCGCCCCGAGGGGGTGGGCCTGGCCCGCGCCGTCGGCCTCGGCGACGCGGTGCGCTCGCCCGCGCTCAGCTCCGCCGCGATCTGGACCGGGGGCGCGCTGCGGCCGATGCCGCAGGATCACCTGATGGGCGTGCCGGGCACGGCCGCCGCGCTGGCCGGGGTGCTCTCCGACACCGGCCTGGCCCGGGTCGCCAGGGACGCCGAACTGCCGCCGCTGGAGCTGGCGGAGGACGTGGCCATCGGCCGGCTGGTCGCCGAGCGGATGGGGCAGGAGGTCGTGGACCGGCTGGTCGAGCCGCTGCTCGGCGGGGTGTACGCGGGTGACGCGTACCGGATCTCGCTCCGCGCGTCGGTGCCCGCGCTGTTCGAGGCGGCCAGGGAGCACGACTCGCTGCTCGCCGCGGTCCGCTCGGTGCTCCGCCACCGCCCCGACGATCGCCGCGCGCCGGGCGAGCCGGTCTTCGCCGGTCTCGACGGCGGCCTCGGCACACTCCCGGGCGCGGTCGCCGAGGCCTGCCGCGCCAGCGGCGGCGATCTGGTGACCGGCGTCGCCGCCACCGGGCTGCGGCGCACCGGGCGGGGCTGGGCGGTGGCCCTGGACGACGGGCACTCGCTCGCCGCCGACGGCGTGGTGCTGGCCGTGCCGGCGAGCGCCGCCGCGCGGCTGCTGGCCGCCGAGGCGCCGGCCGCCGCCGGGGAACTCGGTTCCGTCGAGTACGCCTCGATGGCGATCGTCACCATGGCCTTCCGGCGCGAGGACCTCGCGCGCCTGCCGCGCGGCAGCGGCTTCCTGGTCCCGGCCGTGGACGGCCGCACCATCAAGGGCGCCACGTTCGTCAGCGGCAAATGGGACTGGGCCGCGGGCGCCGATCCCGGTCTCTTCCTGCTGCGCGTCTCGATCGGCCGGCACGGCGAGACGGCCGCGCTGGAGCGGGACGACGCCGCGCTGGTGCTGGCCGCGCTGGAGGATCTGGGGGACGCCACCGGGCTGTCCGCGAAGCCGGTGGACTCCCTGGTCACCCGCTGGTCCGAGGGGCTGCCGCAGTATCCGGTCGGGCACTGCGACCGGGTGGACCGGATCCGCCGCTATCTCGCGGGACATCCCGGGCTGCGGCTCGCCGGCGCCGCGTACGACGGGGTGGGCATCCCGGCCTGCGTCGCCAGCGGGCAGCGCGCGGCCAGGGAACTGCTGGCCGCGCTGCCGCCGGGCCCGCGCGACGAGCCGACCGGAGACCGGCCGGCGGGGTGACCGGACCCCGCCGCCGGGACGGCGACGGGGTCCGTGACCCGGGTTCCCGGGTCGGGTCCCTGGGTCGGGTCCGGAGGTCTCGGCGGGCGGAGCCCTCGGTCCCCGGACCCGGCGCGCCCGCTAGCTCTGCACGGCCATGACGCAGGCCTCGAGCGCCGTGGACCGTGCCACGCCCGCCCCGACGAGGTCGCCGGTGCATCCCGTGACGTCGCCGGCGGCGCCCTTGTCGCAGGCCGCGGTCTGGTCTCCGGCGACACCGGCGTCGGCGAGGTACGCGGAGCAGGAGGCGGTGTCGGCGTGGGCAGGTGTCGCGGTGATCAGAGGCAAGGCGCCGGCGGCCGCGAAGAGGATCGCTGTCGCCGCGAGACGGAGTCTGCGGATCATGTGGTGCTCCCATCAGTGCTGTGAGCCGTCCTGCCATTACTAAGAGTAAGGGGACGAACGCGACAGGTGAAGAGGGTGTGGGGCGGCGCTCGCCGCACGCGTCGGGCGCCCGGTGGTCGTCGCGCACTCGGCGGGCGGGGGGATCGGCGTGGCGGCGCCGAGGGCGGGGTACGGGCCGCCGCGTCGGGCGGGTGGCGGGCGGGAGACAATGACGGCATGACGGACCGCGACACCTCAGCCCCCGCCGCCCCGGCCGCCGGCAACGCCGGGAAGCGGGCCAGGGAGCTCAACGAGACCATCCGCTACACCCTCTGGTCGGTCTTCCGGCTGCGCCAGCCGCTGCCCGAGGACCGCACCGGATACGCCGACGAGGTCACCGAGCTGTTCGAGCAGCTGGCGGCCAAGGACACCACGGTGCGCGGCACCTACGACGTCTCGGGGCTGCGCGCCGACGCCGACGTGATGATCTGGTGGCACGCGGCCACCGCCGACGCGTTGCAGGAGGCGTACAACCTGTTCCGCCGCACCCGGCTGGGCCGGACCCTGGAGCCGGTCTGGTCGAACATGGCGCTGCACCGCCCGGCGGAGTTCAACAAGTCGCACATCCCGGCCTTCCTGGCCGACGAGACGCCGCGCGACTACGTGAGCGTGTACCCGTTCGTCCGCTCCTACGAGTGGTACCTGCTGCCGGACGAGGACCGGCGGCGGATGCTCGCCGACCACGGCCGGATGGCCCGCGGCTACCCGGACGTGCGGGCGAACACGGTCGCCTCGTTCTCGCTCGGCGACTACGAGTGGATCCTCGCCTTCGAGGCGGACGAACTGCACCGCATCGTGGACCTGATGCGCCACCTGCGCGGCTCCGAGGCCCGGCGCCACGTGCGCGAGGAGGTGCCGTTCTACACCGGCCGCCGCAAGCCGGTCGCCGATCTGGTGGCGGGCCTGGCCTGACCCCGCGCGGTTCGGTGGGCCGAGGTCCCGTGCCGGGTCACCGGACCCGGAGGACGAGCCGGCACGCGCACGCCGCCGGCCTCCAGCCGGCGGTGGGCCTCGGCCGCCGCGTCCAGCGGCATCGGCACCAGCGCCCCCGGCCACAGCGTGCCCCCCGCCAGCAGCCGGTTCACCGCCCGGGCGGCCTCCGCCAGTTCGGCGGTGGTGGCGCCCGAGATGACGAAGCCGAAAAGCGAGCGGGTGCCCAGGTACAGGTCGCCGACCGGCAGTTTCGGACGGGTCCGCATGCCGGCCAGCAGCACCGCGCGCCCGCGCTCCGCGAGCAGCGGCAGCGTGCTCACCAGGTCGTTGCGGCCCGACGTGTCCAGGTGCAGGTCCACCCCGCCCGGCGTGGCCCGGGCGATCCGCGCGGCGAGGTCCGGATCGCGGTAGTCGAACGCCGTCGCGCCCAGCTCGCGGACCCGACCGAGGTCGTCGGCGCTCGCGGTGGCCAGCACCCCGGCGCCCGCCTCGACGGCCAGCACCACGGCCGCCCGGCCGATGTTCCCCGCGCCGCCGAGCACCAGCACCGTCTCCCCGGCCCGCAGCCGGCCGTGCGTGAACAGCGCCAGGTACGCGGTGGCCGCGGGCTGCGCCACGGCCACGGCGGCGGCCGGATCCACGCCCGGCGGCAGGTGGTAGAGCGGGTCCACGGGCACCACCGCCCTCCCCCGGGCCTTGGCGGCCCGGAGGTACCCCCATGCCGCGGCTCCCTGGCGCCCGGCGTGGCCGAGGCTGTTGCACCAGACCGCGTCGCCCACCGCGAAGCCGGGTGCCCCGGGGCCCGCGGCGGCGACCGTGCCCACCAGGTCCCGACCGATGACGAACGGGAACGGGGTCGGCGTGCGCCAGGCGCCCGGAGCGCACGAAGGTGCCCACCGGATTGACGGCGGACACCTGTACGTCCACCAGCACGTCGGTCGGTCCCGGCTCGGGGTCGGGCAGTTCGCCGTGGCGGATCACGTCGGGGCTGCCGAGGGCTTCGATGTAGGCGGCTCGCATGTCCGCATTGTCACCGCTGGGTCGCACGGCGGTGGGCTACCGTCGTCGTCGTGAAGCTGGAGCGAGTCGGCCGCCGCTACGGCCGCCGGGGTCCCTGGGTGCTGCGCGACGTCGAACTGGAGCTGCGGCCCGGCTCGTTGGTGCGGATCGAGGGCGCCAACGGGTCCGGCAAGTCCACGCTGCTGCGGCTGCTCGCCGGCATCGACACGCCGAGCGCCGGCCGGGTCAGCGGGCGGCCCCGCTCGGTCGCGTACGTCCCCGAGCGCTTCCCGCCCGCACTGCCGCTGACCGCGCTGGGTTACCTCGGCCACCTGGCCCGGGTGCACGGCCTGCGCGGGTCGCGGGCCGTGCGGGCGGCCGAGCACTGGCTGACCCGCCTCGGCGCCGGCGAACTGGCCGACGTGCCGCTGCGCGAGCTGTCCAAGGGCGGTTGCCAGAAGGTGGCGGTCGCGCAGGCGCTGCTGGCCGAGCCCGATCTGCTGGTGCTGGATGAGGCGTGGACCGGGCTCGACGCGACGGCCCGCGGCGTGCTCGACGAGGCCGTACGGGAACGGGTCGCGGCGGGCGGCACGGCGGTCTTCGTGGACCACGACGCGCGGCGGCTCGCCGGCGCGGCGCCCACGGTGCACCGCCTCGACGGGGCGCGCGTGCTCCCCACGCCCGCCGAGCCCGCCGGGCCCCGCCCGGCGGGTGTGGCCGTGATCGTGGCGGAGGGGCCGCCCGGATCCCGGCCACCCGCCGGCCTGCCCGGTGACCCCCGAGCGGAGCGGCTGCCGGACGGCGCCGTCCGACTCACCGTGTCCGCCGCGGAGTCCGACGCCGTGCTCCGCGCCCTCCTCGCCGCCCATCCGGCCTGGCACATCAGGGCGGTGAGCCCCCGCCGATGACCCCGCTGTTCGCCCTGACGCGCTATCAGGCGGCGCTGCTGCTGCGCTCGTACCGCTGGCTGCCCCCGCTGCTGCTCTACCTCGTCCTGCTGGGCGTCGGCGTCCAGACCGGGGAGCCGGTGCTCGACGCGCTCGGCTACGCGGCGGCGGCGCTGCTCCCGGTGGCGGCCTGGCTGGTCCGGGTGTGCGTCACCACCGAGCCGCCCGCCGCCCGGGCCTGCGTGAGCGCGGCGGCCGGCGGCTTCCTGGCCCATCTGGCCGGCGTGCTCACGGCGCTGACCGCCGCGGTGCTGCTCGGCACGGCCGGCACGGCGGCGGTGACCTGGGCCAGCGCCGAACTGGCCTCGGACCGCAGCACGGTCATCCCGTCGCTGCCGGCCGCCGGCTCCGGCCTGCTGGCGATGCTGACCTGCGCCTTCCTCGGCACGGCGCTCGGCGCGCTCGGCAACCGGCCGCTGCTGCGCAGCCCGGGCTGGTCGATCGCCGGCACCAGCCTGGCCGCGGTGCTGCTGCTGGCGGCGAGCGCGTCGCCCGCGAACGCCGCGGTCAGCAGCCTGATCACCGGCTCGCAGGAGGGCGAGGTGCACTGGCCGGTATGGCCCTGCGCCCTCGCGGCCCTGCTCGCCGCCGCCTCCACCACCATCGCCTGCCGCGCCGCCACCCGCCGCTGACCCCTTCCCGGGATCGTGAGCCGCGTCCGCTGTCCGGGTCGGTGTCGACTTCCCCAGGACCCGAGCCCGGTCCGTTGCCGCCGTCTCGGCGCTGACCCCCTTCCGGGGATCGTGGGCCGCGTCGGCTGCCCGCGGATGCCGGGCAAGTCCGCCGGTCTCGCCCGGTGCCGTGCCTGGTCCGGCGAAGGAAGCTTGGCCTGGCCCGCAGGCCACGTCCGGCGCTGTGCCCGGGGCCAGCGCGGCAGGCTGGGCCGGCTCGGGGGTTCGCGCCCGGTCGCTGTGTCTGGGTCGGTGACCGCGGACGAGCGCGCCGGTCTCGGTTCGGCACCGTGGCCGGCTTGGGGGAGGAACCTCGGGTCCTGGTTCGTGGGTTCGCTGCCGGCGTCGTGCCCGGGCCCGGGAGGGAACCTCGGCCGGGCTCGCCGGCCGTGCGTGGCGAAGCGAGCCCGGCCGCCCGGCGGGGCCCCCGTTGCCGGTCCGGCGGACATTCAGCACGGGCGCTGTTCCGGCCAGCCCGACCCGGCGGGGTCGCTGTTCCGTTCCGTCGGTCACGCTAACCGCCGCACCGGACTCGGGTTCGGCTCCCGTCGTGTCCTCGACGGGCCCGGCCCACACACCGGCCGGGCCGTCCCACGGCCGCGAGGGGCGCGGCCGTGGGGTGGCGGTGGGCATCCGCCCGGACCGGCGGCAAGCCGGTCGTGTCACACTGCGCGCCATGCGACGCCTGATTCCCGCTCCCGCAGATCCGGCCGACCACGAGTGGACGCCGCAGGAGGTGGCCGACGCCTACGCCTATCCGGCGGGCGACTGGCCGGACGGCGCCTGGTTGCGCGCCAACATGGTGGGCTCGGTGGACGGCGCCAGCCGTTTCGACGGGCGCTCCGAGCCGCTCTCCGGGCCGCCCGACAAGCTCGTGTTCGGCGTGCTGCGGGCGCTGGCGGACGTCGTGCTGGTCGGCGCCGAGACGGTGCGCAAGGAGGAGTACAGGCCGGCCCGCGGCCGGGCCGAGTTCGCCGGGCGCCGGGCCGCCGCCGGCCAGGCGCCCGCGCCGGCCATCGCCGTGGTCAGCGCGAGCCTGGACCTGGACTTCGACCTGCCGCTGTTCACCGACCCGTTGGTGCCCACGCTCGTGCTGACCGGCGCGGACGCCCCGCCGAGCGGGGTGGCCGCCGCCGCGGCGGCCGGTGCCACGGTGTTGGTCGCCGGGCCCGGCGGCGCCGTGGACCCGGCGCGGATCAAGCCCGAGTTGGCCGCGCGTGGCCACACCCGGCTGCTCTGCGAGGGCGGGCCCCGGCTGCTGGCCCAACTCGCGGCGGGCGGCGCCCTGGACGAGCTCTGCCTGACCATCACCCCCCGGATGGTGGCCGGCACGGTCGCCCGGGTGATGGACGGCCCCGAGCTTCCCGCGCCGCGGGAGCTGGAGCTCACCGACCTGCTCACGGAGTCCGGATATCTGTTCGGGCGTTACGTCGTTCGGGATTCGTGGGGGTGAATCCGGCGGTCTGGAGAGTCTGACAATCCGCGGAATGCCTCGTTCCATTTATCCTGTTGTGCGGAGACTGCACGCACCACCACGCCCCGACCGGCCGGAACGAAGGGCGCTCACCGTGATCACGACTGTCCTCATGATCGAAAGACCCCTGGTGCCCAGCGACGTCGAGCTCGTCACCACGCTGCACGGCGAGGAGGAGCTGTCCTTCGTCGTGCTGATGCAGCCGCGCGGCGACCAGGACCGGCTGCTCCGCGCGCTGGACGACGTGGCGCTCGGCGAGTTCGGCGACGCCGTCCGCGAGGCGGACGAGCCGGAGGGCGACGACGCGCGCGGCCCCGCCCAGCGCGCCCTCGACCATTCCGTGTTCGCGCTGCGCGCCGCCGGCGCGCACGCGGTCGGCCAGCTCGTCGGGGACCATCCGCTGGACCGGCTCTCCTCGGTGGTGCGGCAGACCGACGCCGACGAGGTGATCGTGCTGACCGCGCCGCACTACGTGGAGGAGCTCTTCCACCGCGACTGGGCGGCGCGGGCCCGGCACAAGGTCGGCGTCCCGGTGCTCAAGCTCTTCGCGCACGCCGACTGAGGCACGCCGGACCGAGGCCCGCCGGCCGGCCGCGCGGCGGCCGGGGGCGCGCCGGCGCCGCCCAGCGCCCGGGCGTCGCGACCCCCGGAGATGCGACAATCGTCGGGCACGGGGGCGCGAGCGCCGCCGCGCGCGTCCCAGGAACCCAGGAACCACGCGTCAAGGAGCACTGGATGGCATCGGCGGTCCCGACCGCGATGGAACGCCCCCACTTCGTCGGCATCGGCGGCGCGGGGATGTCGGGCATCGCCAAGATCCTCACCCAGCGCGGCGCCCGGGTGTCCGGCAGCGACTTCCGCGAGTCGACCACCGTCACCGCGCTGCGCGCCCTCGGGGCCACCGTGCACGTCGGCCACGACGCCGCGCACCTCGACGAGGATGCCAGCTGCGTGGTGGTCTCCAGCGCCATTCGGGACAGCAATCCGGAGCTGGCCGCCGCCCGCACCCGCGGCCTGCCCATCCTGCACCGCTCGGACGCGCTGGCGGCGCTGCTCGCCGGGCGCCGCACCATCGCCGTCGCGGGCACCCACGGCAAGACGACCACCACCTCGATGCTCGCCGTCGCCCTGCGCACCCTGGACCTCTCCCCGTCGTACGCCATCGGCGGCGACCTCGACGTGCCGATCTCGAACGCCGAGCACGGGGAGGGCGAGCTGTTCGTCGCCGAGGCCGACGAGAGCGACCGCAGCTTCCACCGGTACGCGCCCGAGGTCGCGATCATCCTCAACGTGGAGCTGGACCACCACGCCAACTACGCCTCGATCGACGAGATCCACGAGTCGTTCGAGGCCTTCGTGGACCGGGTCCAGCCCGGCGGCACCCTCGTCATCAACGCGGACCACGAGGGCGCCCGCAAGCTCACCGCCCGGCTGCACGACCGCGAGGACCTGCGCATCGTCACGTACGGCGAGGCGGCGGACGCCGACGTCCGGGTCCTCAGCGTCACCCCCACCGGACTGTCCAGCGAGGTCGTCGTCGAGCTCGACGGGCGCCGCCTGATCATCCCGGTCTCCGTGCCGGGGCGGCACTACGCGCACAACGCGGTGGCCGCGCTCGCCGCCGGCACCGCCGCCGGCGTCCCGTCGGCGGACCTGGCCCGGGCGCTCGGCAGGTACACGGGGGCGCAGCGCCGCCTCCAGCTGCGCGGCGAGGCCGACGGGGTGCGGGTCATCGACACCTACGCCCACCACCCCACCGAGATGACCGCCGACGTGCAGGCCGTGCGCGACGCGGTGCGCGGCGGCGCCGAGGATCCGGACGGGCGCCGCATCCTGGTGCTCTTCCAGCCGCACCTCTTCAGCCGCACCCGGGAGCTGGGCACCGAGATGGGCGAGGCGCTGGCGCTCGCCGACGCCTCGGTGGTGCTGGCGATCTATCCGGCCCGCGAGGACCCCATCCCGGGCGTCACCAGCGAGCTGGTCACCGCCGGGGCGCGGGCCGCCGGCGCGGAGACGCATCCGGAGCCGGACCGCGAGGCGGCGGTGGAGCGCGTCGTGGGAATGGCCAAGCCGGGTGATCTCGTTCTCACCATGGGCGCGGGCGACGTCACCGAGCTCGGCCCGCGTATCCTCGCCCGCCTGGCCGAGCGGGCGTAACACGGCAGCACGAAAGGGATCACCCGATGGGTTACCAGGTGGAGAAGTCCGACGAGGAGTGGCGCGCACAGCTGTCCGAGGAGGAGTACCAGGTGCTCCGCCGGGCCGGCACGGAGCGGGCCTTCACCGGCGAGTACACGGACACCAAGACGGTGGGGGTGTACAACTGCCGGGCCTGTGGCGCCGAGCTGTTCCGTTCGGAGACCAAGTTCGACTCGCACTGCGGCTGGCCGTCCTTCTACGATCCGGCCGACACCGACGCGGTGGAGACCCGCCCCGACGACTCGCTGCCCGGTCGCCCGCGCACCGAGGTCCGCTGCGCCACCTGCGGCTCACACCTCGGCCACGTCTTCGAGGGCGAGGGCTACGGCACCCCCACCGACCTGCGCTACTGCATCAACTCCATCGCCGTCCGCCTGCAGGAGAGCTGATCCGGCGACGCGTCAGGCGGTCCGGCCGGGGGCGCTCAGGGAGTCCAGCCAGCCGATGAGCCGGGCTCCCTCGCGCGCCATGACGTCCGGGTCGCGCAGGGCGTTGGCCAGGAGCGACATGCCCTGGTAGGCGCCGACGAAGGTGACGGCGAGGCCGTCCGGGTCGGGCAGGCCCAGGGCCCGGAACTGCTGTCCGGTCCAGTCCAGCAGCCGCCGGACCACCGCGCCGACCGCCGCGTCGAGGGTCCCGTCGGCGCGCTTGTCGAGCTCGACGGCCAGGGTGCCGGTGGGGCAGCCGTGCCGGGCGGCGACGTCGCGCTGGCCGACCCAGGCCTCGACCAGCGCCCTGAGGCGGTCCCGCGGCTCCGGCAGCTCGTCCAGCCGACTCGTGAGTGCGTCCAGGTGCGCGCTGTGCTCGGCGAGGGCGGCCAGCACCAGCTCGTCCTTGGTCTTGAAGTAGTAGTAGACGTTCCCGAGGGGGACGTCGGCCGCCCGCGCGATGTCGGCGAGCGTGGTGCGTTCGACGCCCTGCTCGTGCAGCACCCGGGTCGCCTCGGTGACGAGTCGTCGGCGCTTGTCGGCCGCCCGTGCCCGGGGCTTCGTTGAGTTGGTCACCCAACTAACTATAGGTATCGGCCGAAGGGCCGTGCTAGGGTCGCGGCGAGCGAGTGAGTCAGCCAACTAACTAACTTCAGGAGATCGCCATGATCGTGGTGACGGGCGCGACCGGAAACATCGGGCGGACGTTGGTGCCGCTGCTGGCCGAGGCGGGGGAGGAGGTGGTGGCCGTCTCGCGGCGACCGCGGTCGCCGGAGCTGCCGGCCGGCGTCCGGCACGCCAGGGCCGACCTCGGGGACTCCGCGACCATGCGGCCGGTGCTGGCCGGCGCCGACTCCTTCTTCGTCCTGCTGGGCGGCGAGCTCAACGGCCACGGCGAGAGCCCGCACGCGCTGCTCGACGCGGCGGTGCACGCCGGGGTCAAGCGCGTCGTCCTGCTCTCCTCCCAGATCAACTCCACCCGTCCGCACGCCCCCTCGCACGCCCGACTGCGCGAGTTCGAGGACGCCGTGCGGGCGTCCGGGATCGGGTTCACGATCCTGCGCCCGGGCGGATTCGCCTCCAACGCCTTCGCCTGGGCGGAGTCGGTCCGCACCGGGCGCGCGGTCCTCGCCCCGTTCGGCGAGGTGGCCCTGCCGGTCGTCGACCCGGCGGACATCGCCGAGGTCGCCGCGGCCGCGCTGCGCGAGGAGGCCCACGCGGGCCGCACGTACGAGCTGACCGGCCCCGAGGCGGTCAGCCCGCGCCGGCAGGCCGAGGCGATCTCCCGGGCCCTGGGCGAGGACGTCGCCTTCGTCGAACTGTCCCGCGCGGCGGCCCGCGACCACATGGCGCGGTTCATGCCCGAGGAGGTGATCGACGGCACCCTGGACATCCTCGGCGTCCCGCTGCCGGCCGAGCAGGCCGTCAGCCCCGACGTGGAGCACGTCCTCCGCCGCCCGGCCCGGCCCTTCGCCGACTGGGCCGCCCGCAACGTGGCGGCCTTCCGGTAGCCGTCGACCCGGGCGCGCGGACGACACCGGGCGCCCGGCTCGCCGCCGCTTGCCCGGCGCCCCGGCGCCGCACTACCGTGCGCACCCGGATCACGGCTCCCGTCCGCGGTCCGGCCGACCGGCCAGGAGGTTCCGTGCCGCCGCGCATGACGTTGACCGCGATCACCCTCGACTGCCCGGACCCGGTGGCGCTGGCGGCGTTCTACCAGCAGGCCACGGGCCTCGAACCCGATCCGGAGTCGAACGCCGACTTCGCCGCCGTCCGCCGGGCGGACGGGCTCGTCCTCGGCTTCCAACGCGTCGACGACCACCGGGCCCCGCGCTGGCCCGACGGGACCGTCCCCCAGCAGCTCCACCTCGACTTCGCGGTCGACGACCTGGCCGAGGCCGAGACCCGACTGCTGGAACTGGGCGCGGACCGGCCTGACCACCAGCCGGGCGGCGACCGGTGGCGAGTCCTCACCGACCCGGCCGGACACCCCTTCTGCCTGGTCAGGACCTGACGTCGGCTCCGCTCGCGCCGTCGCGGCCGATGCGGCCGAGGGAGCGGTCGAGGAGGACCACGGCGAGCAGCAGGGTGGCCACGGCGATCAGGAAGATCGCCAGTTCGTGCAGGCCCGCGGTGTCGGCACGGTGGCCGAAGAACCCGGCCGTGGCGGCGGCCGCCGCCATCGCCCCGAGGTAGGTGAACGTCCGGAGCAGGCCGGCCGAGGAGCCCATCCGGGCCGGATCGGCCTGGAAGTACAGCGCGTTCTGGTTGGCGAGCCCGTTGAGGCCCTGGGGCGCGCCGACGATCAGCGCGATGGTGACCAGCAGCCAGATCGGGCTCTCCGCGTGGACCAGCAACAGCAGCACGCAGCCGACGAGCTGGCCCGAGGCGCCCAGCACCAGACTGCCGCGCACCGCCCGGCGCCGGGCGCTGAGGGCCGTGGCGGTGATCGCGGACAGGAACATCGGCAGCAGCACCAGCCCGGCCCCGGACGGGCTGAGCCCTCGTCCGTCCTCCAGCCACTGGGTCTCGCCGTAGAGGAACGCGTAGGAGGTGGTGTACGTCAGCACCTGCCGCAGGAACGTGGCCAGCAGCGGCAGGTTGCCGCCCAGCACCCGCAGGTCGAGGAACGGCTCCGCGATCCGCGACTCCCGCGCCACCAGGCCCGCGCCCGCCGCCACGCCGAGCGCCGGGAGGTACCAGAGGTCGGCGCGCGGGGTCATCACGAACAGCAGCAGCGTCGTGAGCAGGGCCGCGAACAGCGCCATGCCCGCCAGGTCCAGGCCGGCGGGCCGCCGCACGTCGGCGTCGGTGCCGTCGGCGCCCTTGCCGGCGTCGTCCGCCAGCGGCGTTCCCCTCGGCAGGCGCAGCGCGCCGAGGACGAGGCAGGCGAGGGACAGCGGGACGTTGACGGTGAAGATGGCGCGCCAGCCGCCCACATCGATCAGCAGGCCGCCGAGCGTGGGGCCGACGACGGACACGGTCTGGTTGGCGACGGAGAGCGCCGCGAGCACGCCGCCCGGGCTGTCGCGGCCGGTGCGCCGGGCCTCGGCGCGGATGAGGTACATCGACGCCGGATAGGCCGCGCACGTGCCGAAGCCGAGCAGCACCCGGGCGGCGATCAGCACCTCCAGGGAAGGGGCGACCGCGCCCAACAGGCCCGCCAGACCCACCAGCGACGTGCCCGCGAGGTACACCCGCCGGGGCCCGTACCGGTCGACCAGCCGGCCCAGCACCGGCTGGCCCACCGCCGTCGCCAGGTACAGCGCCGAGACCAGCCACACCGTCCGGGACGGCGGCGCGCCGAAGGCCACGCCGATGGGGACGAGCGCGACGGCGAGCATCGAGGAGTTCACCGGGTTGAGCACCGAGCCGAACAGCATCGGCAGGATCAGCCGGCGGTCGAAGTGGGTGGCCGGGGCCGGGGCCGGGGAGCGGCCCGGGCGCCGGAGGCGGAGGAGCCGGGCGCCGAGGCCGGTCATCGTCCCCCCTCGGTGATCGCGCCCATCCCCCCACGCTAAGCCCCTGGCCCAGGCTTCACAGCCCGGGCCAGGGGTCCCTCGGGCTACTCCGTGCGCAGGGCCGTCGCGGTGCGGGCCCTGGCCGCCCAGCCGGCGGGCAACAGCGCGCCCAGCACGGCGATCAGGACGCCCGCGAGGGCGAGCAGGACCAGCCACGGCGTCGGGTAGACGTCGAGGATGCTCGGCGGCAGGTTCGTGCCCGCGGCGCGGCCCATCACCGGCAGCACGTAGCCGTGCAACGCGTACCCGGCGGGCACGCCGACCAGGCCGCCCAGCACGCCGATCCCGGCCACCGACGCGAGCACCAGGGTCACGGTCTGCCGGGGCGTCATGCCGAGCGCCTTGCAGACGCCGAGGTCGTGGACGCGTTCCCGGGTGTCGAGGACGACCGAGTTGAGCACGCCGAGACCCGCCACCGAGACCAGCATGAGGGTGAGCAGCGTCGCCATCGCCTGGAGAATGATGATCATGGTCTCCGCCTCCGAGGCGGAGTTGGCCATGGCGTCGCCGCCCAGCGGCTGGACCGCCGCGGCGAGTTGTTCCGCGTACTCGTCGGCGGAGACGTCCGTTTCCACGTCCACGAGGAAGGCGTCGGGACGGGCGGCGTCGAAGCTGGCGACCTCGGTGTGCAGGGCCAGGCCGTCGTCCGAGGTGTGGAAGGCCTCGCCGACGATCTCCAGGGTCCGGGTCTCGCCCTCGTACGTCACCTCAACCCGGTCGCCGATCTCGCTGCCGGTCCGCTCCAGGAAGCCCGTGGGCACCACGATCTGCCCCGGTCCGTCGATCCAGTGGCCGTCGATCATCTCGTAGCTGCCGGAACCCGTGTCGCCCTGGTAGAAGCTGGCCTGGATCCTGCCGGACACCCCGGACACGGTGACGTCGCCGTGGCCCAGGCCGTAGTACGAGGCGGTGCCCTCCTGGGCCTCGATCGCGGCGCGTACCTCGGCCGGATCGGCCCGTTCGGCGTCCGAGGGACCGCCGGGCACGGCGCCGGCCTCGCCCGGCGGGGGAGCCCCGCCCAGCTCGCCACCCGGCGCGGGCCCTCGCGGCATGGTGGTGGTGACGGTGACCTCGGCGCGGTCCTCGGGGTCCTGCGCCTTGCCGACCTCGCTCAGCGACGTGGCCAGCCCCACGGCGAAGGTCGCGGTGACCGTGCCGAAGGCCACCGCGAGCAGCATCGCGAGCGTGCGGATCGGATGCGCGAACGGCGCCGCGAGGCCGTAGGTCACCGGCCGGGGCAGCGGCAGCCGTCCCGTGACCCGGTGCGCCCACTGGCCGCGTCCGGTGCGCGGCGCGCGGCCGACCGCGATCGCCTCGACCGTGCGCAGCCGTCCGGCCCGCAGCGCCGGCACCAGCGCGGCGATCCCGACGACGAGCAGCGCGGCGGCCGGCACCACGACGTCCACCCACCAGGCCACCGTGAGCGAGGTGCTGCCGTACGCCTGCTCGGTGTCCTCCAGCAGCGGCACCGCCATCAGGTTGCCCAGCACCACGCCCACCGCGATGCCGGCGGCGGCCGGGATCAGCGCCTGGACCACGTAGGCGCCCACGACCTCCCGCGGCGTGAACCCGATGGCCTTGAGGATGCCGATCCGGCGCAGGCCCGTGCCGACCGAGCCGCTGACCACGCTGCTGACGATGATCACGGACATCGTGATGCCGAGCACGCCGAACGCGACCAGGAACGGGATCGTCACCGCGGCGCCCTGGTCGGCCGCGCGCTTGGTGTCCAGCCAGGACTGGCCGCCCAGCAGCGCCCCGTCCGGCACGGCGGCGGCGACCTCCCGCCTGCGGTCCGCCATCTCGCCCCGCGTCCCCGCGGAGTCGAAGCGGTACAGCATCTGCGTGGTGACCGGAGTGTCCGCCGAGGCCAGTGCCTCGACCTGGTCGGGGGTCGCCCAGACGTCGGCCGTCTCGCTGGCCGAGACGGCGATGCCGACGATCGTCAGGATGGGGCTGTCCGCGGCCTCCGAGGCACGCAGGGTGGCGCCGACCTCGATGGCGGGCCCCTCGAACGAGGCGGACAGTACGATCTCGCCCGGCCCCGTCGGCCACCGTCCCGACCTCAGGTCCAGGTCGTCCACGTCGGCGTGCTGCTCGGAACGCCCGACCACGTTCATCGGCGGCAGCGGCCGGTCGGCGGCGTCCACCGGACTGATCGTCGTGGCCGGGAACGGGCCCGCGGTCGCGGTGACGCCGTCCAGCCCGCCGGTGGCCTCCAACCGCTCCGCGCTCACCCTGTCCGCGTCGAACTCCGCGGTCAGATGCGCGCCCTGCTGCGCCGCGAAGGCGTGGTCGAACGGCGCGTTCGCGGCGACCACGAGCGATCCGGCGACCACGGCCGCGGCCACGGCCATCGCCGTGGCCAGCGCGATGACGAGCGTCTGCACCCGGCGCCGGCCCACCCCGGAGCGCACCACCCGGCCCAGCGCACCGGTGCCGAAGCCGGTCATCGGACGACCGCCGCGCGTGCGTCGCGGGTCGGCTGCCCGTCGACCAGATGGATGGTGCGGCTCGCGCACGCCGTCGCCAGCGCCAGGTCGTGGGTGACCAGGACCAGGGTCTGCCCGCCGCGGTGCAGCTCCACCAGCAACTCCCGCACGTCCTCGCCCGAGGCGGTGTCCAGGGCGCCGGTCGGCTCGTCGGCGAGCAGCAGCGCGGGCCGGTTGACCAGCGCCCGGGCCACCGCGACTCGTTGGCGTTCGCCGCCCGAGAGCCGTCCCGGATAGGCGCGGGCGTGCTTCTGGATGCCCAGCGCCTCCATCAGCTCGGCGGCGCGGGTCGCCGCCGTCCGCCGCGCCGTCCCGGTCAGCTGGGCGGGGAGCTGGATGTTGTCCAGGACCGTGAGGTCGTCCAGCAGGTTGAAGAACTGGAAGACCATCCCGATGTGTTCGCGCCGGAACCGGGCCAGCGCGTGCTCGCTCAGCCGGTCGAGCCGCTCGCCGGACACGGTCACGGAGCCCTCGGTCGGCCGGTCCAGGCCGGCGACGAGGTTCAGCAGCGTGGACTTGCCGCTGCCGGAGGGGCCGGTCACGGCGAGCGCCTCGCCCGGGGCGACGGCTAGGTCGAGCGGCCCGAGCACGGGCGCTCCTGAGCTGGTGTAGCGCTTGGCCACGTTCGCCAGTTCGATCACGGGGGTCATGGGAGTCGTCCGTCCTCACGGTCGCGGGGAGTTGCTGGTGGTGCCGGCCCCAGGAACGTAGGGGCGGGCGGCGCACGGGCGCGTCGGCCACGGCACCGACATCCGGCCGTCCGCGCGGAGGATCCCGCCGCGGTCTCCTCCCGGCGACGTACTCCGGAAGGACAACCCCCTGCTCGCACAGGCTGATGCGGCCCGGCAGGGCGGGCAGCACAATGGGCCGGTGGACACGGAGGACCGGCCCGGCCGGCGTCAGGACCTGCGGGCCGCGCTCCGCCCGGAGCCGCGGCCGGCCCCGCTGTCGCGCGGGGCGCTGCGCGCCGATCTGGCACTCGCCGTCGTGCTGACCGTCATCGCGCTGATCGTGGCGGCGCGTTACCCCGACAGCAGCGTCGTGCTCCAGGACCGTTCCGCGCCCGAGCCGCGGCCCGAGCCCGTGCCCCCGCCCGGACCCGATGACCCGTGGGTATCGGACGCCGTTCGGGAGGAGCCTCCGCACCCGTCCTGGTCGCTCGTGGTGCTGTCGGCGCTGCCGCTGCTCGCCCGGCGCCGGTATCCGCTGGCCGCGTTCGCCGTGGTGCTGGTCGCCACGGTGGCCCTCGCCGGGGACGGCGCGTCCTGGATCAACGTGCTGACCTGCGTCATCGGCGCCTACTCGGCCGTCGAGCACAGCCGTCACCGGGTGGCGGCGGTGGCGCTGCTGGTCGTCGGCTCGGTGCTGGCCGGCGCCGCGTTCGAGGAATCGGCGCCGACGCTTCCCGGCTGGTCGAGCCCGGGCATGGTGCTGCTGGTCGCCGGCGGACTGGCCGCACT
The DNA here is from genome assembly GCF_039871525.1 of Streptomyces sp. B6B3. NCBI lineage: Bacteria > Bacillati > Actinomycetota > Actinomycetes > Kitasatosporales > Streptomycetaceae > Streptomyces > Streptomyces sp. B6B3. The sequence goes on along the minus strand of NZ_JBDPLU010000013.1, from coordinate 94,025 downwards.
GGCCCGGTTCTGGCGGCGGCAGTTGGCCGCGAGCCGGGACAGGTACGCGCGGCTGCAACACGCCCAGGAGGAGGCCACCCGCCGGGCCGTCGCCGAGGAACGCTCCCGGATCGCCGCCGAACTGCACGACGTGGTCACCCACAATGTGAGCGTGATGGTGATCCAGGCGGGCGCGGCGCGCAAGGTGATGGACACGGCGCCCGAGCGCTCGAAGGAGGCGCTGCTGGCCGTCGAGGCCGGAGGCCGGGCCGCGATGGCCGAACTGCGGCACGTGATGGGGCTGCTGGCCGCGCCGGACCACGAGCGGCCCGACGGTCTGGAGCCCCAGCCCGGACTCGACCGGCTCGACGCCCTGATCGAACGGGTGCGCGCGGCCGGAACGCCGGTGCGGGCCGCGGTGTCGCTGCCCGCGGAACCGCTGCCCCCCGGCGTCGACCTCACGGCCTACCGCGTCGTTCAGGAGGCGCTGACCAACACCATCAAGCACGCGCCCGGCGCGCGTGCCGCCGTCACCATCGGCCAGGCCGGGGACGTGCTGGAGATCGAGGTCACCGACACCGGCGGCCGGCGCGACGCCCCACCGGCCGACGGCAACGGCCGCGGGCTGCTCGGGCTCCGCGAGCGACTGGCCGTCTACGGCGGCGAGCTGACCGCCACCCCGACCCTCAGCGGCGGCTACCGGACCACCGCGCGGGTGCCGTGGCCCGCCGGCGGTACGGGACGGAGCACGGACGAGGACGACGGCGTCCCCGGACCGGATACGGGCGAGGGCGTGGAGAAGCCGTGAGCGGACCACCGCTGCGCGCCGTCATCGCGGACGACCAGGCCCTCGTGCGCACGGGATTCGGGATGATCCTGGCCGCGGACGGCATCGAGGTGGCGGCCGAGGCGGCAGACGGCGCCGAGGCGGTCGCGGCGGTGCGCCGCACCCGGCCCGACGTCGTGCTGATGGACATCCGGATGCCGGGGATGGACGGCATCGAGGCCACCCGGCGGCTCCTCGCCGAGGGCGGCGCGGCCGGTGGCCCGGACGGCACCCGGGTCATCATCCTGACCACCTACGACCTCGACCACTACGTCTACGCCGCGCTCACCGCCGGCGCCAGCGGCTTCCTGCTCAAGGACGTCACGCCCGAACACCTGGTGGCCGCCGTGCGCCTGGTGCGGGCCGGCGACGCCCTGCTCGCGCCCACCATCACCCGCCGCCTCGTGGAGCGCTTCGCGCACCGCGACGAACCCGCCGCCCCGCGGCGCGAGCTGGTCGACCTGACGCCGCGCGAGCTGGAGGTGCTCCGCCTGCTCGCCACGGGACTCAGCAACGCCGAACTCGCCGACCGCCTGTTCCTCAGCCCGACCACCGTCAAGACGCACGTCGGGCGCATCCTGTCGAAGCTCGGCCTGCGCGACCGCGTCCAGGCGGTCATCCTGGCGTACGAGTCGGGGCTGATCACCCCGGGCGGTGGCGGCCCGCCGGCCGACCCGTCGTAGAGATCGGGTGGAGGGAGAGACGGGTGCGAAACGACGAGCCGGCGCGGGCGGTGGTCGTGCAGCACACCCCGCGCGGCGACGCCGGACGGTTCGGCGACTGGCTGGCCGCGGCCGGGGTCGCGCTCGACGTGGTGCGCGGGTTCGACGGGGACACCGTGCCCGAGGATCCGGCGGGCCGCGACGCGGTCGTGGTGCTGGGCGGTGGGTTCATGCCGGACGACGACGCGCGGGCCCCGTGGCTCCCGGCCACCCGGGCGCTCGTGGCGGCGGCGCTGCGGGCGGACGTGCCCGTCTTCGGCATCTGCCTCGGCGGGCAGCTGCTCGCCCAGGTCGCCGGCGGCTCGGTCGCCGCGAACACCGGACGGCCGGAAATCGGCAGCACGCCGATCACCCTGCGGCCCGAGGCCGCCGGGGACCCCCTGTTCCGCGACCTGGTGTCGCCGGCCCCGGCGATCGAGCGGCACGTGGACGCGATCACCGCGCTGCCGCCCGGCGCCACGTGGCTGGCCGAGACGGCGGCCTGCCGGTACCAGGCGTTCCGCGTCGGACGCGCGGCCTGGGGCGTGCAGTTCCATCCCGAGGTGGCCGCCGACCGGGTGCGCGGCTGGGACCCGAGCCGGGTCCGGGCGCACGGCCTGGACCCGGCGGCGCTGCACCGCCGCGCCGTCGCGGACGAGTCGGCCGCCGTCGTGGCTTGGCGCACCGTGGCCGACCGCTTCGCCGCCGTCGTCCGCGCGGCGGCTGGTGCCTGATCGGGCGTCGTCACGAGCGCGGGCGGTGTCCGGGAGCGCGCCGCTGCGTGGCCGGGGCCCGAGTGGGATGTGGGCGCACGGGCTGGACCCGGCGGCACGGGGCTGCCGCGCCGTCGCGGAGGAGCCGCTTCGCCGCCACGTCCGCCCGACGACTGGTGCCTGATCCGGTGTCGTCACCGGCATCCGGGCGGCCCGGGGCCACGGGCCCGCGCGTCGTCGTCCGGCGGGGATCCCTGCCCGCTCGGCATCACGGCCACCACCACGTCGAGCCCGGCCCCGGCCCGGGTCAGCCGGGCGTCGCCGGAAAACCCGTCGACGCCGGATGGGGGCGGCCCCGAGAATCCGGGCCATGGCCTTCCTCGACCGCCTGCCGTGTCCGTCGCGCCCCTCTACCCGGCCCGCCCCGCGGAACGCGGGGGCGCGCCGGTGAGCCGCGTGGCGACGCCCGTGCTGTGGCTGTACGGCCCGCCGGGAGTCGGGAAGACGACGGTCGCCTGGGCGATCTACCAGGACCTCGTCCGGGCCGGCGTCGAGACCGCCTATGTCGACATCGACCAGCTGGGCATCCACTACCCCGAGCCCGCCTCGGACCCCGGCCGGCACCGGATGCAGGCGCGGAACCTCGACGCCGTGGTCGCCGGGTTCGTGGCGACCGGGGCCCGTTGCGTCGTGGTCTCCGGCGTCGTCGACACCGCCCGCGGCGTGCCGCCGGGGACGTTGTCGTGGGCGGCGCTGACGCTGTGTCGCCTCCGCACCGGGCCCGACGAGCTCCGGCGCCGGCTCGCCGGGCGCCAGGGCGGCCTCGACCTGCTGTCGGACGGGTTGCGCGACGCCGAGGTTCTGGACGCGGCCGGCCTCGCCGAGGCGGGCGTGGACACGAGCGGGCTGCCGGTGGCCGAGGTGGCACGGCTGGTACGGGAGCGCACGGGCGGCTGGCCCGCCCTCACCGGTCCGCCCGCGCCGGCGGCACCGACCGCGTCGGCGGGGTCCGACGCCGACGGGCCGGTCCTGTGGCTGTGCGGGCCGACGGGAGTCGGCAAGTCGACAGCCGGCTTCGCCGCCTACCTGCGGCTGCTGCGTGCCGGCCGCACCGCGGCGTACGTCGACCTCGACCAGCTGGGCTTCCGCGCACCCGCCGCGGCCGGCGATCCCGGCCGCCACCGGCTGAAGGCCCGCAACGCGGCGGCCCTGTGGCGGACTTCGCGGGCGGCCGGGGCCGAGTGCCTCGTCATGGTCGGCCCGGCCGAGGACGCGGCGGCGGTCGCGACGTACACCGCCGCGCTGCCCGCGGCGACCGTCACGGTGTGCCGGCTGCACGCCGGGCCCGACCAGCTCACCCACCGGATCCTGCTGCGCGGGCGCGGCGAGGGGAGCTGGGCCCAACCGGGCGACCCGCTGCTCGGGCGGCCCACGGCCGACCTGCGGCGCGTCGCCGAGCTGGCGGCGGCGGACGCCGCGGCCCTGGACCGGGCCGCCCTCGGCGACCTGCGCGTGGAAACCGACGCGCGCACCGTCGAGGAGACCGCCGAGGCGATCCTCGCCGCGGCCGGATGGGCCCGAGACGGGCGGTAGGGTCGCGCGCATGGCAGCGAGTTCGGTGGTGGGTTCGGCAACGACTCGACTGATCGTGCTCCGCGGCAACTCCGCCTCGGGCAAGTCCACCGTCGCCGCCCGGGTGCGCGAACGGTACGGACGCGGCATGGCGCTGGTGGGCCAGGACAACCTGCGGCGGGTGGTGCTCCGCGAACGGGACGTCCCCGACGGCGCGAACATCGGACTCATCGCGACCGTCGCCCGCTACGCACTCGACCGCGGCTACCACGTCGTCGTGGAGGGAATCCTCTACGCGGCGCACTACGGGGCCATGCTCGAGGCGCTGCGCCGAGACCACCGGGGGCGGACCCACCACTACTACCTCGACGTGTCGTTCGACGAGACGCTGCGACGCCACGCCACCAAGCCGCAGGCGGCCGAGTACGGCGAGGCGGAGATGCGGGACTGGTACCAGCCGCTCGACCTGCTGACCGGCGGCGTCGAGACCGTCCTTCCCGAGTCGAGCACCCTGGTCGACACGGTGGACCGGGTGCTGCGGGAGACCGGACTGGCCCCCTCGCCCGCCGATCCCTCCGCGCCCGCCACCCGGACGACGGCCCCGTAGACCGCGGCCCGGCCCCGGCGAGGGCGCGAAGGGCCTGATGGCCAGCAGGTACCGGGTGCCCAGCCGGCCGTTCGGCTTCCGACGAGGCCGACGGCCGTCGAGGGCCCGGGCGGGGCGCGCGCCGGAAAACGAGTGGTGCGGGCGCGCGCCCGCGCGCAGGATGGCGCCATGCTGAGCCATCTGCCGGCGTTCCTCGTCGCCTGCCTGCTGATCGCCGCCTCGCCGGGGCCGAGCACCATCCTGATCATCCGCAACTCCCTGCACAGCCGCCGCTCGGGCATGCTCACCGTGCTGGGCAACGAGAGCGGCGTCTTCCTGTGGGGCGTCTTCGCCGCGTTCGGGCTGACCGCGCTGCTCGCCGCGTCCGAGATGGCCTACGACGTGATGCGGGTGCTCGGCGCGGTGGTGCTGCTCGGCTTCGGCGTCCAGGCCCTGCGGGCGGCGCGCCGGCACGGCACCGAGGTGACGCTGGCCACGGCCGAACGGCCGGAGCGGCACTCCGGCTGGCGCAGCTACCGGGCCGGGCTGCTGCTCAACCTCGCCAACCCCAAGGTGGGCGTCTTCGCGATGGCGTTCCTCCCGCAGTTCGTGCCTCCGGGCGCGCCGGAACTGCCGACGATGGTCGCGCTGGCCGCGATCTGGGCGGTCTTCGAGATCGGCTACTACGCCACCTACGTCTGGGGCGTCGGCCGGCTGCGCGCCGCACTCTCCCGCCCCGGCGTCCGCCGCCGCCTCGACCAGGTCTCCGGCACCGTCCTGATCGCCCTGGGCGTCCGCATGGCCGTCGAGTCCTGAACGGGCGAGCGCCGAGCCGTCAGACGGACAGCAGGGGCACGTCGTACTTCGCCATGAAACGGTCCTGGGTGACCAGGGTCAGCCCCTCGACCCGGGCCTGGGCGATGATGATCCGATCGAACGGGTCGCGATGGTGCCACGGCAGGTCGCTGGCCTCGATCGCATGCGCCGCGGTGATGGGCGCCACCTGGAAGCCGCTCTCCGCGATACGCGCGGCGACGTTCTGCGGAGCGGGGAGCTTGCCGAGGGACTGCTTCAGCCCCGCCTCCCAGACGGAGGCGACGCTGACGAACGCCAGGTCCTCGGCGCCGATCGCCTCGCGGACCGGCTCCGGCAGGTCGGGGCTGGACGTGAGCCACCACAGGACCACGTGGGTGTCGAGCAGAAGCCGCATCAGCGCATCCCGAAGGCGTCGGCGATGTCGTCGGGCAGCTCGTCGAAGTCCTCGGGAATCTCCAGCTGCCCGCGCAGCGAACCGTAGCTGGCGAGGTGGGCGCCCCGGTGTACCGGGACGAGCCGGGCCACCGGTCGGCCCGCGCGGCTGATCACCACCTCGTCCCCGGATTCCACCTGCTCCAGGATGCGGGACAGGTGGGTCTTCGCCTCGTGCACGTTGTACTGCCGTGCCATGCGGTCCATAGGGGGCACCTCCGCCCGTAGTGGACCAAGTCTAGTCCACCCCGCGCAGCACCGCCGCCGCGCGCGGGGGGAGGCGGAGGCGGCCATCGGCGTCCGGGGGTGGGCAGCGGTGGGTGGTGGCGAGGAGGGTCGCGGGGGTGCGGCGCAGCGGCAGGGCGGCGGGGGAGTCCGCCAGGTTGAGGGCCAGGGTGAGTGGGCCGACCTCGGCGACCAGCCAGCGGTCGGGTTCGTCGAACCGGACCTCGACGTCGGACAGGCGCAGCGTGGGCGGCAGGTGCTCGCGCCGGACGGCGATCAGCCGGCGGTGCCAGGTCAGCAACCACTCCGCCGCCGGGTCCGCCGGCCAGACCAGGCAGGAGCGGTCCCGGGTGGCCGGGTCCTGCGGGTCGGGGATGTCGCCCTCCGCCCAGCCGTGGGCGGCGAACTCGTGGCGCCGGCCGGCCCGCACCGCCTCGGCCAGCTCCGGCTCCTGATGGTCCGTGAAGTACTGCCAGGGAGTGGCGGCGCCCCACTCCTCGCCCATGAACAGCATCGGCGTGAACGGCCCGCACAGCACCAGCACGGCGGCCAGCGCGGCGCGTTCGGGGCCGGCCAGCGCGGCCAGCCGGTCGCCCAGGGCGCGGTTGCCGATCTGGTCGTGCGTCTGCGCGTAGCCGACGAACCGGCCCGTCGGGGTCGCGGCGCGGTCCAGCGGCCGGCCGTGCGGCCGGTCCCGGAACGTCGAATGCTCGCCCGCGTGGAAGAACGCGCCGGTCAGCGTCCTGGCCAGGGCGGCCATCGGCGCCCGTCCGAAGTCGACGTAGTAGCCCTGGGACTCGCCGGTGAGCGCGGCGTGCAGGGCGTGGTGGAAGTCGTCGTTCCACTGGGCGTGCAGGCCCCGGCCGCCCTCCGCCCGGGGCGTGGTGGTGATCGGGTCGTTCGCGTCGGACTCGGCGATCAGGAAGAGCGGCCGGCCCAGTTCGGCGGCGAGCGCGTCCACCGCGGCGGACAGCTCGGCCAGGAAGTGCGGCTCGCTCTCGTCGAGCAGCGCGTGCACGGCGTCCAGGCGCAGCCCGTCCAGCCGGTGGTCGCGGAGGAACGCCAGGGCGCTACCGACGAAGTACGCCCGCACCTCCGCCGCGTCGGGGCCGTCGAGGTTGACCGCCGAGCCCCACGGGGTGTGGTGCCGGTCGGTGAAGTAGGGGCCGAACTCCGGCAGTCGGTTGCCGGACGGGCCGAGGTGGTTGTGGACCACGTCCAGCACCACGCCGAGGCCGTGGCCGTGCGCCTCGTCCACGAACCGGGCCAGCCCGGCCGGGCCGCCGTACGGCTCGTGCACCGCCCACGGCGCCACCCCGTCGTATCCCCAGCCGTGCCGGCCGGGGAACGGGCAGACCGGCATCAACTGCACGTGGCTGACGCCGAGTTCGGCCAGGTGCGCCAGCCGGCGGGCCGCGGCGTCGAAGGTGCCCTCGCGGGTGAACGTGCCGACGTGCAGCTCGTAGAGCACCGCGCCCGGCAGCCCGCGCCCGGCCCACGGGTGGCGCCAGGCGTGGGTCGCCGGATCGACGACGGCGGCCAGCCCGTCGGGCCCGTCCGGCAGGCGCCGGGCGCGCGGGTCCGGCAGCGCCGGGCAGTCGTCCAGCGCGAAGCCGTACCGCGTGCCCGGCTCGGCCGGCGCCTCGGCCCGCCACCAGCCGGGCCGGCCGGCCGCCCGCCGCATGGGCAGCGGGCGGCCGGCCAGCAGCAGCGTCACCCGGCCGGCCCGCGGCGCCCAGACCTCGAACGCCCGCGGGCCGCTGGCCGGCGCGGGCCCCGCACCGGCATCCGGGCCGGCACCCGTCTCGGTGTCCATGGGCACCATCCTCCCCGCAGGACCCGCCTCCGGGCAGCAGGACCGGACCGACGGTCAGGTCGGCACGCCCGGCGTGGCCCCGCCCGGGCCCGGCGGACCGCCGCGCGGACCGGTGGCCCGACCGCGACCGCGGGTTGGACCACCTCCGCGGCGGCGCCTACGTGAACCGGAGACCGTCCGCCCCGTGCCGAGGGGCTCCCGGCGGTGACGGGGAACTCCCGAACCCGCCCCGGACCGACCCTGGTGCCGGTGGTCCGGTGCGACCCGACCGGCGCACGGTGCCCGATCCCGCGTCCGGCAGCGGACGGCCGTCGGGAGGACGCTGGGCGGCGGAGCGGCTGACCGAACGCCCGCGGGCGGGGCGGCGCCGGGGCGATACCCGGCGCCGCCCCGCCCCGTACGGTCGCGACGTGCCGCGGCCGTACGGCCCGGGGTCCTCGGCGAAGCCGAGGCGCGTGCTCAGGGCGCCGCGGGTGCCGTCATGCAGAACCGGCGCTGCACCACCGGATAGCCCGCCCGGGCGAACGCCGCCGCCATCCCGACGTTGCCCACGTCGGTGGCGGCCGCGATCCGCTCGGCACCCAGCTCCACCAACTGGTGGGTGCACTCCACCAGCAGGTCGTAGCCGTAGCCGTGGCCGCGCTGTTCGGGCACCACGCCGATGAAGCCGACCGCGTATCCCATCGGGACCCGCACCGGCACCTGGAGGCCGACCGGCTCGCCGTCCGGCGTGGCGGCGAGCCGCCACCAGTCGCGCGGCGAGGGGCACCAGTGGAAGAAGTCCAGCTCCTCCTGGGCGGCCAGCTCCACCCCGCCGGCGGCGACCGCGCGCCTGGCGTGGCCGTCCAACGTGTCGGAGTGCACCCGGCGCAGCACGTCCAGGAACGCCTCGTCGTCGGCGTCGGGGTGGAAGACCAGCCGTCCGGGACGCTCGGGCAGCCCGTGCTCGGGGGTCCAGGCGTACTGGTACCGCTCGACCAGCGGCCGGTAGCCGGCCTCGGCCGCGGCGTCGATCCGGGCCTCGGCCGCCGCCCGGGCGGCGGGGTCGTCGTGCCAGTCCGGCGGCAGGATGAGCTCGTAGTCGGCCCGCAGCGGCGTCTCGCGCAGCAGCCGGACCGCGGCCTCCCGGTCCGTGAAGTCGAACCAGTCGAGCGCCACCGGCGCGTCGTCCTCGGGACCGGCCCAGAACGCGGCCCGCGCGACGACCTCGCCGTCGCGCAGGGCGACCCAGGTCCACTCGGGCCGGTAGCCGCCGGGGGTGGCCCCCGTCCGGTACGTGTTGTTCGGCGGCTCGGCCATGGCCCGGCCGACCAGCCCCGCGTCGGGCAGGGAGGGGGTCAGGGAGTCGAAAACGGTGCGCGCCTCGTCCTCGACGAGCGCGCGAATGACCAGATTGGTCATGGAAAAGGGTCCTTCCGAAAGCGGATGTCGCGCTTCCGGTCAGCCCGAGGAACGCCCGGTGCGGGGGCGACGGAAGCGCGCGAGGGTGCTGCTGACCATGGCGACGCCTCCTTTCTCGACCCGGCGGGCGTGCGGACACGGTAACCCCGTTCGGCCACGCACGCCACGCGGTTTAGGGCCGGTGGCGGGCCGGGACCGGCCGAGACCGGCTCCGTGTCTGGACACGAAGGAGCCCGGTCACGGAGAATTTGGGTATGAACCCGGTCGAGTACAGCGCTCATTCCCCGCGCGTGTCGGACGCGGATCGGGAGCGGGCGCTCGACGTGCTCCGGGAGAGCGTGGTGGCGGGCAGGGTGTCCCAGGACACCTTCGTCCGCCGGGTCGAACTCGTCCTGGCCGCCGCCCGGTTGGAGGAGCTGCACGCCGTCCTGAGCGATCTTCCGCAGGCGGACCCCCTGCCGGAGCAGGGCGGCTGGCTGATGACGACGGTCACCCGGATCGCCGCGTTCAACGGGCGGCTGCGCCGGGCCTGGAAGTCGGAGCGGCTGCCCCAACTGGTGCTGCCGGCGCCGGGACCGCTGCCGCTGTCCATAGGCCGCGCCTCGGGCTCCGGGCTGCGGCTGAACGACGCCAGCGTGTCGCGGCGGCACGCGCAGCTGTGCGGCTCCGCCTCCGGCTGGACGCTGCGCGACCTCGGCTCGGCCAACGGCACCTGGGTGAACGGCTGCCGGGTCACCGACGCGGTGCGGGTGCGGCCCGGCGACCAGGTCAGCTTCGGCGCGATGTCGTTCCTGCTCGCGTCCCGCCGCGAGGTCTGACCGCGCCGTGACCGCTCACGCCTCCGGGTCGCCGGCGGTGCGGATCGCCTCGCCGCTCAGGTAGCGGGCGGTGTTGATCAGCCCCACCATGCTGAACGCCTGCGGGGTGTTGCCCACCTGACGCCGGGTCACCGGATCGTACTCCTCGCTCAGCAGGCCCACGTCGTTGCGCAGGTCGAGCAGCCGCTCGAACAACCGCCGCGCCTCGGCGGTGCGTCCGGTCCCGTGCAGCGCGTCGGCGAGCCAGAACGAGCAGGACAGGAAGGGCGCCTCGGAGCCGGGCAGCCCGTCCACCCCGCCGTCCGCGTCCGGCCGGTAGCGCACCAGGAAACCGTCCTCGCACAGCTCCCGGCGCACCGCCTCCACGGTGCCCCGCATCCGCGGATCCGTCCACGGCAGGAAGCCGACGCGGGGCAGCAACAGCAGCGCGGCGTCCAGCCCGCGCGAGCCGTAGAACTGCGTGAACGTGCCGCGTTCGGCGTCGTAGCCGCGCTCGCACACCTCGGCGTGGATCTCGTCGCGAAGCGCCGCCCACCGGTCGGCGGGCCCGGACAGGCCCTGCGAACGCACCGTGTGCACCGCGCGGTCGAGCCCGGCCCACGCCATGACCTTGGAGTGCGTGAAGTGGCGGTGCGGCCCGCGCACCTCCCACAGGCTGGTGTCCGGCTCCCGCCAGTGGCCCTCCAGATAGTCCAGCAGCGCGCGCTGCATGTTCCAGGCGGTCTCGGTGGGGGCCAGGCCGCTCAGCCGGGCGAGGTTCAGGCAGTCCAGCACCTCGCCCCACACGTCGAGCTGGAACTGCTCGGCGGCGGCGTTGCCGATCCGCACCGGGGCCGAACCCTCGTACCCGCTCAGCCAGTTCAGGGTGGTCTCGGGGATCCGCCGGGTCCCGTCCAGCGCGTACATGATCTGCAGATCGGCGGGGTCGCCGGCGACCGCCCTGAGCAGCCACTCGCGCCAGGCTCGCGCCTCCTCGACGTATCCGGTGCCCAGCAGCGCCTGGAGCGCGAAGGTCGAGTCGCGCAGCCAGCAGAACCGGTAGTCCCAGTTCCGCGGGCCGCCCAGCTGCTCGGGCAGCGAGGTGGTGGCCGCGGCGAGGATGCCCCCGGTCGGCGCGTAGGTCAGGGCCTTCAGCACGGTCAACGACCGCCGCACCTCCTCCCGCCAGCCGCCCCGGTACGGGCACGCGCCGACCCAGTCCGACCAGAACCGCTCGGTGTCGCGGATGGCCGACCCGGCCTCCACCGGCTGCGGGCGGGGCAGATGGGACGCCTGGTAGGTCAGCACGAAGGGCACCCGCTGGCCGGCCTCGACCGTGAACTCCGCCCGGGTCGTCAGGTCCACGCCGTGCGTCCGCACCGGCGTGCGCAGCCACACCGCGTCCGGGCCCGCGACGGCCCCCAGATCCTCGCCGGCCCGGCTCACCCAGGGCACGACGTGGCCGTAGTCGAAGCGCAACCGCAGGTCCATCCGCATCGGCACGCGGCCCGACAGGCCCTCCACGAGCCGCACCACGTCCGCCGCCTCGCCGCGCAGCGGCATGCAGTCCACCACCCGGACCTCGCCCTCCGGGGTGCGCCACTCGCTCTCCAGCACCAGGGAGTCGCCCCGGTACCGCCGCCGGGTGACCGGTCCGCCGGCGGCCGGCGCCAGCTGCCAACGCCCCGCGCTCTCGTCGTGCAGCAGCGCGGCGAAGCACGCGGGGGAGTCGAAGCGGGGCAGGCACAGCCAGTCGATCGAGCCGTCCCGGCCCACCAGGGCGGCCGTCTGCAGATCGCCCAGCAGCGCGTAGTCCTCGATCGGGGCGGGGGCCATCGCTTCTCCCTTCGCCTCTCCCCTCGCGTCGGCTCGCGGTGGCTCGGTGGCTCGGTCGGTCCCGGCACGTCCCGGTGGGGCGCGGCGGCCCGGGGCGCGGAACGGGCTCGTCGGCCGTCAGCCCGGCGCGGCCGGAGCGTCCGGTGCGTCCAGCACGACGACCGTCTTGACGTCGTCCGGGCGCCGCTCGAACGCCTCGGCGCAGCGCTCCAGGGGCACCCGGCGGGTGATCATCCGCTCCAGCCAGCCCGCGTCGGCCTTGACCAGCGCGTCCGCGGCCTGCCGGTAGTGGCGCTGGTTGGCGTTGACCGAGCCGAGCACCGCGTCGTTCTCCAGCACCAGCTCGCGGTTGAGGCCGGCGGCGTCCACGCTCAGCCGGCGGCCGGCCGGCGAGACGCCGGTCAGGCAGACGATGCCGTAGCGGGCGGTGCCGGCGATCGCGGCGCACACCACCTCGCCGTTGCCGGTCGCCTCGATCACCACGTCGGGGCGCAGCTCGTCGGTCAGCTTCCCGGGCTCGGCGGCGTGGTACGTCGCGCCGAGGTCGGCGACCAACCCGGGCTTCGGGCCGTCGGTGACCCGGTCGAGCACATGCGTCTCCAGGCCGCGCTGCACGGCGAGCAGCGCCGCCAGCAGGCCGATCGGTCCCGCGCCGGTGACCAGCGCCCGGCGCGGCGCGAACCAGGCGCGGGCGCCGACCCGTTCCACCTGCTCCCAGGCCTTGGCGACCACGGAGGTCGGCTCCAGCAGCATCCCCACCCGCTCCAGCTCCGGCGGCAGCGGGATCGCGTAGTCGGCCTCGACGCACCAGAACTCGCTGGCGTAGCCATCGCGTTCCTTGATCCCGCGCTCGGTGTAGCGGCCGTTGCGGCACATGTCGAACTCGCCGTGCCGGCACGCGCCACACGGCTCCGGATCGGGCCGGCGCACCACCCCGACCACCAGCTGTCCCTCCGTCAGGCCGCTGCCCGGCGGGGCGCGGTGCACCCGGCCCAACGACTCGTGGCCCAGCACCAGCTCCTCCCGCCCCGGCGGCGCGGCGCCGTAGTCCCCGGCGACGATCTCCCGGTCCGTGCCGCACACCCCCACCGCCAGGCCGCGCACCAGGAGTTCACCGGGACCCGGCTCCGGGTCCGGCACGTCCCGGACCGCGAGGGTGTCGGGAACCGGAGGCCGCACGGTCATCGCACGCATCGCCCGAGTGCCCTCCTCCCGGGGCGCGACGACGCTCCCCACCTTCAAGGCTCACACGGGAGCGGCGGCTCGGCCACCGGAGTCGGCGGGGGCCGCCGGCAGGGGGCGCGGTGGCGGGACGAGCCGCGCGGGCGCGCGGGGGGCCGGCGGACGACGCGAACGCACCGGCACGCGGCACGGGGTGGCGTGCCCGGCCGGGGCCGGGCACGCTAAGCCGGCCTGCCGCCCAAGCGGGGGCTGGGAGGTGGGGCGGCAGGCCGGAGTCGGGGGGCGCGCTGGGCTCGCGGGCTCAGCGGCGGCCGTTCGGCGCGTCGAGGACCGCGGCCGGCCTCGGTCGGTCTCTCATCGCGCTCGCGTTCCCTTTCGCCGTGATGAGGTGGGGGTATAGATGGGAGCGCAGGTGGGAGCGCTCCCATGTCGCGACGGTATCGCCGGGCCAACGCTTCTGTAAAGACTCGTGCAGCGGTGGAATGAAACGGACTTGCCGGCTCCGCGCGCGGCGCCGGGGAACGGCCGGGCGAGGCCGGCCGGACGACGGATCGCGGCCCCGCGAAGCCGCAGGTCGGAGCGGCGCGTTGCCGCTTTCCGCCGCGGTGTGTCGCCGGGCTTCTGGCGACCGGGCGGCTTCCCCGGGTCAGGCGGCGCGAGGCGTACCCCCAGGGCGCGGCTGGCGCGCCGCGCTGGTCAGGCTCGCGGCTCCGCCGGGCCGGCGAGGTCCCGGACGCGCCCGCGGCGCGGGTGTCCGGCGCTCCGCTCCGGGCAACCCGGCCGCGTTCCGCGTCATCAGGGCGCCCACCAGGAGTTCTTCGGTCCGGGGAAGCCGGAGGGCTGCCCGGGCTTCGCGGCGCGCCCCAGCGGGAGGCGGCGGCGTTCAGGGCGCCCGCTGGCGCGGCGTGCGGCCGGCCGGGCCTGGGACGCCGGACCGCCTCCGGCCGGGCGTGTCCGGGTCGTGAGGGAACGGTGATTGGGAGCGCTCCCAGGTGTCGGAACGTACCGCGACTCCGCACCGCTGTGAAGGAGTGGCGCGGAACCGTGGCCGCGGCCCCCGCGGCGCCCGGAACGGCGTCAGCGCCCGTCGGCCCGCACCAGCAGCGCCACCGGACCCTCGGCGAACAGCTCCGCCAGCGCGACCCGCCCGGTCGCCGGGCGCCCCGACAGCGCGTCCCGCCAGTCGCCCGGCGGCAACGGCAGCCGCGTACCGTCCCAGCCGCCCGCCTCGGCCAGCGCCCGGGACAGCCGGGTGACCGCCGTGACGACCCGGTCCGCACGGACGAACGCCAGGCAGTGCCCGGCGGCCGGCCCGTCGGCGGCGAGCGGCCGGTAGTCGCCCTCGGCGCCGAACCATTCGGGACGCCGCCGGCGCAGCCGCAGCGCCGTCGCCGTCAGCCGCAGCTTCTCGGTGGCCAGGTCGTAGGGCAGCCGCCGGTCGCCGCCGGCCTCGGCGTCCAGCGCGGCCAGCTGCGCGACGGGCAGTTGCGGCTGCCTGCGGTTGTCCGGGTCCACCAGGGCGAGGTAGCGCCGCTCGCTGCCGCGGTAGACGTCGGGCACTCCCGGCATGGTCAGGTGCAGCAGGGCGGCGCCGAGGGTGTTCACCCGCACCTGCGGGTCCAGCTCCCTGGCGAACTCCGCCAGGGAGTACAGCGAGGGACCGCAGGGGCCCGCGCACACGAAGCGCTCCAGGGCCGCCTCGTACCCCGCGTTCCGCTCGGTCCAGCTGGTGTGCAGCCCGGCCTCCCTGGCCGACTTCAGCATCGCCGCGAGCAGCCGCTCCCGGTCGGGGAAGCCCAGCGCGAACGCGGTCTGCCATGCGGTCCACGCCAGATGCGGGTCCGGGGCCCGCACCCCGGCCCGCGCCGTCTCCTCGGTCAGCACGGAGACGAGATCCGTCCAGCCGCGCGGATGCTCGGTGAGCGTCGCGAGCGCCGCGCGCACGTCCCCGCTGCGCTTGGTGTCGTGGGTGGACAGCACGGTGCCGGTCAGCGGCCAGTCCCGCTGCGTCCGGGCGCAGAAGGCGTGGAACGCCTCGGGCGGCAGCGCCGGTTGCCCCGGATCGCCGCCCACCTCGGCCGCCGACAGCAGCGGCGTGTAGCGGTAGCAGGCGGTGTCCTCGACGGCCTTGGCGCGCAGCGCCGCGGACACCTGGGCGAAGCGGATCCGCACCTCGGTCAGGTCGGGCCCCTCGCCGAACCGGCCCAGCACCAGGTCCCGCACGGTGTCCACGGCGGTCGCCTCGCGCGCCACCTCGAACGCGCCCCTGGCCGCCGTCGCGGCGGTGGCGAGCATCGCCTCGTCCACCGGCGCGGCGGGTCCGCCCGCCGGCACGTAGGGGCGGTAGACCGGCAGCCGGACCAGCAGCTCGACCAGGGCGGAACGCAGCGCCCAGGGCGCGTGGTCGCGCCGCCGCAGCTCCGGATCGGCGCGGCAGACCCGTTGGGCGGCGCGGGCCAGGCGTTCGGTCTCCGCGGCCAGTTCGTGGCTGACCATCTTGTACGCGGCGCGCCGCGCGGTGGCCGTCCACTCGCCGCCGTGGTCCGGCGGAGCGCCGGTGAAGGCCCGGTATCCCTCGGTGAGTTCGGCGCCGCCGACGGCGGACAGAAAGACGCCGTCCAGCCGCCGCAGCGCGTCGTATCCGGTGCTCCCGGCCACCGGCCACCCGGCCGGGAGCTGCTCGTCAGGACCGAGGATCTTCTCCGCGACGGTCCAGGCGCCGCCGCCGCGTTCGCGCAGCCGCCGCAGGTATCCGGCCGGATCGGCGAGCCCGTCCGGATGGTCCACCCGCAGGCCCTCGACGACGCCCTCGTCGAGCAGCCGCAGCAGCGTGGCGTGGCACGCCTCGAACACCTCGGGGTCCTCGACGCGCAGCCCGATGAGCTCGGAGACGGCGAAGAAGCGACGGTAGTTGAGCTCGGTCCTGGCCAGCCGCCACCAGGCCAGCCGGTAGTGCTGCGCCTCCAGCAGCTCGGGCAGCGGCAGGTGCCCGGTGCCCTCGCGCACCGGGAAGCGGTGCTCGCCGTAGCGCACCACGCCGTCGGCCGCCGTGATGGACGACAGCTCCTCGCCCAGCGGCCCGGCCAGCACCGGCAGCAGCAGCCGGCCGTCGCCCGCCGCCCAGTCGATGTCGAACCAGCGGGCGTAGGGGGAGTCGGGCCCGCGGCGCAGCACCTCCCACAGCGGCCGGTTCAGCTCCGCGTCGGCGGGCACCGCCATGTGGTTGGGCACCACGTCGACGACGAGGCCGAGCCCGTGGTCGCCGGCCACGTCGGCCAGCCGCCGCAGGCCCGCCTCGCCGCCCAACTCCTCGCGCACCCGCCCGTGGTCGGTGACGTCGTAGCCGTGCGCGGAGCCCGGCACCGCCTCCAGGATCGGCGAGAGATGAAGGTGACTCACGCCCAGCGAGGCGACGTAGGGCACGATCTCCTCGACGGCGGCGAACGGGAAGTCGGGCTGGAGCTGGACCCGGTAGGTGGCGGTGGGCGCGGGGCGCGCGGGCGTCATGGGGTCCCTCTGCCCGTACCGCCGGGCGGGCAAGCGCGGCCGGCGGTCTGTCCGGTCGGGCGCCGGGAGTCCCGTCGGGCTGCGCGGCCGGGTCCGGCCGCAGTAGGCTTCCTTGATCCATCGGTGGGGCGGAAGGCGGTGCAGGCGGTGAGCTCTTCGGGGCTGGAACTGCCCTCGGGAAACGGGGGTGAGACCGCCGAGGCGCCCTCGGAGGGCGGGCCCCCGGGCGGCGCGGTCCCCGTGCCGCGCCCGGTCGAGATCGGCGCCGACCTGGAATGGACCGCGGCCGACTGGGCCGAGGTGCGCACCCGCCTCGAACGAGCCGGCCGGGCGTACGTCTGGCTCAATCTCGTCGAGCAGCGGCTGCGCTCGGTGGTCGGCGCCGTGCTGCGCCCGGTGTACGAGCCGGTGCACGGCCCCGAATGGGAGCTCGCCGCGGCGGGCCCGACCGGACAGGAGTGGGTGCAGCGGGCCGCGGCGCTGCGCGAGGTGAGCCGCCGCAAGGGGCACGTGCTCGATCCGGCGGATGACACGGTTCTCGCCTTTCTCACGCTTCCGCAGCTTAGAGAACTCATGGTGCAGCACTGGCCCTGCTTCGCGCCGTATTTGGACAACCGCCGCGAGCTCGAGCTGACGCTGGACGAGCTGGAGGTGGCGCGCAGCGCGGTGAGCCGCAACCGGGGCCTGAGCCGCGCGGTCCTGGACCAGGCGGAGCGGGGCTGCGCCCGGCTGCTGCGGCTGCTCGACTCGGGCGCCGCGCCGCCCGCCGGGCGGCTGCCCGCGGACGCCGTGGAGCGGCTGGTGGGCGACCGGTTCACGGACGTGGCCGGGGTGCACCCCGACCGGGTGCGACTGCAGCGGCAGCTGCCCGCCGATGAGCTGTTCGCCGGGGCGCGGCGGCTGGACGCGGTGGGCATCGGGCTCGGGCTGCTGGTGCAGAACTACCCGGGCCGGCGGCTGGTGCGGCTGGCCGAGTCCGGCTGCCGGGTGCGGCTGCTGCTGCTGAACCCGGCGAGCGGCGCGATGCGCCGGCGGGAGCGCGAGCTGGGGCTGAAGCGCGGGGAGCTGGCTCGCGCGGTGGAGACCAACATCCTGCACGTCCGCCGGGTGCGTGGCCGGGTGCGGGACCCGGAGGCATTCGCGATCCACGTCTTCGACGACACCCCGCGGTTCAGCGCGTACTTCGTGGACGCCGACGGCCCGGACGGGGTCGCCGTCGTCCAGTCCTACCTGCGGCGCAGCCGCGGCATGGAGACCCCGGCGCTGGTGCTGCGCCGGTCCGGGCGGGAGATAGTGCAGCGGCACGATCCGGCGGCGGACGGGGAGCTGAGCCTCTTCGAGACGTACCGCGAGGAGTTCGAGTGGCTCTGGGAGAGCTCCCGGCCCGTCTCCTGAACCCGGCCGGGCCGGCCGAGCACGGCCCGGCGGGCCCGTGTCCCAGGCGTGGCGGACCGCGGCCGCGGCGGCGCTGTCGGTGGCCGACCGTAGGGTGTCGGCCATGAGCGAGTGGACCACCTACGCGGCGCTGCTCCGCGGGATCAACGTCGGCGGTCACCGGAAGGTGCCCATGGCCGAGCTGCGCGCGTTGCTCACCGAGCTGGGCCACGGCGACCCGCGCACGTACCTGCAGAGTGGGAACGCGGTGTTCTCCGCTCCTCCGGTGCCGTCCGAGCGGCTGGCGGAGGCCCTGGAGCGGGCCATCGCCGAGCGGTTCGGCTTCGACGTCGGCTGTCTGGTGCTCAGCCGTCCCGAGCTGCGCGCCGCCGCGGACCGCTGTCCCTTCCCGGCGGCCGAGCTGGATCCGGCCAAGCTCGTCGTCCTCTTCCTCGACGCCCCGGCGGCCGAGCACGCCGCCGCCGGCCTGGACCCCGCCTCGTACGCGCCCGACGAGTTCCGGCTGGGCGAGCGCGAGATCTTCGCGTACTTCCCCGACGGGATGGGCCGCAGCAGGCTCGGCCAGGTGCTGTCGGCCCCCGGCCGCGGGCACACGGCCACCGCGCGGAACTGGCGCACGGTCACCCGGCTGCTGGAGCTGATGGTCTGAGCCCGCGGCGGCCCGCGGCGCCGGCCCGCCGGCCCGACGCCCCTCCCGGATTCTGCTGGTAGCAGGCACGGCTTCCCCGGCACGTGCCCGAGGCCCAGGGTGGAGGGCATGAGACTGCTGATGCTGGGCGGCACCGGATTCGTCGGTCCCGCCGTCGTCGAGGCGGCCCTCGCCCGCGGCTTCGAGGTCACCGTGCTGAACCGGGGGAACCGGCCGGCCCCGCCCGGGGTCACCGTGCTGCGCGGCGACCGGCTCGCCGAGGGCGGACTCGCGGCCCTGACGGACGGCACCTGGGACCTGGTGGTGGACGCCTGGCACGCGGCGCCCCGCGCGGTGCGGGACGCCGCGCGGCTGCTGGCCGGGCGCGCCGGGCACTACACGTACGTGTCCAGCCGCTCGGTGTACGTCTGGCCGATGCCGGCCGGGCTCGACGAGACGGGCCCGGTCCAGGACGGCTCGCCCGACGCGGACGCGACGACGTACGCCCAGGACAAGCGGGGCGGCGAACTGGCCGCCGAGGCGGCGTTCGGCGAGCGGGCGCTGTTCGTGCGCTGCGGGGCGATTCTCGGCCCACGCGAGGACATCGGCCGGCTGCCCTGGTGGCTGGAGCGGATCGCCAGGGGCGGCCGGGTGCTGGCGCCGGGACCGCGCGACCTGCCGTTGCAGTACGTCGACGTCCGGGATCTGGCCGCATGGCTGCTCGACGCCGCGGCACGCGGCCTCGGTGGTCCGTACGACCTGGTCAGCCCGTCAGGACACGCCACCATGGGCGGTTTGCTCGACGCCTGTGTCGTGGTCACCGGGTCGGACGCGGAGCTGTGCTGGGTCGAGCCCGAGGCGGTGCTCGCCGCGGGCGTGGCGCCGTGGAACGAGGCCCCGGTCTGGATCCCGCCGGGCGAGACCCACGACGCGCTGCACCGGTCCGACGTGACCAGGGCGCTGGAGACGGGGCTGCGCTGCCGGCCGGTCGCCGAGACGGTCGCCGACACCTGGGACTGGATGCGCCACGGGGACCCGCCGCAGCCCCTCCCCGACTGGCTCCGACCGGTCGGCATCGACCCCGAGAAGGAGACCATGTTGCTCCGCGCATACGGCACGTGAAGATTCTGTTGCCACCCCGGAACCACCCCTCCCGACGGGGTCCGGCGCCCATAGGATGACGGCTCGTCGCCCCGGGCCCGACGCGTGTGGACCGGGGTGTGCCGGGGTGGGCCGTCCGGCCGGCGGACGCGCCCGGGGGTGGGGCCCGGAGGAACCGCCGGCCGGACGGCGGTCTCGCACGGTCCCGCATCGTGTGGCGCGTTACCGACGGCCGTGGCGTTCGCCATGCGAGACGGCACGGCCATGCCTTGACGCCGACCTCACGCGGCTGGCATGGTCATATACCGTGAGTCAAGCTGACTTTCTCGTAGCGCGCCTGCACGTCGATCTGCGACGTCAAGCCAGCGCCATCTGTGCCGCGGCCCGCTGAGCGACGCATGCCCGAGCGCGGATTCCCTCGCCTCGCGGCAGTCCTTCCCCCGTCCCACTGACCGGGGAGCCTCGCGGCACGACCTGGGCCGGTGGCCGTCCTTCCCGGACCGCCGGCCGTTGCCGCTTCCGTGACACGTCCGCGCTTCGCCCCCGGCATCGCGGTGGGCACCGTGCACCCACCCGTCCCGTTGCGCCGGATCTCCCGAGATCCGGCGCCCCGGCGGCAGCGCGACCACCGAAAGGCAGCCTGACCATGACCACCACAGCCTTCGACGTCCGCCGGATCGGCGGGCGCATCGGGGCCGAGATCACCGGCGTGGACCTCGCCGGCGACCTCGACTCCGGGCTGGCCTCCGAGATCAACTCCGCACTGCTGGACCACAAGGCACTGGTCTTCCGCCGGCAGCGCATCGAGGAGGAGGGCCAACTCCGCTTCGCCGCGCTCTTCGGCGAGCTGACCACCGCGCATCCCACGGCGCCGTCCGCGCCCGGCAGACCCCACGTGCTGACGGTCGACGCCGCGGACGGGGTGCGCGCCA
The DNA here is from genome assembly GCF_039871525.1 of Streptomyces sp. B6B3. Classification (NCBI taxonomy): domain Bacteria; kingdom Bacillati; phylum Actinomycetota; class Actinomycetes; order Kitasatosporales; family Streptomycetaceae; genus Streptomyces; species Streptomyces sp. B6B3. The sequence continues at coordinate 73,580 of NZ_JBDPLU010000013.1, read as the reverse complement.
ACCGCTGGCACGGCGACGTCACCTTCGTGCGCACCCCGCCCAAGGTGACGACGCTGCGCGGCCTCGTCGTGCCCCCCTACGGCGGGACGACGCTCGTCGCCAACACCGCCGCCGCCTACCGGGACCTGCCCTGGCCGCTGCGCCAACTGGCGGACCAGCTGTGGGCGGTGCACACCAACGACGACGACTTCGCCGAGCCGAAACCGCGACATCCCGACGCCGGTTCCCGGCGGCGACCGACCACCCGGCGGTACCGCACCGCGCACCCGGTCGTCCGGGTGCATCCGGAGACCGGCGAACGCGGCCTGTTCATCGGCCACTTCGCGCAGCGGATCCTCGGCCTGTCGGCCGACGAGTCCCGCGACATCCTGCGCATCCTGCAGTCCTACGTGACCCGGCCGGAGAACGTGCTGCGGCACACGTGGGCACCGGGCGACCTGCTGGTGCTCGACAACCGACTCACCCAGCACTACGCCCCCGACGACTACGGCGACCTGCGGCGCGTGCTGCACCAGGTCACCGTGGCCGGGGACGTGCCGTCCGGCATCGACGGGGAGCGGAGCAGCGTCGTCGAGGGCGACGACGCCGTGCACTACTCGCCCGTCGTCGCGTGAGCACCCTGCCGAGGAAGGAGACGACCATGCGGCAGCTCAGTGCCCAGTCCACCCTGTCAGACCTCTCCGGTGTCCCGGGCCTCACCGGGCTCGCCGGCCTGCCGCCCGAGGTGACCGTGACGCTCGCCCCGGACTGCCAGGACGGGCTGCAGGGCCTGGACGGCAACGTGCCGCTGGTCGGCTACCTGGTGCTGGCCCCGGCCGGCACCCAGCTGACCGAGCTGCTGGCCGTCCGGGCGCCCGACTACGATCCCGAGGCCTCCGCGCCGCGCAGGGCGGAGCCCGAGCCGCGGCCCGATCCGTCGGAGCACGCCGAGAACGCCGTGCGCCGAGGTCTCGACATCGACCTGGACAAGCGCACGGTCGCGGTGGACGGCGTCAACCTGTCGCTGACCTACCTGGAGTTCGAGCTGCTCGCCCATCTGGTGCGGCATCCGCACCGGGTGTACACGCGGGAGCAGCTGGTGGCCACCATCTGGGGCTACGGCCCGGTCGGTGACCAGCGGACGGTGGACGTGCACGTGGCCCGGCTGCGTCGCAAGCTGGGCGCGGCGTACCGCGAGCGCATCGTGACCATCCGCCGGGTCGGCTACAAGTACGTCCCCGCCGGCTGAGCACCATCCGGCACGCGCCCGCACCGCGCCCGCGGGCGTCGCACGACGGAGGTACCGGCGCCCCGCAGCGCCCCGGCCGCCCGAGCCGCTCGTACGGTTCGGCCGGTCGGGGTCCAGCCATGTCCGGACCGGCCGCTCAGCCGGCCAGCCGGCGGCCGGCGTGCGCGCCGGCCGCCTCCTCGTACCGGTGACGCAGCAGCCGAGCCAGCTCGGGTGCGGCGCCCAGCACGGGGGTGACGAGGTCGGCCGCCGCCTCCCTGGCGCCCGCCGCGATCCGGTCGGGGAGCCGCCCGGGGGCGATCACGTAGGGCGCGACGACCACCCGACGGGCGCCGTCCGCGCGCAGCGCCCGCACCGCGTCCGCCGTGCGCGGCGGGGACGCGGCGGCGAACGCCGGGCGCACCGCGCACCAGCCGGCCGCGCGCCGCCACGCCTCGGCCAGGTTCTCGATGACCGCCACCGCGGCCGGCGCCGAGGTGCCCGCCGAGGCCAGCACCACGCCGGTGTCCGAGCGGTCCGCCGGCACCGGCCAGGACTCCGCCAGCCGCCGCTCCAGCGCCGCCAGCAGAAGCGCCGCCGCGCCCGGCCCGGGCCACGGATCCGGACGCCAGGACCCCGGTGTGCGGGACCGTCGCGGGCCGAGCACCTCGGCCTGGCGCACCGCCATCCCCGGCAGCCGGGCGCGCTGCTCCGCCAGCACCGCGGGGATGTCGGTCCTCGCGTGGTACGCGCTGCTCAGCAGCAGCGGGAGCACCACGACCTCGCGCTCCCCGGCCGCGTGCAGCCGGTCCAGGGCCTGCCCGACGCCGGGCACGCTGAACTCCAGGAAGCCCACCGCCACCCGCGGCGCGGGTGCGAGCGACCGCACCCGCGCGGCCAGCGCGGATACGGTCGCCGCGTGCCGCGGATCGCGGCTGCCGTGGGCGACGATGAGCATCGCGGGCGGTGCCTGGGTCACCGTGCCATTGTCTCCGAGGTCCGGCCGGACCCGAAAACGCGTGCTATCCGGCCCGCACCAGGAGGCCCCGGCCGCGGAGCATCCGGCGTTCCAGCGGGGAGAAGAACAGCAGGTCGATGGCGACCCCCACGAGCAGGATCAGGATGATCGCGGTGAGCACCCCGGCCATGTCCTGCATCGTGCGGTAGTTCTCCATCAGCTGGCCGAGCCCGGTGCCCAGTGCCGGCGAGCTGACGATCAGCTCCGCCGCCATCAGCGAGCGCCAGGAGAACGCCCAGCCCTGCTTCAGCCCCGCGAGATAGCCGGGCAGCGCCGCTGGCAGCAGCACGTGCCGCACGCTGGTCAGCCGCCGCGCGCCCAGCACCCGGCCGGCCCGCAGGTAGATCGGCGGGATCTGGTCGACCCCGGCCACGATGCCGTTGGCGATGGACGGCACCGCGCCGAGCAGCACCACCGCGTAGATGGTGCCGTTGGTCAGCCCGAACCACAGGATGGCCGCCGGCACCCAGGCGATGGACGGCAGCGACTGCAGCCCGGTGAGGATCGGCCCGATGGCCGACCGCACCAGCCGCACCCGCGCCACCAGCAGCCCGAGCGGGGTGCCCACGGCGATCGCGATGAGGAAGCCGAGCACGCCGCGCGACACGCTGGTCCAGATGAAGTCGAACAGCGTGCCCTGCAGCCACATCTCGCGCAGGGTCCGGCCCACGTCCGCCGGGGCGGGCAGCACGTACTCCGGCTTCACCTCGGCCCAGTAGGCGAGCTGCCAGGCCGCGAGCACCAGCGTGACCGCCACGATCGGCGGGAGCACCTTGGTGAGCAGGATCCGGCCGACCGGGGTCCGTTCCGTGGTGTGGGTGTCCAGGGCGTCGAGCCCGGCGTTCAGTCCTGCGAGGTCGGATCCGTCGGTCATGCCGGTGCGCGGCGTGCCGTGTCCGTTCTGGGTGTGGGTCTCAGCGCTGGGCATGGCGGCGGATCTCCTCCCTGAGGTGCTCGGTGATCTCCACGGAGAGCGAGGACACGTCGGCGTCCTCCACCCTGCGCGGCTGTTTGATGTCCACCTGCCACTCGCGGACCACCCGCCCGGGACGCGAGGAGAGCAGCACGATGCGCTCGGCGAGCACCACGGCCTCCCGGACGTTGTGCGTGACGAAGAGGATGGAGACGCCGGTCTCGGACCAGATGCGGCTCAGCTCCTCGTGGCACACGTCCCGGGTGATGGCGTCGAGCGCCGCGAACGGCTCGTCCATCAGCAGCAGCCGGCTGTCCTGGGCGAGCGCCCGGGCCAGCGCGACGCGCTGCCGCATGCCGCCGGAGAGCTCGTGTACCCGCTTGCCGTACGAGCCGTCGAGGCGGACGAGGGCGAGCAGCCGCTCGGCCTCGGGCCTCCGCTCGCTCTTGGGAACGCCGCGCAGGCGCAGCGCCAGTTCGATGTTCCGGCCCGCCGTCAGCCAGGGGAACAGCGCGTGCTCCTGGAACATCAGCGCCGGCCGGCCGCCGGTGACCGTGATGTTCCCGACGGACGGCGCGTCGAGGCCGGCTATGAGGTTGAGCAGGGTCGACTTGCCGCAGCCCGAGGCCCCGAGGAGCGTGACGAACTCGCCGGGCGCGACGTCCAGGCTGATGTCGTCCAGCACGAGCTGCCGGACGCCCTGGCGGCCGAAGGACTTGGAGACGTGATCGAGACGGACGGCGAACTCGGCCGGTACGGCGTCGTTTCTGTCGTGTTCGCCGGTCTTGTCGAGCGTGAAGACCATGGAGCTACCCTCCTGGTGTGGTGCTGTTGGTACGGCTCTCCGCTGCGTGGGCAGTCACCTGGTGACCTGGGGAAGGGTCACGGGACCTGGGGAAGGGTCACTGGACGCCGAGACCGGCGTCCTCGGTGATCTGCGGCAGGTTCTCCTCGCGGAGCACCGTGTTCAGGAGGGACAGGTCGTAGATGCCGGACAGGTCCGGATCCTCCAGGAGGCCGACCCGGACCGCGTTGTCGGCACAGGCCGCGAGGGTCTCCGCCAGCGGGTCGTTGACGAAGTCGACGTGCTCGAAGGCCGGATCGAGTACCTCGTCGGGCAGCTCCCTGCCGCCCGGCAGGGCCGCGACCTCGGCGTTGAACGCCGCCTTGGCCCGGTCCGGGTGGTCGTTGAGCCACGCGTTGGTACGCACGACGCCGCGCACCACGGCCTCGACCACGTCGGGATGCTCCGCCAGGAAGGACTGCGAGGCGATCAGGTGGGTGACGACGTACTGGCCGTCCTCCCACAGCTCGGCCTCGTCCAGCAGCTCCTCCGCGCCGCGGTCCAGCAGCATGGCGGCGGTGGGCTCCGGCACCCAGGCGCCGTCGATGTCACCGCTCTCGAAGGCGGCGGGGACCTCGGAGTTGGGGATGCGGAGCACGGTGGTGTCGCCCGAACCGTCGTCGGGGTTCACCCGCAGGCCCTGGTCGGCGAGATAGCTGAGCAGGGCCACGTCCTGGGTGTTGCCCAGCTGCGGGGTGGCCAGGGTCGCGCCGGCCAGGTCGTCGAGACCGGTGACGCTGTCCGGGTTGACCACCAACGAGGCGCCGCCGGAGGCCGCGCCGGAGACGATGCGCAGGTTCTCGCCGCCGGCCTGCGCGTAGCCGTTGATCGCCGGGTTGGGGCCGATGAAGGTGAGGTCGACGTCGCCGGAGTTCACGGCCTCGATGGCCGAGGGGCCGGCGTTGAAGATCTGCGGGACGGCCGCGGTGCCGCCCAACTCCTCACGGATGATGCCGTCGGGGGCCAGGCCGACCACGGCGGTCGCGTGGGTGATGTTGGCGAAGTAGCCGATCGAGACCTCGTCCACGGAGAGGGCCGGGCCCGAACCCGTGGCCATGTCACGGGACTCGACCGCCGCCGAACCGTAGCCGCAGGCGGTCAGGCCCGCCAGCAGCAGGGGGGCGACGACGCAGGCCGCCCGCCGGCGCGCGCGGCCGGCACGGAGCGAACGGGATGAGCGGAGAGAGCGGGAGCTGAGAACGGCGGAAGTTAAGCAGGCAGGGGAGGATGGTGCGACGTTCACGAAAGGGGTTTCCTCTCGGCAGCCCGGCACACCGCGGCAGGGGGCAGCGGTCACCGGACGTTGGGCAGAGTTCAGCGGTGTGAGTCGGACACCGCGGTGTTGATCACAACAGACCAGCGCACGGGGCGGCCGTGCGCTCCCGAGCCGTCATGGCCGGAGTCGTGTCAGCCCGCACATCGTCCGATCCCGCCCTGCCCACTGCCGAGGGTGCCACCGCCTATGCGGCCGCCCTCCTTGGCGAAGGTCGAGAAGACATCGGCGAAGCGGTGCTCGTGAGCACGTGTCAGGACGTCACTGACGAACACCGCTTCGCTCATGGCTAGAAGTCCCAGCCCTCATCGTCCGCCGGCGCGGTCTTGGCCGCCGCCTCGGCGAAGGCGTTGCCCGCCATGCACGCCGTGAGGGTGGCCCCGTCCGCCGGGTCGATCAGCAGGAACGACCCGGTGCCCCGGGAGTCCGCGTAGGCGTCGAGCCCGAGCGGCTCCGCGGTGCGGACCCTGATCCGGCCGATGTCGTTCGCGACGAGCTGGCCGGGGTTCGGATGCTGAGACAGATCATCCAGGGTCAGCCGGGACGGAATGTCCTTGACGATGGCCTTCACCGTCCGGGTGGTGTGCTTCAGCAGCACCCGGGCCCCCGGTTGGAGCGGCCGGTCGTGCAGATGACAGACCGTGGCCGTGATGTCCTGCACCGGCGTGATGCCGGCGTCATCGGGAGCGATCAGGTCGCCCCGCGAGATGTCCAGGTCGTCCGTCAGGGTGATGGTCACCGACTGCGGCGCCCAGGCCGTCTTCACCGAGTGGCCCAGGGCGTCGATGCGGGCGATGGTGCTGGTCAGGCCGGCCGGCAGCACCGTGACCCGCTGCCCGACGTGCAGCACGCCCGAGGCGATCTGCCCGGCGTAGCCGCGGTAGTCGTGGTACTCCGGGGTCTGCGGCCTGATCACGTACTGGACGGGGAAACGCGCCAGGTCCTCGGCCGGGTCGTGGGTGACCGCGACCGTCTCCAGGTGCTCCAGCACCGTCGGGCCGCCGTACCAGTCCATGATCGCGGAGGCGGTCACCACGTTGTCCCCGGCCAGGGCGGAGATGGGGATGGCGGTGATCTCCGGAACGCCGAGGGAGGCGGCGTACGCGGTGAACTCCTCGGCGATCTGCGCGAACACCGTCTCGGCGTAGCCGACCAGGTCCATCTTGTTCACCGCGAGCACGACGTGCGGGACGCGCAGCAGCGCGGCGACCGCGGCGTGCCGGCGGGTCTGCTCGACCACGCCGTTCCGGGCGTCCACCAGGATGATCGCCAGCTCGGCCGTGGAGGCGCCGGTGACCATGTTCCGGGTGTACTGCACGTGGCCCGGGGTGTCCGCGAGGATGAAGCGGCGCCGGGTGGTCGCGAAGTACCGGTAGGCGACGTCGATGGTGATGCCCTGCTCGCGCTCGGCCCGCAGACCGTCGGTGAGCAGCGCCAGGTCGACCGACTCGGCGCCGCGGCTGCGCGAGGCGAGCTCGACGGCCTCCAACTGGTCGCTCAGCACCGACTTGGAGTCGTGCAGCAGTCGTCCGACCAGCGTGGACTTACCGTCGTCCACGGAGCCCGCCGTCGCGAAGCGCAACAGCGAGGTGTCGGACAGTTCAGCGATCGTGCCGGTCATCTAGAAGTACCCCTCGCGCTTGCGGTCTTCCATGGCAGCCTCGGACATCTTGTCGTCGGCACGCGTGGCGCCGCGCTCGGTCAGGCGGGTGGTCGCGATCTCCGCAATGATCTGTTCGATGGTCTCGGCGTCCGAGTCAACGGCGCCAGTACAGGACATATCACCTACTGTCCGGTACCGCACCAGCCTGCGCGAGACAGTTTCCCCTTCCTTTGCCCCGCCCCAGTCGCCGGGGGCCAGCCACATGCCGTTGCGCAGGAAGACGTCGCGCTCGTGCGCGAAGTAGATCTCCGGGATCTCGATCTTCTCCCGGGCGATGTACTGCCAGACGTCGAGCTCGGTCCAGTTCGACAGCGGGAAGACCCGCACGTGCTCGCCCGGCGCGTGCCGGCCGTTGTACAGCTGCCACAGCTCGGGGCGCTGCCGGCGCGGGTCCCAGCCGCCGAACTCGTCCCGCAGCGAGAACACGCGCTCCTTGGCGCGGGCCTTCTCCTCGTCCCGGCGGCCGCCGCCGAAGACCGCGTCGAAGCGGTGCTTCTCGATGGCGTCCAGCAGCGGGACGGTCTGCAGCGGGTTCCGGGTGCCGTCGGGGCGCTCGCGGAGCTGGCCGCGGTCGATGAACTCCTGCACGGAGGCGACGTGCAGCCGCAGGGCGTGCTGCCGGACGGCGCGGTCCCGGTAGTCCAGGACCTCCGGGAAGTTGTGCCCGGTGTCCACGTGCAGCAGCGCGAACGGCAGGGCCGCGGGCGCGAAGGACTTGAGGGCGAGGTGCAGCATGACGATGGAGTCCTTGCCGCCGGAGAAGAGGATCACCGGCCGCTCGAATTCGCCCGCCACTTCACGGAAGATGTGCACCGCCTCGGACTCCAGCACGTCAAGGTGCGAGAGCGCGTAGGGGTCCTCGCTGTTCTCAGGGGTCTGATGCGACGCGGTCACAGTGCATTGTCCCTTCGCTCGCTTGGGCGCCCCCAAAGCCACGATCCCCCGGCGTGCCGAGCTGTATCCGTGATTACTGTAGTCACCTTCTTCACCGCCGCGCTCGCGGGCACCGTGAACCCGCGCCCGCCGTTCACAGCAGACCCCTCTCCGCGAGCAGCGTGTGAAGGGCCTCGGCGGACTCCTCGATTGTCTGCTCATGTGTGGCGATCCGCAGGTCGGGATCCGTGGGAATCTCGTAGGGGTCGTCCACCCCGGTGAGTCCCGACAGCTCGCCGGCCGCCTGCTTGGCGTAGAGGCCCTTCACGTCCCGCTGGGAGCAGATGTCCAGGGGCGTGGCCACGTGCACCTCCACGTACCCGGTGCCGGTCTCCTGGTGGCGCTTGCGCACCGCCTCGCGGCTGGTCGCGTAGGGGGCGATCACCGGTACCAGTGTCTTCACGCCGTGCGAGGAGAGCAGCTCCGCCACGAAGCCGATTCTCTGGACGTTGGTGTGCCGGTCCTCGCGGGAGAAGCCGAGGCCGGCCGAGAGAAACTCGCGGATCTCGTCGCCGTCCAACACCTCCACCCGGTGCCCGTCGCTTTCCAGCCGTTTCGCCAGGGCGCGGGCGATGGTGGTCTTCCCCGCGCTGGGCAGGCCGGTGAGCCAGATGGTGGCACCCTGGCCGGTCTCGCTCATCTGCGGCGTCCTCGCTATCCGTTGCATCGGTGTCTCTTCGGTCGGTCGCCCGTCGGTGTCGCAGATCCGCCGGAGCTTCAGGTGTGCAGCCCGCACTCGGTCTTGGCCAGACCGGCCCAACGACCGGCCCGCGGGTCCTCGCCCTCCACTATCCGACGGGTGCAGGGGGAGCACCCTATCGAGGTGTAGCCGTCCTGCAGCAGCGGGTTGGTGAGGACCCCGTGCTTGGCGATGTAGGTTTCCACATCGGCCCGGGTCCACCGGGCGATGGGGGACACCTTCACCTTTCCGCGCCTGGCATCCCAGCCCACAACTGGGGTTTTGGAGCGGCTCAGCGATTCTTCACGACGTAGTCCCGTGGCCCAAGCATCGTACTCGCGTAGGCCCGCCTCCAACACCTGGACCTTGCGCATGGCGCAGCATAGATCAGGGTCACGGTCATGCAGTCTCGGACCGTACCTGGCGTCCTGTTCGGCCACCGTAAGTGCCGGACTGAGTGTGACCACGTTCACGTCCATCACGGCCGCGACGGCGTCCCTGGTACCGAGGGTCTCCGGAAAGTGGTAGCCCGTGTCGAGGAAGAGCACGTCCACACCGGGCCGCACCCGCGAGGCGAGGTGCATGACCACAGCGCTCTCCATCGAGGACGTGACGCAGAACCGGGAGCCGAAGGTCTCGGCGGTCCAGCGCAGCACCTCGAGGGCGCTGGCGTCCTCGAACTCGCGCCCGGCCCGCTCGGCGAGTTGACGCAACTCGTCGGGGCCGTACCGCTCCGCGGTGGCGGTGCTGGCGGTGTCGAGGGTGTCGACCGGGGTGACGGGGGTGGTGGCGGTGGTGTTCAAGGGAGAGCCCCTCAGCTTCCTTCTCCGTCGCCGGACGGGCCGTCGTCGTCGACGGCGCCTCCGGCGGGGCGGGTGAGCCCGCTGGCCAGAAGTCCCAGGAATGACAGCCGGAAGGCGCGGTTGCACGACACGCACTCCCAGGCGCCGTGACCTGCCTCGCTCGGACGCAGGTCCTCGTCGCCGCAGTACGGGCAGTAGAACGGGGCGGCCCGCTCGCTCATGTCAGGGCCGCTTCGTCGGCTCGGGCGGCCCACTGGGCGAACCGCTCGCCCTCCTCGCGCTGGTCGAGGAAGGCGCGCAGCACCCGTTCGACGTAGTCGGCCAGGTCGGCGGCGGTGACCTTGAGGCCGCGGATCTTCCGGCCGAAGGACGGCTCCAGGCCCAGCGAGCCGCCCAGGTGAACCTGGTAGCCCTCGACCTGGTTGCCGTTCCCGTCCGGGACCAGCTGGCCTTTGAGACCGATGTCCGCAGTTTGGATACGCGCGCAGGAGTTCGGACACCCGTTGACGTTGATGGTGAGCGGCTCGTCGAACTCCGGGAGCCGGCGCTCCATCTCCTCGACCAGCCAGGCGCCGCGGGCCTTGGTCTCCACGATCGCGAGCTTGCAGAACTCGAGCCCGGTGCAGGCCATGGTGCCCCGCCGGAACGGCGAGGGCGTGGTGGTGAGGTCGAGGGCGGCCAGGCCCTCGGTGAGCGGCAGGATCTCCTCCTCGGCGACGTCGAGGATGAGCATCTTCTGCTCCACCGTGGTGCGCACCCGATGGGAGCCGTGCGACTCGGCGAGGTCGGCGATCTTGGACAGCGTGGCGCCGTCCACCCGGCCGACCCGGGGCGCGAAGCCGACGTAGTACCTGCCGTCCCGCTGCCGGTGCACGCCGACGTGGTCGCGCCAGGCCTGGGCCGGCTGCTCGGGCGCGGGGCCGTCGACCATCGAGCGCAGCAGGTACTCCCGCTCCAGCACCTCGCGGAACCGCTCCGGACCCCAGTCGGCGACCAGGTACTTCAGCCGGGCCCGGTTGCGCAGCCGGCGGTAGCCGTAGTCCCGGAAGATGGACACGACGCCCTCGTGCACGTCGGCGACCTCCTCCGACGGCACCCAGGCGCCCAGCCGGACGCCGAACCGGGGGTTGGTGGACAGCCCGCCCCCGACCCACACGTCGAAGCCCGGGCCGTGCTCGGGGTGCACCACGCCGACGAAGGACACGTCGTTGATCTCGTGCACCACGTCGAGCAGCGGCGAGCCCGAGACGGCGGTCTTGAACTTGCGCGGCAGGTTGGAGTAGGCCTTGTTGCCCACCACCCGGCGGTGGATCTCCTCGATCGCCGGGGTGGGGTCGATGATCTCGTCGGCGGCGATGCCGGCCACCGGCGAGCCGATGATCACCCGCGGGGTGTCGCCGCACGCCTCGGTGGTGGACAGCCCGACGGCCTCGAGTCGACGCCAGATCTCCGGCATGTCCTCGACGCGGATCCAGTGGTACTGCACGTTCTGCCGGTCGGTGATGTCGGCCGTGCCGCGGGCGAACTCCTGCGAGATCTCGCCGATGACCCGCAGCTGCTGCGTGGTCAGCTGGCCACCGTCGATGCGGACCCGGAGCATGAAGTACTCGTCGTCCAGCTCCTCCGGCTCCAGGATGGCCGTCTTGCCGCCGTCGATCCCGGGACGCCGCTGGGTGTAGAGGCCCCACCAGCGCATCCGGCCCCTGAGGTCCTGGCCGTCGATGGCGTCGAAGCCGCGCTGTGCGTAGATCGTCTCAATGCGTGTCCGCACATTGAGACCGTCGTCGTCCTTCTTCACCTGCTCGTTGGGGTTCAACGGAGTGAAGTGCCCGGCGGCCCACTGGCCCTCGCCGCGGTGACGTCCGGCCTTGCGACGGGGCGCGGCGGCGGGCCGCTTCTGGGTCTCGGACATGGTTCACAGTTCCTTCCACGGACGGCGGAGCGGCTCTGGCCTGGGACGCGCGGCGTCGTCAGGGCACAGTCGACCCAGGTGGGTGGGGGAGGAGGACGGCACACCCCCGGGTGCGTGAGGGCGTGTGCGGGACGGTGACGCCGCGACTCTCAGCACGCCGGACAGGTGGCGCTGGACATTCGACCAAGGTCGACGCTGCGCCGACTCACCAGGGCAATTCCAGCTTGCGACATGATGGCAGAGTGGCATGCGGTGCCGCGTGAGTCCACCAATAGCCACCATCCGGACGTGCAGGTCTCAAATGGTGAGATAGGCGTGGTCAGCGTCACGGCGGACACGTCCGGCGGCGGGTCCGAACGTCCCCTCGGGCGCCCCCAGTCGAGTGGGTCGAGTCAGTCGACCAGCGGTCGGGCCCGGTCCACGACGGCCGCGAGGTCGAGGGAGCGCGGCAGGGTCCCGAAGGCCCCGCCCTGGTCGCCGCCCAGCCGGGACGCGCAGAACGCGTCGGCCACCGCCGGGGGCGCGTACCGCACCAGCAGCGAGCCCTGGAGCACCAGCGCCATCCGTTCCGCCAGCCGGCGGGCCCGTCCCTCGATCCCCTCCAGGTCGGACAGCTCGGTCAGCATGTCCTTGATCGCCCGGTCCAGCCGGTGGTCGGCGCCGGCGGCCCGGCCGACCTCGGTGAGGAAGGCGTCGAGCGCCGCCGGCTCCCGCTGGAGGGCGCGCAGCACGTCGAGCGCCTGCACGTTGCCCGAACCCTCCCAGATCGAGTTCAGCGGCGACTCGCGGAGCAGCCGCGGCATGCCGGAGTCCTCGACGTAGCCGTTGCCGCCCAGACATTCCAGCGCCTCGGCGACCAGCGGGGGACAGCGCTTGGTGACCCAGTACTTGGCGGCGGGCACCGCCAGCCGCAGCAGCCGCCGTTCGGCCGCGCCGCCCGCCGTCGTGGCGGCGTCGCAGGCCGCCGCCAGCCGCAGCGCCAGCGCGGTGGCCGCCTCCGACTCCAGGGCCAGATCCGCCAGCACGTTGCGCATCAGCGGCTTGTCGACCAGGGGCCCGCCGAACGCCTCCCGGTGCGCGGCGTGGTGGGTGGCCTGGGCCACCGCCTGGCGCATGATCGCGGCCGAGCCGGCCACGCAGTCCAGCCGGGTGGCCGTCACCATCTCGATGATGGTGGCCACCCCGCGCCCCTCCTCGCCGACCAGCCAGGCCACGGTGGTGCCGTCGAACTCCACCTCGGAGGAGGCGTTGGAGCGGTTGCCCAGCTTGTCCTTCAGGCGCTGCAGCCGGAAGGTGTTCCTGGTGCCGTCCGGCAGCACCCGGGGCAGCAGGAAGCAGCTCAGGCCCGCGGGGGCCTGCGCGAGCACCAGGAAGGCGTCGCACATCGGGGCGGAGCAGAACCACTTGTGGCCGGTCAGCGCGTACGTGCCGGGCTCGGCCAGCGGCTCGGCCCGGGTGGTGTTGGCCCGGACGTCCGAGCCGCCCTGTTTCTCGGTCATGCCCATGCCGGCCAGCACGCCCACCTTGTCCGCCGCCGGCCGCAGCCCGGGGTCGTAGCGCCGGGAGGTCAGCAGCGGCTCCCAGACCGCCGCCAGCGCGGGCGTGGCGCGCAGCGCCGGCACCGCCGAATGGGTCATCGACAGCGGGCAGCCGTGGCCCGCCTCGACCTGGGTCCAGACCAGGAACCCGGCGGTGCGCCGGAGCTGGCCGGCCGGGCGCGACCAGGCGTCGGTCAGCCCGGCCCGCACGCCGCGGTCCAGCAGCCGGTGCCAGGCCGGGTCGAAGTCCACCTCGTCGATCCGCCGCCCGTAGCGGTCGTGGGTGCGCAGCACCGGCGGGTTCGCGTTGGCCCGGGTGCCCCACTCCCACGCCTCGGCCGAACCGGCCGCGCGGCCCAGCTCGCCGAGCTCCGCGAGCACCTCCTCGGCCAGGCCCGCGGGCGCCTGCCCGGCGGCGTGGTCCAGGTGCCGGACGACGGCGTCGCGCAGCGCCGCGTCCTGGCCGAAGGCGTCGTAGCCCACCAGGGGCGGGGGCTGGTTGGTCACGGTGTGGGTGGCACCGCCCGCGGGCGCGGGTGCCGGGCCGGACGCGGGGCTGGGGGACGTCATGCTCGCTACGGTATGGCCGCTCCCGCCCGGCGTCATCACCGAGATGACCGACCGTCTCGCGCAGGCACCGGTGCGACTGGGGAAGGTTTTAGTACAGTTGGCCGTTCGCGCACGGCAAGGGAGCGGACATGGGCGTCGTCGAGGAGCGCAGCCGGGAGCGCCGGGAGGCCCGCCGCCCCGACTATCAGCTGACCGGACCCACCGTGCCGCGGATGATCCTGGGCGCGCGGTTGCGCTCGCTGCGTGAGGCCCGGCGCATCACGGGACTGGAGGCGGGCGAGCAGATCCGCGCCTCGCATTCCAAGATCAGCCGGCTGGAGATGGGCCGGACCGGTTTCAAGGTCCGGGACGTGGACGAGCTGCTCACCCTCTACGGCGTCACCGACCCGGCGGAGCGCGCCACGCTGCTCGCGCTGGCCCGGCAGTCCAACACCCCCGGCTGGTGGCACATCTACCACGACGTGGTGCCCAGCTGGCTGAACGTCTACCTCGGCATGGAGCAGGCGGCGATCCTGATCCGCGGCTACGAACTCCAGTTCGTCCCCGGCCTGCTGCAGACGGAAGGGTACGCCCGGGCGGTGCTCCGGCTCGCCACCGGCGGCCCGGACGAGCTGCTGGAACGACGCGTCGAGCTGCGGATGGCGCGGCAGTGGATACTGCACCGGGAGCGACCGCCCCATCTGTGGGTGGTGATCGACGAGGCCGCGCTGCGCCGCCCGGTGGGCGGGACGGTCGAGCTGCGCCGCCAGCTGCGGCACCTGCTGGAGATCTCCGAGTTCCCGCACGTGACCGTGCAGGTGATGCCGTTCGCGAACGGCGGGCACGTCGCGTTGGGCGGGCCGGTCACCGTGCTCCGCCCGCCGGGCGGCGAGCTGCCCGACGTGGTGTACCTGGAGCAGCTCACCGGCGGCGTCTACCCCGACAAACCGGCCGAGATCGAGATGCACCGGCACGTGATGAACCGTCTGGTCGTCGAGGCGGAGCCGCCGGCGGCCAGCCGCGACCATCTCTTCAGGCTGCTGCGGGAGACCTGAGCGAGCCGGCTCAGCCCTCGTCGGCCAGCCGCGCCCTGAGCTCCGGCACGACCTCCTCGGCGAAGCGCCGGGACTGACGCTCCCGGTCGCCGTCCGGCCAGAACACGAAGGCGTTCATCCCGCGCTCGGCGTGCAGCGCGGACAGCACGTCCACCCACAGCCGGGGCGGCCCCTGCACCGCGCCCGGCTCGTCCGCCGGGACGCCCTCCCGGGCCCCGTCCGGGCCGCCGTCGGTGATCCGTCCGGCCACGTTGTACAGGCGGACGAGCGCGGCCGGGTCGCGGCCCGCCTCCTCGGCCGCCCCGGTGATCGCGGCGTTCAGCTCGGTCAGCCGCGCCGGCGCCACATAGGAGCTGGACACCGACCAGCCGTCCGCCTTGGCGCCGACCAGGCGCACCGAGCGCGGGCCCAGCACGCCGAGCCACACGCCGATGTCGTGCGCCGGGCGCGGTCCCGGGCGGACGCCCGGCAGCGCGTAGTGCTCGCCCTGGTGGGCGTAGCCCCGGCCGGCCCAACTGGCGCGGATCACGTCGACCGCCTCGCTCAGCGCGGCCCTGGCCGCCCCGCGGGCCCGCCGCGGGCCGCCCATGCCGACGATGGCGTCCGTGAAGGCCCCCGCGCCCAGACCCAGCTCGAACCGCCCCCCGCTGAGCACGTCGATGGTGGCCGCCTGCTTGGCCAGCATCGCCGGGGGACGCAACGGCAGGTTGGCGACGTTGGGGAAGAGACGCACCGAACGGGTGCGGCCGGCCAGCCAGGCCAGCACCGCGAACGTGTCCAGGTGGTCGGCGAGGTACGGATGGTCCTGGACGCCGACGAGGTCGAGGCCGGCGTCGTCGGCGATCCTGGCGATCCGCTCGGCGACCGGCAGGCCCGCCGCGTGCGGGTCCACGTTGAGACCGAACCTGACGGTCGGGGGCACGGTCGGGGGCACGTTCACTCCTCCGGGACGGCGGCACCGGAACCCTATCCGGGCGGGCCGGGCCGGATGATCGCTCACGGCGAACATCGCCCGGCCGGGGGAACATCCCGCGGCGCCGCCGCATTGAGAGGGCATTGAGCCTGAGCCCATCCGGCTCAACTTGCTTGCCGAGGGAGAGATCATGACTTCGTCGTTCGATGTACTCACGCTGCCGGTGCTGCCGCTTGATGACGAGGTGGTCCTGCCCGGCATGGTGGTCCCGCTCGAACTGTCAGAGACCGAGGTGCGCGCCGCGGTGGAGGCCGCCCAGGCCGCCGCGCCCCGGGGCGAGAAGCCGCGGGTGCTGCTGGTGCCGCGGGTGGCGGGCAGCTACGCGGGGATCGGCGTGCTGGGCCGGGTCGAGCAGGTCGGACGCCTTTCCGGCGGCGACCCCGGCGCGCTGGTCCGCGGCGTGCGCCGGGTGCGGATCGGCTCGGGCACCACGGGCCCCGGCGCCGCGCTGTGGGTCGAGGGTACGCCGGTCGAGGAGACCGCTCCCGACCCGTTGCCCGAGGCCGTCGCCGAGCTGGTCAGGGAGTACAAGGCGCTCACCACGAGCTGGCTCCGCAAGCGCGGCGCCTGGCAGATCGTGGACCGGGTGCAGCAGATCGAGGACGTGGGGGCGCTGGCGGACAACGCCGGGTACCTCCCGTTCCTGAAGACCGAGCAGCGCGTCACGCTGCTGGAGACCACCGACCCGGTGGCCCGGCTCCGGCTCGCGGAGCAGTGGCTGAGCGAGCACCTGGCCGAACAGGACGTCGCCGAGTCCATCGCCAAGGACGTGCAGGACGGCGTGGACCGGCAGCAGCGGGAGTTCCTGCTGCGCCGGCAGCTGGAGGCGGTGCGCAAGGAGCTCGCCGAGCTGAACGGGGACGCCGCCGACGAGAACGAGGACTACCGCGCCCGGGTGGAGGCCGCCGACCTGCCGGACAAGGTGCGCGAGGCGGCGCTGAAGGAGGTCGACAAGCTGGAGCGGGCCTCCGACGCCAGCCCAGAGGGCGGCTGGATCCGGACCTGGCTGGACACCGTGCTGGAGCTGCCGTGGTCCACCCGCACCGAGGACGCGTACGACATCCCCGGCGCCCGCGCGGTGCTGGACGCCGACCACGCGGGCCTGGACGACGTGAAGGAGCGCATCACCGAGTACCTGGCGGTGCGCAAGCGGCGCGGCGACCGCGGCCTCGGCGTCGTCGGCGGCCGGCGCGGCGGCGCGGTGCTGGCCCTGGTGGGGCCTCCGGGGGTCGGAAAGACCTCCCTGGGCGAGAGCGTGGCCCGCGCCATGGGCCGGAACTTCGTCCGCGTCGCCCTCGGCGGCGTGCGGGACGAGGCCGAGATCCGTGGCCACCGGCGCACCTACGTCGGGGCGCTGCCCGGACGCGTGGTGCGGGCCATCAAGGAGGCCGGCTCGATGAACCCGGTGGTGCTGCTCGACGAGATCGACAAGGTCGGCAGCGACTTCCGCGGCGACCCGGCCGCGGCCCTGCTGGAGGTGCTGGACCCGGCGCAGAACCACACCTTCCGCGACCACTACCTGGAGGTCGAGCTCGACCTCTCCGACGTGGTCTTCCTGGCCACGGCCAACGTCCTGGAGGCCATCCCGCAGCCGCTGCTGGACCGGATGGAGCTGGTGACGCTGGACGGGTACACCGAGGAGGAGAAGGTCACCATCGCCCGCGACCACCTGGTGCCCCGGCAGCTGGAGCGCGCGGGGCTGAACGCGGACGAGGTGTCCGTCGAGGACGAGGTGCTGCGCCGGCTCGCCGGCGAGTACACCCGGGAGGCGGGCGTGCGCGCCCTGGAGCGGTCGGTCGCCCGGCTGCTGCGCAAGGTCGCGGCGCGCCACGAGCTGGCCGAGCTGAAGCTGCCCTTCACCGTCACCCCGGACGGACTGAAGGACCTGGTGGGCCGGCCGCGGCACACCCCGGAGGCCGCCCAGGAGCCGGGGGAGCGGCGCACCGCGGTGCCCGGCGTGGCCACCGGCCTCGCGGTCACCGGCGCCGGCGGCGACGTGCTCTACATCGAGGCGTCGCTCGCCGACCCGGAGACCGGCGGCGCCGGACTGACGCTGACCGGCCAGCTCGGCGACGTGATGAAGGAGTCGGGCCAGATCGCGCTCTCCTACCTGCGCTCCCGAGGCGCGGAGCTGGAGCTGCCGGTCGGCGACCTGAAGGAGCGCGGCGTGCACCTGCACGTGCCCGCGGGCGCGGTGCCGAAGGACGGTCCCAGCGCGGGCATCACGATGACGACCGCGCTCGCCTCGCTGCTCAGCGGGCGGCAGGTGCGGCCCGACGTGGCGATGACCGGCGAGGTGTCGCTCACCGGGCGGGTGCTGCCGATCGGCGGGGTCAAGCAGAAGCTGCTGGCCGCCCACCGGGCCGGGCTGACCACGGTGATCATCCCGAAGCGGAACGAGCCGGACCTGGACGACGTGCCGGAGGAGATCCTCGACCGGCTCGACGTCCACCCGGTCACGGACGTTCGGCAGGTGCTGGACCTGGCCCTGGCCCCGGCGGAGTCCCGCTTCCCGGTCGCGGCCTGACCCACGGCGCGTGGCGCTTGCCGCGCGAGGCCGGCCCACCGGTGCGTCCGGTGGGCCGGCCGCGTTCCCAGCCGGCCGCCGTCCGGCTGGGCGTGCAGGCCCGGTACACGTCGCGGCGGAGCCCTGCGCTCCATGGCGGCTGCCGCGGCGCGCCTGGGCGGCGGGCCCGGTGCCACGGGCGGGCCGGCCGGGCCCGTGGCGGCCGCGGGGAGGAAAGGCACCGCCCGACCGGCACGGGACTGGCCCTGGCGCCGGCGGAGTCCCGTGTCCCGGTCGGTTCCCGGGAGCCGCGGTGCGCCTCCCGATCCGGCTGGCGGACCCGATGCCACGGGCGGGCCGGCCGGGTGCGTGCGGCGGGGGCGGGTCCAGCCTCCGCGCTCGGACCGTGGCCGAGCCCGGGCAGTCGCCGGCAAGGCGCCGGCAAGGCATAGGCTCTCCAGCCATGAGTCCTTCGATCGCGACGAACACCCGGGTCGACCTGGCGGAGCTGCTCGACTTCGTGCGGGGCAGGCACCGGGCGATCCTGCTGACCCGCAGAGCCGACGGCACCCCCCAGGGCTCACCGCTGACCTGCGGGGTGGACGACGACGGCCGGATCGTCGTCTCCACCTATCCGGAGCGCGCCAAGACGCGGAACGCGCGGCGCGACCCCGAGGTGAGCCTCCTCGTGCTGTCCGACGAGTGGGACGGGCCCTGGGTGCAGGTGGACGGCACCGCCGAGGTGCTCGACGTGCCCGAGGCGGTGGAGCCGCTCGTCGAGTACTACCGGAACATCGCGGGGGAGCACCCCGACTGGGACGAGTACCGGGAGGCGATGATCCGACAGGGCAAGTCGCTGATCCGGGTCACGCCCCGCCGCTGGGGGCCGATCGCCACCGGCGGTTTCCCGGCCCGGCTCGCCACCGACTGACGCCGGCCGGCCGAGGCTCGCCGGTCCCGCGCGGGCCGGGGGCGGTCAGACGAGGGTGAGCGCCGCGGCGGCGATGAACACGACCTGCAGCGCGGTGCGCGGGCCGATCGGGTCGCCCTGGGCCACGTGCCGCCGGGCGGCGGACACGTTCGCCGCGTACATCACGATCATCAGCGGGATCAGGCAGGCCGCCGCCAGCCTCGCCGTCGCCGGGATCAGCACGCCGACCGCGCCGGCCAGCTCCAGCACGCCGGTGAGCGTGACGAGCAGGTCGGGGCGGGGCAGCTCGGGTGGCACCATGTCGATCAGCTCGGCCCGCAGCCTGGGCTGGAAGTGCGCGAACGCGGTCAGCAGGAACATGCACGCCAGCCCGACCCGCAGCGCCACCTGCCAGTCGTCCAGCGCGTCAACGCCGAGCAGCCCGAGCAGTCCGGCCACGAGGAAGCCGGTGATCAGGGCGATGAGCGGTTCCACCCGTCCTCCCGGCGGTTCGTCGGTCCCACCAGTTCAGCAACGGACCGTGCCGGACGCGACCGGAGCCCGACCTCCGGGGCGGAGCCACGCGTACGGTGATCGGGCTCCAGGGCTCCCGGAGCGGCCCCGCACGGCGATGTCCGATTCCCGCCAGTCCGCCCGTCCGCCGCCGGGCAGACTGGAAGACATGATGGACGACGACAGCAGGTACGAGGCGGTGCGCAGCCGCGACGAGCGCTTCGACGGCGTGTTCTTCGTCGCGGTCGTCAGCACCGGCATCTACTGCCGGCCGAGCTGCCCGGCGGTCACCCCGAAGCGGGAGAACGTCCGGTTCCACCCGTCGGCGGCCTCGGCCCAGGCGGCGGGCTTCCGGGCCTGCCGCAGGTGCCGTCCGGACACCGTGCCCGGCTCCGCGGAGTGGAACGCGCGGGCCGACGCCGTCGGCCGGGCGATGCGGATGATCTCCGACGGCGTGGTGGACCGCGAGGGCGTCGGCGGGCTGGCCGACCGCCTCGGCTACAGCGCCCGGCAGGTGCAGCGGCAGCTGACGGCCGAGCTGGGGGCCGGGCCCGTCGCGCTGGCCCGGGCGCAACGCGCGCACACGGCCCGGCTGTTGCTGCAGACGACGGAGCTGCCGGTCACCGAGATCGCCTTCGCGGCCGGTTTCGCGAGCGTCCGCCAGTTCAACGACACCGTGCGGGCCGCCTACGCCCGGACGCCGAGCGCGCTGCGCGCCGCCGCGAGCCGCGGCGGCCACGGCCAGCTCCGGCGCCGCGGCGGCGCACCCGCCGACGGGCCGCCGCCCGCGGGGGTGCCGTTGCGGCTCGCCTTCCGGGGCAGCTACGACACCGCCCAGGTCTTCGACTTCCTCCAGCTCCGCGCCATCCCCGGAATCGAGGAGATGGTCGGCGCGCGGGGCCGTCGCACCTACCGGCGTTCGCTCGCCCTGCCGCACGGCACCGGCGTGGTCGAGGTCGACGAGACCTCGGGGCCCGACGGCGGACGCTGGCTGCCCTGCCGGCTGCACCTGACCGAGCTGCGCGACCTGACGACCGCCGTGCAGCGGACCCGGCGGCTGTTCGACCTGGACGCCGACCCGTACTCGGTCGCCGAGCGGCTGGGCGCCGACCCGGTGCTCGCCCCGCTGGTCGCCGCCCGCCCGGGGGTGCGTTCGCCGGGCGCGGCCGAACCCGAGGAACTGGCCGTCCGCGCGGTGCTCGGGCAGCAGGTCACGGTCGTCGCCGCGCGTGGCCTGGCCGACCGGCTGGTCGCGGCGTACGGCAAGCCGCTGCCGGCGCCGGACGGCGGCCTGACCCACGTCTTCCCCGAGCCGGGCACGCTCGCCGACGCCCCGCTGACCGAACTGGGCATGCCGGAGTCCCGGCGGGCGACCATCCGCGCGGTGTGCGGTGCGCTGGCCGACGGCTCGCTCACGCTGTGCCCGGGCGCGGACCGCGCGGAGACCGAGCGGACGCTGCGGGCGCTGCGCGGCATCGGCCCGTGGACGGCCGGCTACGTCCGGATGCGGGCGCTGGGCGACCCCGACGTCTTCCTGCAGGGCGACGCCGGCGTCCGGCACGGCCTGAGCCTCGTGGGCGCGGCCCCGGACGCGGCGGAGCGCTGGCAGCCGTGGCGCTCGTACGCCGTCCACCACCTCTGGAACGCCACGGCGGACGCCACCGGGAACGCCTCCGGGAACGGCGCCGCCCCCCGCACTCCCGCCCTGACCACACTCACGGAGACGACCGCGTCATGACCCTCTACACGACCCACCCGAGCCCGCTGGGCGAACTGCTGCTGGCCGGACCCGAGCCCGGCCTCCTGTCCTCGGTCACCGTGCCGGGGCAGAAGGGCGGCGCCACGATCCGGTCCGACTGGCGGCGCGACCCGGCCGCCTTCGCCGAGCCCGTGCGTCAGTTCGACGCGTACTTCGCGGGCGAGCTCACGGAGTTCAGCATTCCGCTGGTCACCGCGGGCTCCGCGTTCCGCGAGCGGGTCTGGGCGGCGTTGGAGCGCGTCCCCTACGGCACCACCGTCAGCTACGGCACGCTCGCCGCGATGGCCGGGCTGGCGCCGAACGCGGTCCGCGCGGTCGGCGGCGCGGTCGGCGCCAACCCACTGACCGTCATCCGCCCCTGCCACCGGGTCCTCGGCGCCAACGGCTCGCTGACCGGGTTCGCGAGCGGCCTGGACCGCAAGCGTCATCTGCTCACCCTGGAGGGCGTCGCCCTCTCCTGAGGCGCCGCCCCGACGCGAGCCGCCCGGTCAGCTGAAGGAGCGCTCGATGCGGGCCAGCTTCTCCTCCAGGGAGTCGAGCCGCGGGCTGGCCAGGGACAGCGTCGAGGGATCGGAGGCCCGGTCCTCCGCGGTGGAGCCGCCCCGCAGGGCCGGGCGCTGGGCCGGGGCCTCCAGGGCCGCCGGCTCGGCGCCGGGCTGGGCGGTCGGCTGGGACGAACCCGCCGGCAGTTCGAGCGGCTCCCGGTTGCGTCCCCAGGTCCGGTGGCCCCGGCTGAGCGCCCGCATCCGGGCCTTCTCCAGCTTCTGCTGCTCCCGCTGCCGGCCCTTCGCCGCCTCCTTGGACCTGGTCTCCTCGCGCACCTCGTCGACCGCCTCGTCCAGCGTGCGCACGCCCTCCAGTAGCATCAGCGACCAGGCGCGGTACGTCTCGCGCGGTGCGCGCAACCAGCGGACGACGCGGATCTGCGGCAGCGGGCGCGGCACCAGGCCCTGTTCGCGCAGCGCGGCCTTGCGGGTCTGCTTCAGCGCGCGGTCGAAGAGGACGGCCGCCGAAAGCGACATCCCGGCGAAGAAGTGCGGCGCGCCCGCGTGTCCGGCGCCGCGCGGCGCGTGCACCCAGTTGAACCAGGCCGCGGCCCCCGCGAACAGCCACACCAGCAGCCGCGAACCGAGCGAGGAGTCGCCGTGGCTGGCCTCCCGGACCGCGATGACCGCGCAGAACATCGCCGCGCCGTCGAGCCCGAAGGGCACCAGGTACTCCCAGCCGCCCGAGAGGTTGAGGTTCTGTCGTCCGAAGCCGACCAGGCCCTGGAACGACAGTGCGGCGGCCACCCCGGCGCAGCAGAACAGCAGCGTGTACGAGGCGGAGGCGTAGACTCGCTCACGCTGGCGCCGGCGGGCCTCCAGTCGCTCCCACGAGTCGGACTCGCCACGCTGTGCCGGCTCCCGCTTGCCGCGGGCCATCAGTGCCACGGCCACCAGGCCGCCGGCCAGCAGGACGGCCCCCGCCAGCACCCAGGTGAGTTCTATGTCCGTCAGTGTCATGGGAATGCTCCCTGCCCGATGTCGCCGCGCGAGCCACCGATAGTAGCTGACCCCTCATCACCTGATGAACCATAGGGCCCAAGGGAACTACACCAACGAGTGGGTTCCGGGGGAAGCTTGTGTGCCCCCCGGTGGGCTCTGCTAGCCGACGCCGGCCGTCCGGCGTCCGGCGTCGCGGATCCGCGGACAGGTGCCGCAGACGTCCTCGGGCCGCAGCGTGTAGTAGAGGCAGCAGCTGGCCCGGTCCCGGGTGGTCTCCGCCTCGCCGTCCGGCCCGCATCCGGGGCGGAAGGCCGCGCTTCCGGAGTACGGGGCGGTGCCGCCCGGCAGCAGCGCCGACGCCTCGGCCCGCGCCCGCTCCTCCTCGCCGAGCAGCTGCCCCAGGTACCACAGGCCCTCGGTCAGCTCGTCGGTGGCGGTGCCCCACAGCGCCCGCGGTCCGCGCCGCATCCGCGGCCCGAAGGCGGCGAGCAGCGGCCCGAGATGGTCCGCCGCGGCCTGCCGCACGGCCGCCCGCAGTGCCTCCTCGTCGGCCACCACCCGGGCCCCGGGATGGTCGACGGCCGGATCGTCGGGCAGGCAGCCGAACTCCGTGACGCGCACCGTCAGCCACCCCTCCTCGGGGTGGAACGCGGCGTCCTCGGGCGCGATCCGGGGCACCCGGCGGAGCAGGAAGTACGGGAGGGTGAAGAGCACCCCGGCCGGCCAGGCGTAACGATGCAGCGCGAAGCTGGCCGTCACGTCCGGGCGGGCGGAGACGCCGTACGCGTCGCGGATCCGCGTGTCCTCCCCGGCCAGCAGCTCGTCCAGCGCCGCCCCGTCCGCCGCCAGCTCGCTGGCGAGCACCCAGCCGCCGTCGGCGCGCGGCTCGCCGACGCGGAGCCGCGGCGCGGGCAGCACCTCGGCCACCCGGTCATAGGCCGGGGAGACCGGGGATGCGGGGGCGAGCGCGGGCGTGGTCATGGGGCACCGTTCGTGATCTTGGGGCAGGTAAGCCTTACCTTACCTGATCTTGCCGGTGGTGGAACCTGGGGTTTGCACTAGAGCCGTCACGGCCTAAGGTGCTCGGAACCGTGTTGGTGTGGGCACGAAGGGGACGGGAGCGGACGGATGGAGCGCACCCGGGCGGACTCGGCCATGTCGACCGCCATCACCCCGGTCCCGCCTGCGGCGAACGCCCAGGCCTACGGCGCCGGCAGACCGCCGCTCCCCGTGCGGCCCCGCTCGCTGCCGGAACGGCACTCGGTGCGGGCCCAGGTGCTGGCCGCGCTGCGCGACGCGCTCTCCAGCGGCGAGCTGGCCTGCGGCGAGGTGTACTCCGCGCCCGCCCTCGCCGAGCGCTACGGCGTCTCGCCGACCCCGGTGCGCGAGGCCATGCAGCAGCTGGCCAGCGAGGGCGCGGTGGAGGTGGTGCCGAACCGCGGCTTCCGCGTCGCCGGCCGCACGCCCCGCGACATCATGGAACTGGCGGAGATACGCGCGGCGCTCGAGGTGCCGGCCATCACCCGGCTGGCCCGCACCCTGCCGCCGGAGCGGTGGGACGAGCTGCGCCCGCTGGCCGAGGCGACCGTGACCGCCGCGTCGGTCGGCGACCGGGCCGCCTACGCGGAGGCCGACCGCTGCTTCCACCGCGCGTTGCTGCAGCTCGCGGGCAACCGGCAGCTCGTGCTCGTCGCCGACGAACTGCACCGCAAGTCGCAGAGCCCGGCCACCCACGGCAGCCTCCCGGGCCCCGCCGAGCTGCTGGCCGACGCGCTGGAACACGGCGCCCTGCTGGACGCGCTGCGCCGCCGCGACCTCTCCGCGGCCGAGCGCCTGGCCTACGAACACCTCACCGGCGTCTGATCCGGCCGACGGCCGTCGGCACCCGGCGGCGCCGGGCACCGACGGCCATCGGCCCGCGGTTCACTCCCCGTCGAGCGGCGGGGTCAGGGACGAGGGCGCACGCAGCCCGGTCTCCTGCTCGTAGTCGTAGGCGTAGCCCAGCAGTTCGCCGTCGCTGTAGGGCCGGCCCAGGAAGGAGATCGTCATGGGCAGCCCCTGCGACCCGAAGCCCATCGGCACCACGATGCCCGGGAAGCCCACCGAGCTGTAGCCCGCCAGCGTCGCCGACTGCGGGCGGTCCGAGGGGACGAACGTGGGGTCCTCGACGCTGAACGCCGGGTTGCTGATCGGCGAGGCGAAGCTGCTCGTGTAGGGGAAGACCATCGCGTCGAGCCGGTTGTCGTCGAAGACGGCCAGCTTGAGGCGCGTCGCCTCCGGGAGGACGTTCTCCATCAGGTCGACGAACGCCGGCATGTCGGCGGAGGTCGACAGCGAACGGGTCAGCAGGTCGAGGACGGACGCCTCGACCGGCAGGGGCGACTCGTTCACCTCCGTCTCGTAGATCCGGACGAAGTCCTCGACCGTCGTGGGCACGTCCGGACCCAGGGTGGTCAGGTACTGCTCCCATTCGGCCCGGAAGCGGTAGTCCGCGATCCGCCGGATGTTCGTGCCGCCGTTGACCAGGTAGTAGTCGACGAAGCCCGGGTCGAGGGTGACGTCGACGAGTTCGGCGCCGAGGGAGCGCAGGGTGTCCAACGCCCGCTCCGCGAGGGCGTCGATCTCCGGGTCGCCGCCGAAGAAGTCGCGCATCACGCCGAGTCGGGCGCCCCGGAGCGCGCCCCGCCGGAGGTGGCGGGTGTGGTCGAGCCGGCCGTCGGCCGCCCGCCGGCGGTCCCGGCCGGGGTAGTTGCGGTAGGTCTCGACGCTGAGCGGGTCGGCCGGGTCCTCGGCGGCGAGCGCGTTGAACAGCAGCGCGACGTCGGTGACGGTGCGGGCCATCGGACCGGCGGTGTCGAACGTGAGGTTCTTCGGCGCGATGCCGTCCCGGCTGATCAGTCCGGTGGTGGGCCGCAGGCCGACGATGCCGCAGTACGAGGCCGGGCCGCGCACGGAGGTGCTGGTGTCGGTGCCGACGGCCAGCACCGTGAGGTTGGCCGCGGTGGCCGCGCCCGAGCCGGCGCTCGACCCGCCGGTGCCCCGCTTGAGGTGGTACGGGTTGGTGACCTGGCTGTCGACGGTGTTGTACGAGCCGCCGGCGAACTCGCCCATGGACGCCTTGCCGAGGATGAGCGCGCCACGGCGGCGCAGCCGCCGGGTGAGGAAGGCGTCGTCGTTCGGGTACGCGTCCCTGAGGATCACCGAGCCGTTGCTGGTGGCCATGTCGACGGTGTCCACGTTGTCCTTCAGCACGACCGGGATGCCGTGCAACGGGTCCCGGGCGCCGCCGTGCGACCGCTCGCGGTCGAGGCGGGCGGCCAGCCGGAGCGCGTCGGGGTTGATCGTCGTCATGGAGTTCAGCCGGATGCCGCTCTCCTCGTACGCGGCCATCCGGGCCAGGTACGCCTCGGTCAGCTCGACGCAGGTAAGCCGCCCGGTGGCGTAGGCCCGGCGGATGTCCGCGACGGTGGCCTCCGCCAGGACGAACGGCTTCGGCCGGGGCCGTGCCGGACGTCCGCGGCCGCGGGCCGAGGCGCTGGTCACCGCGCCGGCGCCCGCCGCGGCGCCTGCCGTCGCCAGGCCTGTCACGACGGCACGTCTACCGATTCGACTCACGATGTCTGATCCTCTCGATCGCTCAGCGGAGCGGGTGGGGCGGCGCCCTGTCGGAGGGCGCGTCGCCGGGGGACTGCTTGGGGGGAGGGGAGAACCCGCGCCGTCCGTGCGGGGACGGCGGGCGGGGGTGAGGGGCCGGGGCGCGGAGCGCGACAACCCGGAGTCAGGCCGAGGCTCTGGGCGAGGAGACGGAGCGTCAGCCCGTGGCGCTCGCGGGACGGGCGAGGGTGCGGGGCGTCTCGTGCGCTAAGCGCATCGTTCGTCCCCTCCGTCGCCGGTGCCAGCTCGGACCTGGCGCCGGCCCGGTGGCCGGCCGGGACTCACGCTAGGTTCGGCGTGTTTCGGTCGCTTTACGGGCGTGGTACGTCCGTAAACGCGCCGCTGTTCGGGCGCGACCCACGCCTCCCCGCCGCCCGCCTATCATCGTGGGGACATCCGTCTGAGGGGAGGCCGCGCCGCGGGAGGGCCGGGCGGGGTTCCCCTCTCCAGGGGACCGATGGGGGACCTCACGACCATGCCCACCGAGACGTTCGAGTTCCAGGTGGAGGCGCGCCAGCTCCTGCACATGGTGATCCACTCGATCTACTCCAACAAGGACGTGTTTCTTCGGGAGCTGATCTCCAACGCCTCCGACGCGCTGGACAAGCTCCGCATCGAGGCGCTGCGCGACGACACGCTGGACGTCGACGTGTCCGATCCGCACATCGCCATCGAGGTCGACGGCGACGCCCGCACCCTGACGGTGCGGGACAACGGCATCGGCATGTCGCGCGACGAGGTCGTGCGGCTGATCGGCACCATCGCCAGATCGGGCACCGCCGAGTTCCTGCAACGCCTCAGGGAGGCGAACGAGGGGGCGGCAGAGGAGCTGATCGGGCAGTTCGGCATCGGCTTCTACGCGAGCTTCATGGTGGCCGACGAGGTGACGCTGCTCACCCGGCGCGCCGGCGAGAGCACGGGGACCCGTTGGGTCTCCTCCGGCGAGGGCACGTACAGCCTGGAGACGGTCGACGCCGCGCCGCAGGGCACGGCGGTCACACTGCGGCTCAAGCCGGTCGACACCGAGGACAAGGTGTTCGACTACACCGCTCCCTGGAAGATCAGGGAGATCGTCAAGCGGTACTCGGACTTCGTCACCTGGCCCATCAGGATGGCGTCCGACGCCCCCGCCGACCCCGCCACCCCGGCGGCGGACGCGGACGGCGACCAGCCGGACGACGCGGCGGGCCAGGCGGGCGAGGCGGACAAGGCGGCCGAGCCGGAGACGCTGAACTCCCGCAAGGCGCTGTGGGCCCGCCCCCGGGACGAGGTCTCGGACGACGAGTACCACACGCTGTACCGGCACATCAGCCACGACTGGGTCGACCCGCTGGAGATCATCCCGCTCCGGGCCGAGGGCACCTTCGAGTACCAGGCGGTGCTCTTCCTGCCCGCCCGCGCACCCCAGGGGATGTTCTCCCGGGGCGCCCGGCACGGCCTCCAGCTGTACGTGAAGCGGGTCCTGATCATGGAGGACTGTGAGGCGCTGGTCCCCGCGTACCTGCGCTTCGTCAGGGGCGTGGTCGACGCCCAGGACCTCTCGTTGAACGTCTCGCGCGAGATCCTCCAGCAGGACCGGCAGATCGAGCTGATGCGGCGTCGGCTGACGAAGAAGGTGCTGGCCACCCTCAAGGACATGCGGACGGGCAGCCCGGAGAAGTACGCCACCTTCTGGCGGGAGTTCGGGCCCGTCGTCAAGGAGGGGCTGCTCGGCGACCACGACAACCGCGACGCGATCCTCGCCGCCGCCACGTTCGAGTCCACCCACGACGCGGAGAAGCCGACCACGCTCCGGGAGTACGTCGACCGGATGCCGGACGGGCAGCGGCACATCTACTACGTGACCGGCGAGTCGCGTGCCGCCGTCGAGAGCTCACCGCATCTGGAGGCGTTCCGGGATCGCGGCGTCGAGGTGCTGGTCCTCACCGACCCGGTCGACGAGGTGTGGGTCGGCGCGGTGGCCGAGTTCGACGGCCACGAGCTGCGGTCCGTCGCCACCGGCGAGGCCGACCTCGACGCCGAGGAGGAGAAGGAGGAGCGGAAGGCCGAACGGGAGCGCCGCCAGCAGGAGCACGCCGAACTCCTGGCGTGGATGGGCGAACGACTGGGCGAGGAGGTGAAGGAGGTGCGCCTCTCCTCCCGGCTCACCGTCTCGCCGGCCTGCGTCGTCTCGGACACCGGCGACCTGACGCCGGGGTTGCAGAACATCTACCGCGCCATGGGCCAGGACCTGCCCGCCGGCAAGCGCATCCTCGAACTCAACCCCGACCACCCGCTCATCGAGCGGTTGCGCGCGGCGCACGCCGAGCGCGCCGCCGAACCCGGCGTCGCCGCCATGGCCGAACTGCTGTACGGCATGGCGCTGCTGGCCGAGGGCAGCCAACTCGGCGATCCCGCCCGCTTCACCAAGCTCCTCGCGGAACGCCTGGAACGCGCCTTCTGACCCGCCCCACCCCTGGGCCGGCCCGGACCCCGCACACCCGCGGGGTCCGGGCCGGCCTTACTGGTCCGCGCCCCGGCCGTCGAGGGCGGGCAGATGCGCGGCGAGCCAGTGGGGGACGCCGTCCAGCAGGTGGAACAGCCGGGCGGCCTCCGCGCGGAGCCGGCCGGCCGCCGGCTCCGGCTCCACCTCGGCCAGCGCGATGAGCGCGGGCGCGATGCCGACCAGGAACCCGGTCTCCTCGCGCAGCCGCAGCGACTCCGCGAAACCGTGCCGCGCCTCGACGAGATCGCCGTCGCGCAGCGCGAGACCGGCCAGATGGCGCCAGGTGTACGAGGCCAGCAGCGCGTCGCCGCGCCCCGTGGCCTCCTCGTGCGCCCGGCCGTACGCGGCCCTGGCGGCCTGCGGGTTCCCGCCGAGGTGCTCCGCCATCAGCCCGCGCCGCAGGTCGAGCAGGGCGCGTCCCGGGGAGTCGGGGGCGAGCAGCGCCGCCGCCCGGCCCAGCGCGGCGCGCGCCTCGTCGGCCCGGTCCCGCACCCGCAACAGCGTGGCGGCGTAGGCGAGGTAGCCGCGCTCGCAGGCGGCGGCGCCCCGTTCCTCGTCGTCGAGTGACAGCGACTCGGCGGACCGCAGTGCCTCCTCCGCACGTCCCCAGCCGCCCGCCGTGAACATGCAGCGCTCGACGAGCAGTTCGGCGCGCAGCAGGGCGGCCCAGGTGTCGCGCGGGGCCAGCGGGTCGAGCAGCGCGGCGGCGTCCTCCCAGCAGCCACGGGACCGCAGCCGCCACACCGCGCTCTCCAGCGGAGCGTTCCCCACCGGACGCGGTCCGGCGGATCCCCGAACGGCGGATCCCCGAACGGCGGATCTCGGAACGGCGGTCTCCGTCACAGTGCCCTCCCCAGCGCGCCTTCGAGCCGTTGGCCATTGAGTTTATGTATGTGCATCACAGCACGTGCGGCGGCCCCCGCCAAGAGCATCCCGGCGAGTCCGGGGGGCGCGCCGCCGCCCGGCCCAGCGCGGCGCGCGCCTCGTCGTCCGGTCCGGCACCCGCGCCCGCACCGGCGCGGCGATCTGGGCGAGGCGGCCGCGCTCGCGGGCGCGGGCGCCGCCCCGTTCCCCGTGGTCCAGCGACAGCGTTTCAGCGCAGCCGCAGCGCCAGGAAGAAGTCCACCCGGTCCTCCAGCCGGCCGAGGTCGCGGCCGGTCAGCCGTTCGATCCGGGCGATCCGGTAGCGCAGGCTGTTCACGTGCAGGTGCAGCCGCGCCGCGCACCGCGTCCAGGAGCCGTCCACGGCCAGGAACGCCGCCAGCGTGGCCACCAGGTCGGCGCGGTGCCGCCGGTCGTAGTCGGCCAGCGGGTCGAGCAGCCGGCCGGCGAACGCCCGGCGCACCTCGTCGGGCACGAACGGCAGCAGCAGCACGTGCGAGGCCAGCTCCTCGTGGTCGGCGCCGGAGACGGCGGCCGGGCGCGCGGCGGCCAGCCGGCGGGCGTGCCGCGCCTCCTCCAGCGCGCCGCGCAGCCCGTCGGCCGAGGGCACCGCCGCGCTCGCCCCGAGGCTCAGCCGCCCGTCGCCGCCGAGGGCGCCGGCCAGGGCGCCGCGGGCCGGCGCCAGGATCCGTTCGGCACGCAACGCCGCCGAGCCCGCGTCCGCCGGCTCGTCCGCCGGCAGCGGCACCAGCGCCACGGCCTCCCCGTCGACGTGCGCCACCGCCACCCCGGGGTCCGGCACCGTCCCGTCGGCCAGCCGCTCCGCCACCGGCTCGGCCAGCAGTTCCTCCAGCAGCGCCCGGCCGACGGGCCCGGCGTCGAACCGGGCGTCGGGCCAGGCCACCCGCGCGGTCACCACCTGCCAGTGCGGCGCGGCCAGTCCGGGCACCAGCACCCGCGCCGCCACCCGGAGCCGGGCCGCGACCTCGGCCGGCGGCGCGCCCGCGCCGACCAGTTCGAGCACGTCCTGGGCCAGCCGGCGCGGCACCGTGCGGGACGCCTCCCGCCGGTCCCGTTCCGTGGCGACCAACCGGGCCACGCCGTCCAGCAGGTCCACCCGCTGGGCCGGCCACTCCCGGGCGTCCGCGCGCACGGCGAGCAGCCAGCCGGACAGCACCGTGCGCCGTGGGTCCTCGCCCGGCGCCGGGGCGCCGCGCGTTGGCTCGGCGCCCGTGCCGACCGGGAAGAGCGCGAAGACGCCGCCGGGAGCGTCCCCGCCGGCGGGCGGGTCGACGTCGAGCCGGTACGGACCGGGTCGGCCGGCGCCGGCCTCGGCCAGATGGTGGGCGGCCAGCCGCGCGGCCACCGCGGCCGGCAGCCGCTCGTCGCCGGCGACCGCGATCGGCCGGCCGGTCGCCGTCAGCAGCCAGGCCCGCAGGTCGAGGTCGGCCCCCAGCAGGTCGAGCACGGCCTGCGGCCCGCCGCCCGCCGGGCTGGCGGACATCAGCCGCCGGTGCCGGTCCACCACCGCGGCCAGATCGCCGGCCCGCTCCCCGGACACCCGGCGCACCACGTGCTCGGTGATCTCGGCGAAGCTCACCTCCTCGGCCACCGCGAAGAGGGGCAGCCGGTGCCGGGCGCAGGCCAGCGTCACGTCCTCGGGGACCGAGCCGAACTCGGCCTCGCCCGCGGCGAGGCCGGCGACGCCGGCCTCGACCAGGACGCGCACGAACGGCTCCGCGTCGCCGGGGCCGCGCCACCAGGCCAGCCCGGTCAGCACCAGCTCGCCGCCGTGCAGGTAGCGGCTCGGGTCGCGCAGGTCGGTGGTCATCACGCCGTGCAGCGGCCGGTCGAGCAGCTCCTGTCCGCTCAGCAGGCGCAGGCCCAGCTCGCCGGTCTCCAGCAACGTGCGCAGTCGCATCGCGGTAGCTCTTCCCCTGTCCCCCCGGTCCCCCCGGATCCCTTCGTATGAATCTACAAGACGGGGCGGCTGACCTGTTCGGAGCTTCGGCGCTTCGGTGACTGCCGGGCGCGGTGATCATGGGCTGTACTGGGAAACGGGCACCGCGGGCGTTGGTGCCCGACCGGAGGCACTCGCGACATGGACTTCCTGCGCCCCGCCACCTGGCGGGAGGCGCTGGCCGCCAAGGCCGCGCATCCCGACGCCGTGCCGCTGGCCGGCGGCACCGACCTGATGGTGGAGATCAACTTCGACCGCCGCCGCCCCGCGCGGCTGCTCGACCTGAGCCGGATCGCCGAGCTCCGCACCTGGGACGTCGTAGCGGACACCGACGGAGCCACGGCCGAGAGCACCGCCGGGAGCACAGTCGAGAGCACGGCCGGGGGCACGAGCGGGAACCCGGACGGCGGCGTGGCGGGGGAGGACCCGCGGCGGCCCGGGGACGGGAGCCGCGCCGGCACCGTCCGGCTGGGCGCCTGCGTGCCGTACGCCGCGATCGTCCGGCGGCTGCGCGAACCGCTGCCCGCGCTGGCGCTCGCCGCGCACACCGTCGGCTCCCCGCAGATCCGCAACCGGGGCAGCGTCGGCGGCAACCTCGGCACCGCCTCCCCGGCCGGCGACGCCCACCCGGCGCTGCTCGCCGCCGGGGCCTGGGTGGAGGCCGCGTCGGTCCGGGGCAGCCGGCTGATCCCGATCGAGGAGTTCTTCACGGGCCCGAAGCGGCACGCGCTGGCCCCCGACGAGCTGATCCGCGCCGTGCACATCGAGGCGGCCCGCGGCCCGCAGCAGTTCGCCAAGGCGGGCACCCGCAACGCCATGGTCATCGCCGTCTGCGCGTTCTCCGTGGCGCTGCGCCCGGACGAACGGGCGGTGCGCACCGGCATCGGCTCCGCCGCGCCCACCCCGATCCGGGCCGGCGCGGCCGAGGACTTCCTGGCGGGCGAGCTGGCCGACGGCGGGTACTGGGACAGCGGCCGGCCGCTGCCGCGCGCCGTCGCCGAGCGCTTCGGCGAGCTGGCCGCCGACGCCTGCCGGCCCATCGACGACGTGCGCGGCAGCGCCCGTTACCGCCGGCACGCGGTCGGCGTGCTCGCCCGCCGCACCCTGGGCTGGACCTGGGACGCCTACCGCACCCGACAGGGAGTCGCACCGTGCGCGTGAACCTCACCGTCAACGGCCGCCCCCGGACCGCCGACGACGTCTGGGAGGGCGAGAGCCTGCTGTACCTGCTGCGCGAGCGGCTCGGGCTGCCGGGCTCGAAGAACGCCTGCGAACAGGGGGAGTGCGGCTCCTGCACGATCCGGCTCGACGGCGACCTGGTGTGTGCCTGTCTGGTGGCCGCGGGCCAGGCCGAGGGCCGGGCGGTCGTCACCGTGGAGGGCCTCGCCCCCTCCCGCCGGCCCGCCGGCGGCCGGGCCGGCGCGCTCGACGGCAACGCCTCGGCGGAGGCCGCGGCCGGCTCGGACGACACGGCGCGACTCGCGCCGCTGCAGCGGGCGTTCCTGGAGGCCGGCGCCGTGCAGTGCGGTTTCTGCACCCCGGGGCTGCTGATGGCGGCGGACGAACTGCTGGAGCGCGTCCCCCAGCCCTCCGACGCCGACATCCGCGAGGCGCTGTCCGGCAACCTCTGCCGGTGCACCGGCTACGAGGCCATCCTCGACGCCGTCCGGCTGGCCGCCGGCCGGCACCGACGGCCGCCCGTCGCCGGTGCTCCGTCGGGACCGGAACAGCCGGAACAGCCGGAACAGCCGGAGGGAGTGGCCTGACATGAGCGTGACCCCGACCTCCGCCTCGTTCACCGAGGCCGGCGCCCCGGGCCGGATCGGCGAGTCCGCCCCGCGCCCCGACGGCGTGCTGAAGGTGACGGGGGAGTTCGCCTACGCCTCCGACCTGTGGCACGAGGACATGCTCTGGGGGCACACCCTGCGCAGCCCGCATCCGCACGCCCGGATCGACTCGATCGACGTCGCCGAGGCGCTGGCCACCCCCGGCGTGCACGCCGTGCTGACCCACGCCGACCTGCCCGCCGCGACGACGTACGGCCTGGAGATCGCGGACCAGCCGGTGCTGGCCGGCGACGTGGTGCGGTACCAGGGCGAGCCGGTGGCCGTGGTCGCCGCCGACCATCCGGAGACCGCCCGGCGCGCCGCCGAGCGGATCCGCGTCGGCTACGCCGAACTGCCGGTCGTCCACGACGAGGCCAGCGCCACCGGGCCCGACGCCCCGGTGCTGCACCCCGACCGCACCGACCCCTACGCCCGGCACGTCCCGCACCCCAACGTGCTGCACCGCCAACCGGTGCGGCGCGGCGACGTGGCCGCCGCGGCCCCCACCGCAGACGTCGTCGTCACCGGCGACTACGAGGTCGGCATGCAGGACCAGGCGATGCTGGGACCCGAGTCGGGGCTGGCCGTGCCGGCCGAGGACGGCGGCGTCGACCTCTACGTGGCCACCCAGTGGCTGCACGTGGACCAGCGGCAGCTCGCCCCCGTGCTCGGGCTGGCGCCGGAGCGGGTGCGGCTGACGCTGTCCGGCGTCGGCGGCGCGTTCGGCGCCCGCGAGGACCTCTCCATGCAGGCGCACGCCTGCCTGCTGGCGCTGCGCACCGGCCGGCCCGTCAAGATGGCCTACAACCGGCACGAGTCGTTCTTCGGGCACGTGCACCGGCACCCGGCCAGGCTGCGCTACGAGCACGGCGCCACCCGCGACGGTCGGCTGGTCTACGTCCGCGCCCGGATCGTGCTGGACGGCGGCGCCTACGCCTCCTCCTCGACGGCGGTGGTGGGCAACGCCGCCTCGCTCGGCCTCGGCCCGTACGAGGTGCCGCACGCCGAGGTCGAGGCCCTGGCGCTGTACACCAACAACCCGCCCTGCGGCGCCATGCGCGGCTTCGGCGCGGTGCAGGCGTGCTTCGCGTACGAGGCGCAGATGGACAAGCTGGCCGCCGCGCTCGGCCTGCACCCGGTGGAGCTGCGGCAGCGCAACGCCGTCAGCCAGGGCTCGTTCATGCCCACCGGGCAGCCGATCGACGCGCCCGCGCCCGTCGCCGAACTGCTGCGCCGGGTCAGGGACCGCCCGCTGCCGCCCGAACGGCAGTGGGAGGCCGCCGACCCGGCCGATCCGGCGGGCGGCGTCCGGGTCGACGTCAGGGCGCTGCCGGGCGGGCTGTCCAACACCTCGCACGGCGAGGGCGTGGTGCGCGGCGTCGGGTACGCGGTCGGCATCAAGAACGTCGGCTTCTCCGAGGGCTTCGACGACTACGCCACCGCCCGGGTCAGGCTGGAGGCGATCGGCGGCGAACCGGTGGCCGTCGTGCACACGGCGGCGGCCGAGGTCGGCCAGGGCGGCGTCACGGTGCAGACCCAGATCGCCCGCACGGAGCTCGGCGTCACCCGGGTCAGCCTGCTGCCGGCCGACACCCGGGTCGGCTCCGCCGGCTCCACCTCGGCCTCCCGGCAGACCTACATGACCGGCGGCGCGGTCCGGCAGAGCTGCGCCGCGGTCCGCGAGGAGGTGCTGCGGCGGGGCCGGGAGCGGTTCGGCACCGGGCACCGCGGCTGGTCCGAGCCGGGGCTGCGGCTGGCCGGCGGCAAGGTGGTCACCGCCGGCGGCGAGGTGCTGGCCCCGCTGGCCGAACTGCTGGGCGACGAGCCGGTGGAGGTGGAGCTGGAGTTCCGCCACCGGCCCACCGAGCCCTTCGACCCGGTGACCGGACAGGGCGCGGGACACGTGCAGTACTCGTTCTGCGCGCACCGGGCCGTGGTGGAGGTGGACACGGAGCTGGGCCTGGTCAAGGTGGTCGAGCTGGCCGCCGCCCAGGACGTCGGCCGGGCCATCAACCCGCGGGCCGTGCTGGGGCAGATCCACGGCGGCAGTACCCAGGGTCTGGGGCTCGCGGTGCTGGAGGAGATCGTCGTCGGACCCGACGGCCGGGTCCGCAACCCCTCGTTCACCGACTACCTGATCCCGACCATCCTCGACACCCCCAGCATGCCGGTCGACGTGCTGGAACTCGCCGACGAACACGCGCCGTACGGGCTGCGCGGCGTCGGCGAGGCGCCCACCCTGTCCGCCACCCCGGCCGTCGTCGCCGCGGTCCGGCAGGCGACCGGGCTCGCCCTGGAGCGGGTCCCGGTGCGTCCCGAGCATCTGACCGGCACGGCGGCGCCGGTCGGGTGACCGCGGCGGCGGACCCGGGAGACGGTCGGGCCCGCCGGGCAGGAGGGGAAGGGACGGGAAGCACGGGAAACGCGGGAGGGGCGGAAGGGAGACCCGGATGCTGGACATCGCCGACGAACTGCGCGGCTGGCTCCGCGACGGGCGCGACTTCGCCGTGGCCACGGTGGTCGCCACGCGCGGCAGCGCGCCGCGCCGGGCGGGCGCCGCGCTGGCGGTCGACGCCGCGGGCGACGCGCTGGGCAGCGTCTCCGGCGGTTGCGTCGAGGGCGCGGTCTACGAGCTGTGCGGCGAGGCGCTCCGGCAGGGCGGCGCCCCGCTGGTCGAGCGCTATCGCGGCGACCAGGACGACCCGTTCGCGGCCGGGCTGACCTGCGGCGGGGACATCGAGGTGCTGGTCACGCCGGTGCGCGGCGGGGCGGCGGAGCACCCCGCCCTGGCCGCGGCCCTCGACGCGGCGGCGACGGGGCGGGCGACGGCGCTGGTCCGGGTCGTCGCCGGGCCGTCGTGGGCGGCGTCCGGCGCCCTCGCGGTGACGGCCGACGGCGCTCCGGTCGGCACCCTCGGCGGCGGCGCGGGCCCGGACCGCGCGGCCGCCACCGCGGCGGCGGGCCTGCTGCGGGAGGGCCGCACCGGCACCGTCGAGCTGCCCCCCGAACCGTCGCCGGAACGCCTCACCCTGTTCGTGGAGTCCCGGCTGCCGCCGCCGCGGCTGCTGGTGTACGGCGCCGTGGACTTCGCGGGTGCCCTGGTCCGGGTCGGCCGGCTGCTCGGCTACCGGGTCACCGTCTGCGACGCCCGGCCGGTCTTCGCCACTCCGGCGCGCTTCCCCGAGGCCGACGAGGTGGTCGCGGACTGGCCGCACCGGCACCTGGACGCGGAGGCGGACGCCGGGCGGCTCGACGACCGCACCGTGGTGTGCGTGCTGACCCACGACCCGAAGTTCGACGTGCCGCTGCTGCGCGGCGCGCTCCGGCTGCCCGTCGGCTACGTCGGGGCCATGGGCTCGCGCCGGACGCACGCCGACCGGCTGCGGCGGCTGCGCGAGGCGGGCGTGACGGACGCCGAACTCGCGGCGCTGCGCTCGCCGATCGGCCTCGACCTCGGGGCCCACACCCCGGAGGAGACGGCGCTGTCGATCGCCGGCGAGATCGTGGCCGTCCGGCGCGGCGGCTCCGGGCTGCCGCTGACCGGCACCGACACCCCGATCCACCCCGCCCACACCGAGGACTCCGCGGGCGATGCCGCCGGCCGGGGGTGTCGGTGGCGGGACGTAGGGTCGGGGCATGACGACGACTCCCGTCCTGTCGCGGCGTGAGCTGAACCGCAGGCTCCTCGACCGTCAGCTCCTCCTCGCCCGCGCCCGGACGGACGTCGCCGCCGCCGTCGAGCACCTGGTCGGCCTCCAGGCGCAGGTTCCGGGGAACCCGTACACGGCGCTGTGGTCGCGGCTCGCGGGATTCGACCCGGATGACCTCTCGCGGCGGATGGCGGAGCGCGAGCTGGTCAGGATCAGCCTGCAGCGGTCCACCATCCACACCGTCACGGCGCGCGACTGCCTCGCGCTGCGGGCGGTCTTCCAGGACGTCCAGGAGCGGATGCTGCGGAGCAACTACGGCGCCCGGCTGGCCGGGGTGGACCTGGCGAAGCTCGCGGCCCGGGCGAGCGCGCTGGCCGAGGAGGAGCCGCGCACGTTCCACGCGTTCGGCACCGCCCTGGCCGAGGAGTGGCCGGGGGTCGACCCGCAGGCGCTGGGTATGGCCGTGCGGGTGGTGCTGCCGATGGTGCAGGTGCCGCCGCGCGGGCTGTGGCAGCGCGGCGGCGCCACCCGGCACACCACCGCGCGGTCCTGGCTGGGCGCGGAGCCGGCCACGGACCCCGCGCCCGACGCGGTGCTGCTGCGGTACCTCGCGGCGTTCGGGCCCGCCTCGGTGAAGGACGCCCAGCTGTGGTCGGGGCTGACCCGGCTGCGCGAGGTCTTCGAGCGGCTCCGGCCCGGGCTGACGGTGTGGGCGGACGAGCACGGCACGGAGCTGTTCGACGTCCCGGACGCGCCGCGCACCGATCCGGACACGCCGGCCCCGGCCCGTTTCCTCCCCGAGTACGACAACGTCTTCATCGGGCACCACGACCGCACCCGGGTTATATCGGCGGAGGCCAAGCGCCGCAGCTGGGCGGCGAACCGCGCCTTCCCCGTCTTCCTCACGGACGGCTTCGTGCGCGGCGTCTGGCGCATCGACGCGGACCGCCGGCACACGGCGGCGACGCTGGTGCTCACGCCCTTCGACCGACCGAGCCGCGCGGAGCGCGACGAGCTGGCCGAGGAGGGCGCCCGGCTGCTCGCCTTCCACACCCCGGGCGCGGCCCACGAGCTGCGCTGGGAGGAGCAGGACTAGGCCCTGTCCGGCGAGGCCCGGCTGACGGCGGGTCAGGCGGGCGGCGCGGCGCCCGCGCGGAGCAGCGCGTCCGCCGGATCGTTCACCGGCTGCGGGGTGCCGGTGAGGTCGAAGACGAGCAGCGGCAGCCGCAGTTCGTCGGCCCGGCCACGGGCCTCCCGCTGGTAGCCGGCCAGGGAGAAGGCGACCGCCGCCGCGGACTCCTGCAGCCCGTGCAGCCAGAGCGTCTCCACGGCCCGGGTGTCCGTCGGCTGTGTGGTCGCGTCCACCAGGCCGACCACCGAGGGCCCGCGCAGGTCGATCCCGGGGCCGGCGTGCGGCATGGTCGTGTAGACCTCGGCGAATCCCAGCCAGCGCAGGAAACGCGCCGCGCAGGCCGTGGCGTCGTGCGCCGTCCTGATGGTCAGTGGCTGGAACGGCGGCCGCTCGCCGTCGTCCGGCTCGGCCACCACCGCGGGCTGCCGCACCGGGGAGAGCCGGACCGTGACCCCGCACGGGCAGTCGAACTCCGGCTGTGGCCAGTGCCCGGACCGCCCGCAGGCGGGGCAGTCCACCTCCGTCCAGGCCCCCGACCACGAGCGGTGCCGCACCCGCACGGGCACGCTCTCCTCGGGCGGCGGCGGGCTGACGGCCGCGCCACAGGAGCAGGGGTAGTGCGCCGGCACGAACGTGTGCTCCCGGTGGCATTCGGGACAGCGCACGAGCACGCCTCTTGCCATCTGCGGCTCCCGGTTTGGTCATTCTCGACGAGATCCTCACAGTGTCCCCGACGGGTCGCCGCTCGCGCAGGCGTATCCTCCAAACAGCCGGCCCTTCGCCGTTGCCGTGTCAGCCGTGTGCCGTTCATCGGAATGTGACACGGAATTTCGCCCTCCGTATGGCGCGATGCGCGGACAGTGATATTTACTGTCCTTGTCCCGTCTCGGTGCCCTCTGGCGGTTCGCCAGGATTGTGTGCCTTGGGCGTGGGCAGGGTCTCGAGGACAACGGCATTCGGGAGGGGCCGAGTGGCGGCAGGAGAAGCTGAGGCTGCCCGTACCGTGCGCGGCGCACCGCCGCACGAGGGTGCTGAGCCCAGGAGGATCCGTGGCCTGGGGGAGGGCGCCGAGGAGTCGCCGCTTTCCGCCTTAGGCGTCGCCGTGGCCCGGCTGCGCCGGGAGCTCGGCGGATACCGCGCGGTGCTGGCGGACCGTGAGGTCGCCGAGCGGCAGCTCGCCACCCTGGAGCGGCTGATCGCCGGCGGCGATCCGGACGAGTCCGACCTGCGCGACGCCCTGCTGCTGATCGCCGCGGCCGTCGGCTCGGTGAGCGCGCTCGCCGCCGCGACCGCCCAGCTCCGCCGGGCGGTCGAACGGCTCGCGATGGCGCGCCGCAGGGGAGGCGTCGCCGCCGCGCGTCCTGCCGTGCGCTGAACCGCCCGCGACCGGCCGCGCGCGACCGCGTTAGGTTGGCCGGGTGCGACTGAGACTGGAATTCACCACCGAGCCGTTCGACCTGGACGAGCCGCCGCCGCATGCGGTGGCGGCCCGCGAGGTGGTGTTGAACGCTCCGCTGGAGGCGGTGGAGGTCGGCCCGTTCGGCAACACCGCGGTGGGCGGCGCGGACGCCGTGCTGGCTGCCGTGGACACGCTCCTGCGCCGCTCGTTGGCGGTGGGCGCCACCCGGATCTCCCTCCAGGTGAACGCGATAGCGGAGCGGCCGACGGCCGAGTCCCGACCGGAGCCCGAGTCCCGACCGGAGCGGGACGAGCTCTCCGGGCGGGACGGAGCCCCTGGGCCGGAGGAGGGCATATGACGAGCGGGGAGGACGACGTGTTCGTCACCGCGATCAAGCCGCTGGTGGACGCCATCGGCGCGGAGTTGATCGCCCCCGGTCAGGCCGGCGAGGACGATGTGGTGCTCAGCTGGGCCGGTGCCGAGGCGGTCGCCGTGCGGCTGCCCCACCTCGCGGACTCGCTGGAGCACATCCTCGGCGAGTTGCGGCGCCGCCACGGCATGCCGCTGGCCGAGCTCGACCGCCGCACCAAACAGCAGGTGGTCCGGGCGCTGGAGACCCGGGGCGCGTTCGCCATGCGGCACGGCGTGGAGACGGTCGCCGCCGCACTGGGCGTCAGCCGTTTCACGGTCTACAACTACCTCAACCGGGAGACCGCTCCGCGGCCCGGCGGGCCGGATCAGGAGCCGACGGCGACGTCGTCGTAGGACTCCAGGAGCGTCCAGCGCCGGGCCGCGCGGGTCGCCGGCGGCAGCAGGTCCGCGTCCGGCAGCGGCCCGAGATCGAGACCGGTGAGCTCGGCGACGTCCGCCACCGGCACCTGGAAGGTGCGGAAGGCGCCCAGCGGCGGTGGGTCGCCGGCCCGCACGGCCTCCGCCATCGCCTCGGCGGCGGCGTCCCTGGACAGGTCGGGGCTCTGGTCCAGCACGTAGCCGGTGGCGGCCAGTTCGCCGTCCTGGACGAACGCGGCGACCTTCCAGAAGGCCAGCGGGACCTGTATGCCGCGGTAGGGCGGGTCGGTGTCCGCGAGCACCGCGCCGGTGAGGACGGCGAGCCTGCGGTCGAACCGCTCGGCGTGGTCGAGGAGGAAGTTCTCCAGCCCCTGCCACAGCTGCTTGCCGCGGTTGAGGACGTCCATCTGCGGCGCGGCGTTCGTGTAGTGGAACGTGTCGCTGTCCGCCGTGCCGGCCTCCTCCGCGGTGCCCCAGACCGGATCGATCCGGCGCACCAGGTGGCCCTTGTCCAGGTCGTTGGCCGCGTAGACGTCGTCGCCGGACTGCGCGTCCTCGGGCAGCCGCGGGTCGAGCCGCCAGGCGTCCTCGCGCGGCGTGTCCACCAGCGCGCGGCCGTCGATGGCGACGGCGGTGGCCGCGGCCAGCCGGCGGTCGGGCCGGAAGGCCACGCTGAAGTGGGTGTAGGGGAGCACCACCGTCTCGATGCTCGGATCCGTGGGCAGCGGCAGCGGGACGGTGGTGCCGAGGAATCGTTCGTCGTAGCCCGCGCGGTGCGCGAGGTCGAGGGGAGCAGCCATGCAGCCCCGCGTACCGCGCCGGCCCGGGTCCAACCGGATCTCGCCCCAGGCTCACTCGAATGGGCTAATCATCGCAAAGAGGACTATTCGGGTGATTATCGTGGAATGTGTGGCTTGTCATGCCGCACCGCATGGGCCGCACAGAATTCGAACGCACGAACGATGCACGGAAGGAGCGATCCCATGGCACGCAGCATGTCTCTTCACCTCGGTCTGAACAGTGTGGACCCGAACCGCTACGGGGGTTGGGACGGCCGGCTCGTCGCCTGCGAGAACGACGCCCGCGACCTGCACCAGCTCGCCGGCGAGTCCGGGATCGGCGAGCGCACGGTCCTGCTCACCCAGGAGGCGACGGTCGACAGGGTGACCGCCGAACTGCGGAAGGCGGCGGACACCCTCGGACCCGGCGACTACCTCTTCCTCAGCTACTCGGGCCACGGCGGGCAGGTGCCCGACACGAACGGCCCGGAGGACGAGCCGGACCGGCTCGACGAGACCATGGTCCTCCACGACCGCGAGTTCATCGACGACGAGCTCTACAAGGAGTTCGAGCGGTTCGCGGAGGGGGTCAGGATCTTCGTCTGCATGGACAGCTGCCACAGCGGCACCGGAATCCGGGTGCGCGAGGTGCTGACGCCCGAGGCCATGGCCGACCAGTTCCAGACGACGGACCCGGGCGAGATCGAGCAGACCTCCCGGCTCATGCCGCTGGAGCAGCAGGCCGAGGTCTACGAGCGGGACAAGGGCCTCTACGACGGCATCCAACGGGAGCTGAACGCCAAGGACAACCGGGAGCTCGGCGCGTCCGCGCTGCTGATCTCCGCCTGCCAGGACAACCAGCTGGCGGCGGACGGGCTGCGCAACGGCAAGTTCACCGGCACCCTGCTCGACGTGTGGAACGGCGGCAAGTTCACCGGCGGGTACAAGGCGTTCCACCGCGAGATCCTGGCGCGGATGCCGGCCACGCAGAGCCCCAACCTCTACACGACCGGGCCGCCCAACCGCCGGTTCGTGCGCCAGCGCCCGCTCACCGTGTGAGCCGGCGGCGCCCCGACTCCCCGTTCAACAAAACGTTGACGCCTGACCTCCGGGCCGGTTAGCTGGCACGCGACACCTACCCGGAGGTTCACTGTGAGCGACGCCCGGCAGGCCGGCGTGGCCTGGTTCAACGGCGCCGACGAAAGCGCGGCGCGCGCCGCGCTGCAGGACGTGTGCGCCGCGCGCGGATGGGCCGACGCACTCCTCGCGGCCCGCCCGTACGCCGACGCCGACGCGCTGCTGGCCGCCAACGACGCCGCGATCGAACGCCTCGGCCCGGCCGGCCTGGACGAGGCTCTCGCCGGGCATCCGCCCATCGGCCGGCCGACGCCCGGCGACTCCGTCTCCGGCGCCGAACAGCGCGGCATGTCCGGCGCCTCGCCCGCGCTCAGGGCCGAGATGCTGGAGCTCAACCGCGCCTACCAGGAGCGTTTCGGGCACGTCTTCCTGGTCTGCGCCACCGGCCTCGGCGCCGAGGAGCTCCGCGACGCCCTCCGCGCCCGCCTGCACCACCCACCCGACGTGGAGCGCGGCGTCGTCCGCACCGAACTGGCCCGGATCAACCGCCTCCGGCTCACCCGGCTGGTCGCCGGCGCGGTGCGGAGCGCGCCGTGAACGCGCCGCCCGAGACGCCCGCCGCGCCCACCGTCTCCACGCACGTGCTGGACACCAGCGCGGGGCGCCCGGCCCGCGACATCCCGGTCCGGCTGTCCGTCCGCCGCGCCGGCGACGCCCCGTGGGCCGAACACGCCGCCGCCGTGACCGACGCCGACGGACGCTGCGCCGGCCTGCCCGCGCTGCCACCCGACACCCGCCACGCGCTGCTGCGCTTCGAGGTCGAGCCCTATCTCGCGCGCGCCGGCGCCGCGTTCTTCCCCGAGGTGACCGTGGCGTTCGCCGTCACCGCGGGCGAGCACCACCACGTGCCGCTGCTGCTCACCCCCTTCGGCTACACCGTCTACCGAGGGAGCTGACGTGCCCGTCCTCGGACCCCACCAGTACGGCAAGGCCGAGACCCGGGTGGTCCGGGTCACCAGGGAGGGCGCGACCCACCACGTCAGGGACCTCAACGTCTCGGTGTCGCTCACCGGACACATGGACGAGGCGCACCTGTCGGGCTCCAACAAGGCCGTGCTGCCCACCGACACCGTGAAGAACACCGTGTTCGCCTTCGCCCGGGAGCACGGCATCGACTCGCCCGAGCACTTCGGCATCCGGCTGGCCCGGCACTTCGTCGGCTCGCAGCCCACCGTCACCGGGGCCCGGGTGAGCCTGGAGGAGTACGCCTGGGACCGCGTCCCGACCCCGGGGGAGGACGCGCACTCCTTCGTCAGGGACGGCCGGCAGGTCCGCACCGCCCGGGTCACGTTCGACGACGGCGCGCCCCGGGTGCTCGCCGGGCTCACCGGGCTCACCGTGATGAACACCACCGACTCGGAGTTCTGGGGCTACCTGAAGGACCGT
The DNA here is from genome assembly GCF_039871525.1 of Streptomyces sp. B6B3. Taxonomy (NCBI): domain Bacteria; kingdom Bacillati; phylum Actinomycetota; class Actinomycetes; order Kitasatosporales; family Streptomycetaceae; genus Streptomyces; species Streptomyces sp. B6B3. Next base: position 29,966 of record NZ_JBDPLU010000013.1, on the reverse strand, counting down.
TACACCACCCTCCAGGAGACCAGGGACCGGATACTGGCCACCGAGGTGAACGCCCTGTGGCGGCACTCCTGGGCCCAGGACGAGGAGCCGGACTGGGACGGCAGCCACGCCGCCGTCACCGGCCACCTGCTGGACGCCTTCGCCGGTAGCTACTCGTACTCGTTGCAGCAGACGCTGTACCAGATGGGGGCCCGGGTGATCGAGCACCGACCCGAGATCGACGAGATTCGTCTGTCGCTACCGAACAAGCACCACTTCGCGGTCGACCTGACGCCGTTCTCGATGACCAACGAGGGCCCGGACGGCGCGGTCTACCTCGCCGCCGACCGGCCTTACGGTCTGATCGAGGCCACCGTGCTCCGCGAGGGTGCGCGGGCGGCCATCCCGGCGGAGCTGACGGGCCGGTGACCGACGCCTGACGCGCCACCGACCGGACGACAGGGCCGGCCGGGTAGGACCCGGACCAGGAGAGGACGAGGGGGCACCCATGCGGAGCGCGGGCGGCGGTAGGACCGTCATCGAGAACTGCGCCATCGCCACGATGGACGCGGCCGACACCGAACACGCCGTGGGACACGTGGTGATCGAGGGCGACCGGATCGCGTCGCTCGGCCCCGGGCCCGCCCCTCGGGAGCCGGCGGGCGACCCTCCGTCCCGCCGGATCGACGCGGCGGGACACCTGGCCACCCCGGGGCTGGTCAACACCCACCACCACTTCTACCAGTGGCTCACCCGGGGCCTGGCCCAGAACGCCAACCTCTTCGACTGGCTGGTCTCGCTCTACCCGGTCTGGGCCCGGATCGACGAGCCGATGCTGCACGCCGCCGCCCGCGGCTCCCTGGCGATGATGGTGCGCGGCGGCGTCACCACCGCCATGGACCACCACTACGTCTTCCCGCGCGGCGCCGGCGACCTGCTCGGCGCCGAGATCCGGGCCGCCCGCGAGCTCGGCGTCCGGTTCACCGCCGCCCGCGGCTCCATGGACCGCGGGGCCGCGGACGGCGGCCTGCCGCCCGACTTCGCCGTGGAGTCCACCGAGGGCGCGCTGCGCGCCACCGAGGAGGCCGTGCTGGCGCACCACGACCCGTCGTTCGGGTCGCTGCTGCACGTCGCGGTCGCCCCCTGCTCGCCGTTCTCCGTCTCCACCGAACTGCTCCGCGACGCCGCCACGCTCGCCCGCCGGCTCGGCGTCCGGCTGCACACCCACGGTTCGGAGACCGTGGAGGAGGAGAAGTACTGCCACGAGCGGTACGACATGAGCCCCACCGCGTACCTGGAGTCCACCGGCTGGCTCGGCGACGACGTGTGGATGGCGCACTGCGTGCACATGACCGACGAGGATCTCGCCGCGTTCGCCCGGACCGGCACCGGCGTCGCCCACTGCCCGTCCTCCAACGCGCGGCTGGGCGCGGGGATCGCCCGGGTCCCCGACATGCTCGCCGCCGGCATCCCGGTGGGCCTCGGCGTGGACGGCACCGCCTCGAACGAGGCGGGCGAACTGCACACCGAACTGCGCAACGCGCTGCTCGTCAGCCGGCTAGGCCCGCACCGCGCACGGGCGCTCACCGCCCGCCAGGCGCTGCGGCTCGGCACCCACGGCGGCGCCCGGGTGCTCGGTCGGGAACGGGAGATCGGCTCGCTGGAGCCCGGCAAGCTGGCCGACCTGGTGCTCTGGCGGCTGGACGGCCTCGGCCACTCCACCATCGAGGACCCGGTCGCCGCGCTGGTGTTCGGCGCCCCGGCCCCGGTGACGCTGTCGCTGGTGGGCGGCGTTCCCGTGGTGGAGGACGGCCGGCTGCGAGGCGTGGACGAGGAGGACATCGCCCGGACCGCGCGCGCCGAGGCCCGCCGCCTCGCGCGGCTCGCCGACCTCTGAGCCGGACCATGGGCCGACGGACCGGCTGATCGACTGATCGACTGACGGAACGTCAGGAAGATTCACCCGGCGGCAATCTGTCGCAATGGCGCGACCGGGCGTTGGTGCGCACGATCATCCCCATGACGACTCGCACCACGATCGACGAGCGGGACTACGATCGCCGCAGGCTGCGCCAGTGGCTCGGCGGCACGGCGCGGGCCGAGGGCGTGGCCCGACGCGACCTGCTCAGGCTCCTCACCCTCGCCGGCGCCGTCGCCGCGGCCGGGACCGGGATCGCCACCGGGAAGGCCGGCGCCGCGGCCGCCGCGCCGCGGGGCCCGGGCGCCCGGGCGAGCGGCATCGTCAAGCCGCTGCCCGAGGACGACTTCGTGGTGCACGGCACCAACGCGGAGACCCGCTGGTCGGCGCTCCGGGACACCGGCTTCCTCACCCCGGCCGAACTGTTCTTCGTCCGCAACCACACCGCCACCCCGCTGCTCGACGCCGACGACTGGCGGCTGACGGTGTGGGGGAGCGGGCTGCGCGGCGGCCCGGCCGAGTTCGGCCTGGCCGACCTGCGGTCGCTGCCGGCCACGGAGCGTTCGGCGTTCGTCGAGTGCGCCGGCAACGGCCGCGGCTTCTTCGCCGGCCAGCAGGGCGAGACGGTCAGCGGCACCCCGTGGGCGCTCGGCGCGGTGGGCGTCGCCCGGTGGCGCGGCGTCCGGCTCGCCGAGGTGCTGCGCCGGGCCGGCCTCGCCGACCACGCCGTGGACGTCCAGCCGAGCGGCCTGGACGCCGAGTACGTGACCGGCGACGGCGTCAACCTCGGCCGGGTGCGCCGCCCGCTGCCGATCGCCAAGGCGCTCGACGACGTGCTGCTGGCCTACGAGATGAACGGCGAACCGCTGCCGCCCGACCACGGCCACCCGGTGCGGGTGCTGGTGCCCTCCTGGGTGGGCATCGCCAACATCAAGTGGGTCGGCGACCTCGAGGTGTCGGCCGAGCCGCTGTACTCGCCGTGGAACACCGACATGTACCGCCTCTTCGGCCCCACCTATCCCGAGGAGGGCAGCGCGCCGCTCACCCGGCAGACCCTCAAGAGCGCGTTCGAGCTGCCGAGTCCCGCGACGTTCGCCGCCGGCGCCACGCACCGGCTCACCGGCCGCTCCTGGTCCGGCGGCGGCCCGGTGACCGGGGTGGGGATCAGCACGGACGGCGGCGCGAACTGGCTCCCCGCGCGGCTGCGCGACGAGCCGCGCGCGGACGTCTGGACGCGCTGGTCGGTCGACTGGACCCCGGCCGCCCCCGGCGACGCGGAGCTGCTGGCCCGCGCCACCGACGCGACCGGGGCGACCCAGCCGGAGCGCACCGTCTTCAATGAGCAGGGCTACCTGTTCGGCGCCGTGGTCCGGCACCCGGTGACGGTCACCTGACCGCCGGCCCGCACACCGGTCGACGATCAGTCGAGCATCTCGTAGGCCAGCAGGGTCAGGAAGTCGACGTACTCCTCGTCCAGGGCGAGCCGCATCAGCAGCTCGAAGGCGCGCTCCCAGCCGCCGGGGAAGAACTCGTCCTCGCCGACCTCCTCGCGGATCGCGACCAGCTGGTCGGCGGCGACCCGGCGCACGTAGTCGCGGGTGACCAGGTCGCCGTTGTCCAGCACCACGCCGGCGTTGATCCACTGCCAGATCTGGGACCGGGAGATCTCGGCGGTGGCCACGTCCTCCATCAGGTCGAAGACGGCCACCGCCCCCCGGCCCGACAGCCACGCCTGGAGGTAACGGGTGCCCACCTGCACCGCGTTGCCGAGGCCCTCGAACGTCGGGCGGGCGTCGAGCGAGCCCACCGCGAGCAGGTCGGCGGCGGAGACCCTGACCTCCTCGCGCAGCCGGTCCTTCTGGTGCGGCCGGTCGCCGAGCACCGCGTCGAACGCCTCGGCCGCCACCGGCACCAGGCCGGGGTGCGCCACCCAGGAGCCGTCGAAGCCGTCGCCGGCCTCCCGCTCCTTGTCCGCCCTGACCTTGGCGAACGCCGTCTCGTTGACCCGCCGGTCGCGCGACGGGATGAACGCCGCCATCCCGCCGATCGCGTGCGCGCCCCGCTTGTGGCAGGTGCGGACCAGGAGTTCGGTGTAGGCGCGCATGAACGGCGCGGTCATGGTGACGGCGTTCCGGTCCGGCAGCACGAACTCCTGGCCGGCGTCGCGGAAGTTCTTGACGATCGAGAAGAGGTAGTCCCAGCGCCCGGCGTTCAGCCCGGCGGCGTGGTCGCGGAGCTCGTGGAGGATCTCCTCCATCTCGAAGGCCGCGGTGATCGTCTCGATCAGCACCGTCGCCCTGATGGTGCCTTGGGGCAGCCCGAGCGCCTCCTGGGCGAAGACGAACACCTCGTTCCACAGCCGGGCCTCCAGATGCGACTCCAGCTTGGCCAGGTAGAGGTACGGGCCCCGGCCCTGCTCGGCGAGCAGCCGGCCGTTGTGGAACAGGAAGAGGCCGAAGTCCACCAGCGCGCCCGGGATCGCCTCGTCGCCCACCCGGAGATGACGCTCGTTCAGATGCCAGCCGCGCGGCCTGGCCACCACCACGGCCAGCTCCGGGTCGGGCCGCAGCGCGTACCGCTTGCCGCTGGTCGGGTCCGTGAAGTCGATGCGCCGGCGGAACGCGTCGGCCAGGCTCAGCTGGCCGCCCACCACGTTCGCCCAGGTGGGCGCGAGGGCGTCCTCGAAGTCGGCGAGCCAGACCCGGGCGCCGGAGTTGAGCGCGTTGACCGTCATCTTCCGGTCGGTGGGCCCGGTGATCTCCACCCGCCGGTCCAGCAGGGCCTCGGGGGTCGGCGCCACCCGCCAGTCGCCCTCCCGGACCGCGGCGGTCTCCGGCAGGAAGTCGAGCCGGGAGGTGCGGGCGATCTCCGCGCGCCGCTCCGCGCGCCGCACCAGCAGCTCGTCCCGCCGGGGCGTGAACCTCCGGTGCAACTCGCCCAGGAACGCCAGCGCCTCGTCGGTGAGGATCTCCTCCTGCCGGTCCAGGGACGGTGCGTCAACGGTGACGACGGTCATGGCGGTCACTCCTTCGGCGAGGCATGTCATGGGATGGCGGATGGGATGGTGGATCGGATTATGGATACTACTTTCCTCATCGCGGAACCCTAGTCGGAACGTCGGCCATCCGTCGGCGTGGAGAGCCGCCACAGGTCCCCGGGCGTATCGATGTCGTACGGCTCCGCGACGTCGTCACACGGCACGCGCACCACCTCGCCTGCCCGTTCGCGCTCCCGCAGATACCCCCGGGCGCCCTGGTCGTCCCTGGCCCGGCGGCACACCTCGGCGAAATGCGCCGCGCCGAGCAGCACGGGATGGCCGCGGCGTCCCGCGTACTCGGCGGCGGCCAGCGATCCGGGCGACCGGTACGCGGCCCGCACCCGGGCCATCGCGGCCGCGCCGACGCCCGGCTGGTCGACCAGCACCACCAGCGCCGCGCCCGTTCCGGTCCCGGCCAGCGACGCCAGGCCGGCGCGCAGCGAGGAGCCCAGGCCCGTGGGCCAGTCGGGGTTGTCGACGAGCACGACGTCCGGATCGAGCCCGGCCCTGGCCCGCACCCGGCGGGCCGCCGCGCCGAGCACCACGTGCACCGGGGCGCAGCCGGCCGCACGCAGCGCCTCGGCGGCGCGCCGCACCAGCGGGCGTCCGTCCCGCTCCAGCAGCGCCTTGGGCCGACCGCCCAGCCGCCGGCCGGCGCCGGCGGCCAACAACAGCCCGGCGACGGGCGCGGGTCCGACTGGCTCGGCCATGGGGCGAGCCTACGACGACGGGTGGACGGGGGCGCGGCTCAGTCGTCCGCGCCGTCGGGGGCGGCCAGCGTGGCGGAGAGGTCGCGGGCGACCTCCTTCAGCAACGGGACCATCCGCTCGGTCGCCGCGTCCGTCACCCGGCCGGCGGGTCCCGACACGGAGATGGCGGTGGCCGTGGGCGCGGCGGGCACCGGGACGGCTATGCAGCGCACCCCGATCTCCTGCTCGTTGTCGTCCACCGCGAAGCCCTGCTCGCGGACCGCGACGAGCGCCGCGAGGAACGCGTCCGGGCTGGTCAGCGTCCGCTCCGTGGCGGCCGGCATGCCGGTCCGGCCGAGCAGCGCCCGCACCTCGCGGTCCGGCAGTCCGGCCAGCAGCGCCTTGCCGACGCCCGTGGAGTGCGGCAGCACCCGGCGCCCGACCTCGGTGAACATCCGCATCGAATGCCGGGACGGCACCTGCGCCACGTACACCACCTCGTCGCCGTCGAGCAGCGCCATGTTCGCCGTCTCGCCGGTCTCCTCCACCAGCCGGGCCAGATGCGGCCTGGCCCAGGTGGCCAGCGGCCGGGCGGCGCTCTCGCCGAGCCGGATCAGCCGCGGCCCCAGCGCGTACCGGCGGTTGGGCTGCTGGCGCACGTAGCCGCAGGAGACCAGGGTGCGCATCAACCGGTGGATGGTGGGCAACGGCAGGCCGCTGCCGGCCGCCAGCTCGCTGAGCCCGGTCTCGCCACCGGCGTCGGCCATCCGCTCCAGCAGCCCGAACGCCCGTTCCAGCGACTGCACTCCGCCGCCGCCACCGCCGGGCACACGAGGGTCGCCGGGGGTGGGCTTGCGCACGTCGGACGGAGGCACGTCGTCCTTCCTTTCCGGACTATGCGAGCGCGGGCAGCGTCGCCGGCCAGCCTACCCGGCGCTTGACGGGCTGCCTCGGGCGACCGAGGATCGGTTTCAACAAAACGTTGAGGTCGAGGGGTGGTGCGGCGCCGTTGGCCGGAACCGGGACGGACGCGGAGTGGGGAGCGGGCGCGGGCACCGCGGAGCTGGTGCTGAGATCCACGCGCGTCGTCACCCCCGCGGGCGTCCGCCCCGCCGCTGTCGCCGTCTCCGGCGGCCGGATCACCGCGGTGCTGCCGCACGACACGCCGTCCCCCGCCCGCGCCTGCCTCGTCGACTACGGCGACGCCGCGTTGCTGCCGGGCCTGGTCGACACCCACGTGCACGTCAACGATCCGGGGCGGACCGCCTGGGAGGGCTTCGGCAGCGCCACCGCCGCGGCGGCGGCCGGCGGCGTCACCACGCTGCTCGACATGCCGCTCAACAGCGTCCCGCCCACGACCACCCCCGACCATCTGGCCACCAAACGCGCGGCGGCCCGTGCCGGCGTCCGGGTGGACGTGGGCTTCTGGGGTGGCGCGGTACCCGAAAACCTGGGCGAGCTACGCGCGCTGCACGAGGCGGGCGTCTTCGGCTTCAAATGCTTCCTCTCGCCGTCCGGCGTGCCGGAGTTCCCCGCGCTGTCCCCCGACCAGCTCGCCCTGGCGGTGCGCCAGGTCGCCGAGCTCGACGCGCTGCTCATCGTGCACGCCGAGGACCCGGACCGGCTGGCCGCGCCGCCCGTCGCGGGCAGCCGCAGGTACGCCGACTTCCTCGCCTCGCGACCCGACGCCGCCGAACGCGCCGCCGTCGCCCGGCTGGTGGCGCTGGCCCGGCGGTACGACGCCCGGGTGCACGTGCTGCACCTGTCGTCGACCGCCGCGCTGCCGGTCCTCGCCGAGGCCCGGGCCGCCGGGGTCCGGATCACCGCGGAGACCTGCCCGCACTTCCTCACCCTCACCGCGGAGGAGATCCCGGACGGCGCCACCGAGTTCAAGTGCTGCCCGCCGATCCGCGCGGCGGCCAACCAGGACGCGCTGTGGCGGGCGCTCGCGGACGGCACCCTCGACTGCGTCGTCTCCGACCACTCGCCCTGCACGACCGACCTCAAGACGCCCGACTTCGGCGCCGCCTGGGGCGGCATCTCCTCGCTGCAGCTCGGGCTCCCCGCAGTCTGGACCGCGGCCCGGGCCCGTGGCCACGGCCTGGCCGACGTCGTCCGCTGGATGTCCGCGGGCCCGGCCCGGCTGGCCGGACTCGACGGCCGCAAGGGCGCCATCGCGCCCGGCCGGGACGCCGACTTCGCGGTGCTCGACCCGGAGGCGCGCTTCACCGTCGACCCGGCCGCGCTGCACCACAGGAACCCGATGACCGCCTACGCTGGCCGCACCCTGCACGGCGTGGTGCTGGCCAGCTGGCTGCGCGGCCGGCGGATCGCCGACCGCGGCCGGATCACCGGCCGGGCCGGACGGCTGCTGGACCGGCCGTTGACCCGGGGCGTCCAGGAACCCCCCGCCACTCCGACCGTGTCCCGGGCCGCCACCGGGTCCCCGGCGGCCCGGCCGGGCGACCGGGTGGAGCGCCCGTGACGTTCGAGGGCGCCGCGGCGCCGTACGCCGGCGGCGATCCGTACGCCGACTACCGCGCGCCGGACCCGGACGCCGTGCCGTTCACCCGGCTCACCGACCTCGCCGACCGGCGGCTCGGCGGTTCGGTGATCGCCGCCAACGACGAGTTCTTTGCCGAACGCGAGGGCCTGCTCAGGCCGGAGCGGCCCCGTTTCGACCCGGCGGCGTACGGCCCCAAGGGCAAGGTCATGGACGGCTGGGAGACCCGCCGCCGACGCGGTCCTGGCCCGGACCGCCCGCATCCGGACCCGGACGACCACGACTGGGCGCTGATCCGGCTCGGCGCCCCCGGCGTGGTCCGCGGCGTGGTCGTGGACACCGCGCACTTCCGCGGCAACCATCCGCACGAGGTGAGCGTCGAGGGCGCCGCGCTGCGTCCTGACGAACCGCCCGGCGAGACCACCGCCTGGATCCCGCTGGTGCCGCGCACGGTCGTCGGCGGGCACGCGGCCAACGCCTTCCCGGTCACCGTCCCGCGCCGCGTCACGCATCTCCGGCTCCGGCAGTACCCGGACGGCGGCGTGGCCCGGCTGCGGGCGCACGGCGAGGTGGTGGCCGACCCCGGGTGGCTGGCGGCGCTCGGCACGTTCGACCTGGTGGCGCTGGAACACGGTGGCGTCGCCGAGGACGCCTCCGACCGCTTCTACTCGCCGCCGGAGCACAGCATCATGCCCGGCCGTTCCCGCTCCATGGAGGAGGGGTGGGAGACCCGCCGCCGCCGGGACCACGGGCACGACTGGGTGCGGTACCGGCTGGCCGGCCACGGCGTGGTCCGGGCCGTGGAGATCGACACCGGCTGCTATCTGGGCAACGCGCCCGGCTGGGCCGCCCTTTCCGTCTCCGCCGGCGGCGACTGGCACGAGGTGCTGCCGCGCACCCCGCTCCGCCCGGACACCGTGCACCGGCTCGTGCTCGACCCCGCCGCCCCGCCCGCGACGCACGCCCGGCTGGACGTCCACCCGGACGGCGGGATCGCCCGCCTCCGGCTCCACGGCTCGCTCACCGAGCGCGGGGCGGCCGGTCTGGCCGCGCGATACCGCGAGTTGTGAGCCGTTGTCCCGGTCCCTGCGCCCAAGGTGTGGAGCCCGCGCGACGGCCTGTGAACTCCTCGGTAATTTCCGGGATGCGTGGTTGACGCGCATCACACTACGCGCGTCACACTGGTTGGCATGGGCATGAACTTCCGCTCCACGCTGGTCAGGGCCGGCGCCGCCGCGTCCCTGCTCTCGACCCTGCTCATCGGCGGCCAGGCGGCCGCCGCCACCCCCACGCTGACCCCCACCCCGGCGACCGCGACCGCGGTCGTGCCCCTCGACTTCGGCGACATCTGCTACGGCGACCTGCCGCCCGAGGCCTACGACACGCTGGACCTGATCGAGGTCGGCGGCCCGTACCCGTACCCCGAGGACGGCGGCGTCTTCGAGAACCGCGAGGGCCTGCTGCCCTCCCAGCCGATCGGCTACTACCACGAGTACACCGTGGAGACGCCGGGCAGCGACGACCGCGGCGCCCGCCGCATCGTCACCGGCGACTCCTTCGAGGAGGACTACTACACCTCCGACCACTACGAGTCGTTCGACCTCATCGACTACTCCTGCTGAGACCTGACGCGCCGACCTCAGGGCCTTCCCCCACAACCCTCTGACCGGCGTCCCCCCACCCGCGGCGCCGGGACCGCAACGCCTGCCGGCCCCGCCGCCGCGATGGTCGTTCGGACACGCCTCACGCTACGCGTCGTTGACGACTCGTAGCGGACAGTGGCACCGTGGACTCCGGGCGACGCAGAGGGGGACCGATGACCGGGAACATCGCGGAGAGCACCGCCGCCGGCACCGGCGAGGCGCTCGACCTGCGCACCCTGGGCGCCGACTTCGCCCGCGACCCGTATCCGGTCCTCGCCGCACTGCGCGAACGCGGCCCGGTGCAGCGGGTCATCACCCTCGGCGGGTTCGAGGCGTGGCTGGTCCTGGGGTACCGGGAGGCGCGCGCCACGCTCGCCGACCCGCGGCTCAGCAAGCGGTGGGACAGCGCCACCGAGGAGCTCCGCGACCAGCGCAACTACGGCTACCACATGCTGGTCTCCGACCCGCCGGACCACACCCGGCTGCGCGCCCTGGTGGCGCGGGAGTTCACCGTGCGCCGGACGGAGGCGCTGGCGCCGCGCATCCAGCGGACCACCGACCGCCTGCTCGACGCGATGCTGGCCGCCCCCGACCGGCGGGCCGACCTCGTGACCACCCTCGCCTTCCCGCTGCCCATCACGGTGATCTGCGAACTGCTGGGCGTGCCGGAGCTGGAGCGCGACCGGTTCCGGGTCTGGTCCAACACGGCGGTCGGTCCCGCGCCGCCGGCCGAGCGACGGCGGGCCAGCCAGGCGATGAACGAGTACGTCGTCGGCCTGCTGGCGGCCAAGTCGTTGGCGCCGGGCGACGACCTGTTGAGCGCGCTGATTCACTCGACCGACGCCGACGTGGACGGCGACCAGCTCTCGCGCGAGGAGCTCGTCGGCATGGTCTGGCTGCTGCTCGTCGCCGGGCACGAGACCACGGTGAACCTGCTCGCCAACGGCGTGCTCACGCTGCTCCGTCACCCCGACCAGCTGGCCGCCCTGCGCGCCGACTGGGGCCTGCTGGACAACGCGGTCGAGGAGGTGCTGCGCTACGAGGGGCCGGTGCTGGCACCCACGTACCGCTTCACCGTGGAGCCCGTCGAGATCGCCGGCACGGTGATCCCGGGCGGTGGCCGGCTGGTGCTCCCGGTGCTCGGGGACGCGGACCGGGACGAGGCGCGGTTCGCCGATCCCGGGCGCTTCGACATCCGCCGCGAGGCCCGGGGACACCTGGCGTTCGGGCACGGCATCCATCACTGCCTGGGCGCGCCGCTGGCCCGGCTGGAGGCCAGGATCGCGCTGCGCTCGCTGCTGGAACGGGCCCCGGAGCTGGCGCTGGACGCCGACCCGGCGACCCTGGACTGGCGCCTCGGCCTGCTGATGCGCGGCCCACGCCGCCTCCCGGTCCGCTGGTAGGGCCGACCTAGCCGAACCGCGCGAAGCGGGCGCGCAGGTCGTCGAGGAAGCCCCAGAGGTTGTCCGCGACCACCTGCACGGCCTCCTCCTCGTCCCCGTCGCCCCCGGCTTCGTCGTCCGCGTCGTCCGCGTCGACGAGCCGGTAGACGGCGCCGCTCGACGTGCTGACCGCGAGCAGCGCGTCGGCGCCCTCCGCGCCGAACGCCACGACGCCGTCCCGGAAGTCACCGGTCAGCTCCGTCGGCAGCCGCCCGGCGTCGATGCCGTCGGCGACGTCCGCCGCCGGCCGCACGAAGACGCCGTCGCCCAGATCGGGCAGGGATATCTCGGCCACCCTGCGGTACAGCTCCAGGAGGGCGGCCGGCGCGCCGGCGGCCGTCAGCCGCCGCTCGACCTCCTCGGTCGCCGTGGCCGCGTCCCGCCCCGCCCTGGTCACCAGGTGTCGGCCGGGCGGAACGCCGTGCCGCTGCGCGAAGGTCCGCTCGAACTCGACGGCTCGGTGGGCGAGTTCGCCGACCAGGCTGTCCAACCACCCGGCCCGGTAGCGGCGCACGCCCTCGGCCGTCGCGTCCGGATAGCCGAACTGGACGCCGCAGCGCTCGCAGAGGCCGAAGCTCGGCGTCGTGCCGTCCGCGCCCCAGGGCGGCTGATGCTGCACCAGACCGCAGATCCGGCAGGCCAGTTCCGCGCCGCGCAGCGCCGCCCGTAGCTGGTCGAGGGTGGCGCCCGCCCGCTCCCGGTCGGCGTCGTCGAGCCAGGCGGCCCACCAGGGACCGTCGTCCGGCACGGCGGCGTCGATCGCCGCCAGCGCCCGGGCGGGGGTGTCGGCCGGGACCGGCCGGGCCAACCACCGGGTGATGCCGGGCACCCGGCTGTTCCACGGCAGGGGCGCGCCGGTGGGCAGGTTGGCGGCGATCACCGCGGCGGCCGAGATGACCGCCTCGGGCGCCCGCCGCGCCGCGTCGTCATCGTCGGCGTCGTCCCCGTCGTCGCCCGCGTCGTAGGCCCGGGTGTCAAGGGTGCGGAGCACGAGGGTGAGGCGTTCCGTCGACGACGCCGGCAGCAGGGTTTCCAGCAGGTCGAGCGCGCTGTCGTTGGCGAACGGCGCAGTTCCCCAAGTCCCCACCGGACGCCCTCGATTCAGCTGCTCGACCCACCGGAGACGTCAGCATACGCCCGACCCTCGGCCGTCACATCCTCCCCACCCTCCTCGGCGGCGGACACCGCATCACCCGATGTGGAGCAGGGGGTTCCGCCGCTCGGACGGGACCTAGCGCTCGGCGCGGAGCCGCAGCACCGCGACGCCGTAGGGGTCCAGCGACACCGACCCGGTCTCCGTACCGTCCAGGGTGACCAGCGTGGCACCGTCCGGCAGCGACGGCTTGACCGACAGCGGCTCCGCGGACTGGCTCACCAGCCACACGAAGGTGCGGCCGTCCTCGTGCACCAGCCGGTCGACCGCCACCCGGTTGTCGTCCACGGTGACCGGCCGGTCCACCCCGGCGGCCGCGGCCAGCGCGGCGTACAGCGTGCTGGTCGCCTCCGGGTTGACCCGCGGCGTGACCGACGCCATGTGCTCGATCGGGTAGGTGCTGAACACCACGCTGCCCGCGCCGACAACGTGCCGCAGCAGCGCCGGACGGCCGCGCTCGTCGGTCGCCAGCACCTCCGCGCCGTCGGGCTCCACCGGCAGGAACACCCGGTTGTCGGCCGTGCCCGCGGCACGGAAGGTCAGCCGCGCCCCGACCGGGAGGGTGCCAAAGGCGCGGCCGAACGTCCAGGTGACCTCGTCGTCCTCGATCGGGTCGACCAGGCCGTACTCCAGCAGGTGCCGCACCCCGAACAGCCGGTTCAGGTGCGCGTACCACGGGCCGCGCTGCTCCTCGTGCGCGCCCGGCGAGTACGACACGTACACGGTGGCCCCGGCGCGGGCCAGCTCCTCCAGTCGGAACCAGGTGGGGGAGAGCAACTGCTTGACGGACGGCACCAGGTAGAGCCGCGCCCCGTCCGGCAGCCCGTCGCTCTCCCTGACCAGCGCCGGCGGCGCGTCGGCCAGCCGCGCGGCGATCCACGCCTGCCGGCCGGTCTGCTGCACGTACGGGCGGTCCTCGGGGCGGGTGAACGGATAGACGGTGTCCAGGTAGGACGAGACCACCAGGGCGGTGTCGGTGTCCGCGCGACGGCAGCGCGCCACGTCGATCTCCCGCAGCACCTCGGCGAACGCCCGCATCTCCAGCAGCGGGGCCTTGGGCGCGCCCGTGGCGTCGGTGATGCCGAAGTGCATCTCGAAGGCGTGGTGCCGGTACGGCGGTTGCTCGCGCAGCTCGTCGTAGTCCGTGTTGTTCCAGGCAACCCAGCCCGTGGCGCCGGCGAGCAGCGAGTTGTGCAGCGCCTGGCGGTAGTAGCGGGCCGCGCCGGCCGCCGAGCTGAAGTCGGTGGTCAGCCCGAACTCCTCCAGGATCACCGGCCGGTCGAAGGTGCCGGTCAGCTCGCACACCCAGGCGGCGGCGTGGTGCTGGCGCACCGCGTCGTCCTCCATCCGGTAGACGTGCGGGCCCAGGAAGTCGCACAGCTCCGCGGAGTCCGCCACCCGGAAGCCGTTGTCGTAGCCCGAGTTCTCCAGACCCCAGGCGCCGTCGCCGAGCGAGACCGGCTGGCTGCCGCCGCCGGCCCGCACCGCGTCCACCACCAGCTGCGCCCACGAGGCCACCCGCTCGCGGGGCGCCTCGGGCTCGCCGGGTGGCGAGCCGTAGATCGGCATCTCGTTGGAGATCAGCCAGGCGGCCACCGCCGGGTGGTACGCGAAGCGGCGCGTCATCTCCCTGATGAACCACGCCTGGCGGGAGACGAGCCAGATGTCGCCGTACAGGTCGCGGTCGCCGCGCCAGGCCGGGTCCCAGTTCTCGCCGGACATGTGGCCGACGATGAACGTCGGCACCGTGGACATGCCCAACGCCTGGTGCCGGTCGAGGAAGTCGGCGTACCGGGCGCACATCTCGTCGTCGATCCGGTACGGCTCCGGGTGGAAGTCCGGCCAGTAGTAGAAGGACCGGGTCATGTTCAGGCCGTGGTCGCGCAGCGTGCGCAGCTCCTCGGTGACGACCTCGCCGTCGTAGCTCCGCCACATCAGCGGGCCGCCGCTGCGGGACCAGTAGTTGGCGCCGAGCCAGATCTGCGGGCGGCCCGCACTCTTCAGAAGGGCGGAGGGGCGCTGCATCAAATCTCCCGTTACGAGACAGGGGTCAGTGGTGCGCCGGCCCGATGCGAACGGACGTGCCGCGCAGTGAGAAGTGAACTGCTATACCGGTTCAGCCGTCAAGAGGGCACTACCGTGAGTCGCGTTTCCGGGTCTGGTCTAAACCGGTTTACCTCGCGCTTTTGGCAGGTCATCACGGGCTCGGTGGCGGGCTCATCCGCGCGGCGCCGCCGCGGTCGATCCGCGCAGCCGGAGCGTCGGCGCCGAGTCCTGGAGGTCGCCCACCTCGCCGCCGCCCACCGCCTGCCGCAGCCGCCGCGCCGCGTGCGCCCCGTGCGCGGCGATGTCCCGGCTCAGCGCCGTCAGCGGCGGGTTGACCAGCTCGCAGAGCGCGGAGTCGTCCCAGGCCACGATCGACACCTCGGCCGGCACCCGCAGGCCGAGCCCCTGGGCCGTGGCCAGCCCGGACAGCGCCATCACGTCGTTGTCGTAGACGATCGCCGTCGGCCGTTCCGCGGCGGGCAGCGACAGCAGCTCGTGGGTCGCCGCGGCGCCCCGTTCGCCGCTGTAGTCGGCCGCCAACGTCCGCCCGGACACCCCGAGTTCGGCGGTGATCAGGCCGAACGCCTCGGTGCGGATCCGGGTGTGCCGCAGGTGTGGCGGCCCGGAGACCCGCGCCACCCGACGGTGCCCCAGTTCCGCCAGATGCGTCACCACGGTGGTCACCCCCGCCGCCTCGTCGCTCCACACCGCCGGCAGGGTGCCGGTGCCCCGCGGCGCGCCGATGACCACCGCGGGCATCCCCAGCGCCTCCAGCACCGGCACCCGGGCGTCGTCCACCTGCAGGTCCACCAGGAACACCCCGTCCACCAGGCGCCGCGCCCACCAGCTCCGGTACAGGGCCGTCTCCGCGGCCTGGTCCTCGACCATGGTCAGCAGCAGGGGCGTGGTGTCGCTGGTCAACTCCGCCTGGATGCCGGAGATCAGCTGCATGAAGAACGGTTCCAGCCCCAGGGTGTGCGCGGGCCGGTCGATGACCAGCCCGAACGAGCCCGCCCGGCCGTCGGACAGCGCCCGGGCCGCGCTGCTCGGCTGCCAGCCCAACTCCTCGGCGATGGCCAGGATGCGACGCCGGGTCGGCTCCGACACCCCCGGCCGCCCGTTCAGCGCGAACGACACGGCGGCCTTGGTGACCCCGGCCCGCCGGGCGATGTCCTGCATGGTCGGACGCTTCACCTGTGCTCCTCTGGTCACCTGGGCTCCTCCTGGACCGAACCGGGCGACGAGGCGGTCCGCACGGCTCCAAGCTGCGACTTCGACGGGAAATGACTAATCCGGTTCAGTCAAAATACGGCGACCGGTGCCGACATGGTGCTGAAGGCGTGGCAGAAAAGCAATGCAGCGGCATTGACACTCCGTTTACGACGGCTCTAATTTCCTGGCACACAACGCTGGTGGCGTGCGAACCGCCACCGGCGTGCGGTGCCGTTCCGTCTCCGTCCCGCCGCACACCGTCCCGTCGTCATCCGCCCGACCGTCTCGCCCGCGTGATTCGTGCCCGCGCGCAACCAGCTAGGGGGAACCCATGACCGTCCCGAGTAGATTCCGCCCGCGACGGCTCCTCGCCGCGACCGCGGCGCTGGGCCTCACGGCCGCGCTGGCCGCCTGCGCCGGGGAGACCAACAGCGGTGGCGACGACGGCGTGCTCACCGTCACCACCGGCTCCACCGGCAACTTCGTGCGGAACTTCAACCCGTTCTCGCCGGAGCCTCTGCAGGCCACCAACGGCTACATCTACGAGCCGCTGTTCCTCTTCAACGGAGCCCAGGCCGGCGACGTCAAACCGTGGCTGGGCGAGCAGTACGAGTGGTCGGGCGACGGCAGGACCCTGACCATCGACGTCAAGACGAACGCCACCTGGAACGACGGCGAGCCCTTCACCGTCGACGACGTCGTCTACACCTTCGACCTGATGGCCAGCGTCCCGGCGCTCAACACCTACGGCCTGCCCATCGAGACCGTGGAGGCCGAGGACGAGGACACCGCCGTGCTGACCTTCTCCGAGTCGGCGCTGACCCAGGAGTTCTTCATCCTGGGCAAGCAGAAGATCGTGCCCGAACACGTCTGGTCGGAGATCCCCGACGACCAGAAGGCCACGGTGCTCAACGAGAACCCGGTCGGCACCGGCGCCTGGACCGTCGACTCGGTCGAGGGCATGACCATGACGCTGACCGCCCGCGACGACTACTACGTCGAGGGCCTGCCCAGGTTCGACGCCGTGCGGTTCCGCTCCTTCACCGGCAACAACGCCTCGAACGCCGCGATCACCGCCGGCGAGATCGACTGGGCCGGCACCTACATCCCCGAGGTGGAGACGAACTACCTCGACAAGGACGAGAACTTCGAGCTGGTCAACATCCCGATCGCCAACGCGATCTTCCTGCCCAACGCGCAGGAGGGCCCGACCGCCGATCCCGAGGTGCGCAAGGCGATCAGCGCCGCCCTGGACCGCGACTTCATGAACGAGAGCGTCTACTCGGGCGTCAACCCGGACGCCAGCCCGACCGGCCTGATCCTCCCCAACTTCGAGAGCGTCCTGGACCCCGACCTCGCCGACGCCGAGTTCGAGACCGGCGAGGACGCCGTCGCCGAGCACCTCACCGCGGCCGGCTACACCCAGGACTCCGACGGCAACTGGAGCCTGGACGGCGAACGGCTGTCCGTCGAACTCTCCCTGGTCAGCGGCTGGACCGACTACGTCAGCCTCGCCGACATGGCCAAGCAGCAGCTCGCCGAGTACGGCATCGAGCTGGAGGTCGACGCCATCTCGCACGCGCAGTGGACGGACAAGCGCAACAAGGGCGAGTTCGAGATGGTGCTCGACAGCGCCGGCTACACCCCCGACCCGCGCGCCTACTACTACCAGCTGCTCTCCAGCAACCTGGTCAAGCCCATCGGCACCGCCTCGAACGACGGCAACTACGGCCGCTACGAGAACGCCGCCGTCGACGACGCCCTGCAGGCCATCGGCGACACCCCCGACCCCGACGAGCAGCTGGAGCACTACCACACCATCCAGCAGGAGTTCGTCGACGACATGCCGGTGATCCCGCTCTTCGCCGCCCAGAACATGATGGAGTTCAACGGCAACAACGTCACCGGATACCCCACCGCGGACGACCTGTACGCGTCGCCCGCCATCTGGCTCGACCCGGACGGCGGCTGGGTGGCCGCCCGCCTCGAACCGGTGGAGTGACCGCGGCGTGCGATTCGTTCTCAGGAAACTCGGCTTCTACGCGGTGGCCGCCTGGATGGCCGTCACGTTGAACTTCTTCCTCCCGCGGCTCATCCCCGGGGACCCGATCCAGCTGATCCTGTCCCGGCAGGCCCAGTACGGACCGATCCCCGAGGGCCGGGAGGAGGCGCTGGCGGAGATGCTGGGCCTCGGCACCGGCAACATCTTCCAGCAGTACTGGGACTACCTGGCCCAGCTGGCCAGGTTCGACTTCGGGATCTCCATCACGTACTTCCCGGTCCCGGTGACCGACGTGCTCAACGACGCCGTCCCCTGGACCATCGTCCTGGTCGGCATGGCCACCCTGATCAGCGTCGCCCTGGGCCTGGCCCTGGGCGCGCTGGCGGGGTGGCGCCGCGGCAGCTGGCTGGACTCGCTGGTGCCGTCCACCACCTTCCTGGCCGCCATCCCCTACTTCTGGGTCGCGCTGCTGATGCTCTACTACTTCGGCCAGGTCTGGGGCCTGTTCCCGCTCGGTGGCGGCTACGACGAGATCAACTACGACATCGGCCTGACCGCCGGGTTCGTCCAGTCCGCCGTCTCGCACGCCGCGCTGCCCGCCGCCACCATCGTGGTCAGCTCGATCGGCGGCTGGATGCTCGGCATGCGGAACATGATGGTGTCCACGCTCGCCGAGGACTACATCACCGCCGCCGAGGCCAAGGGCCTGCCCCCGCGCCGGATCATGATGGGCTACGCCGCCCGCAACGCGGTGCTGCCCTCGGTGGCCGGCTTCGCCATCACCCTCGGCTTCATCGTCAGCGGCTCCCTGGTCATGGAGATCGTCTTCTCCTATCCGGGCATGGGCTACACGATGCTCCAGGCGGTCAACAACAACGACTACCCCCTGATGCAGGCGGTCTTCCTGATGATCACCTTCGCCGTGCTGGCGGCCAACTTCGTGGTCGACCTCCTCTACGGCTTCGTCGACCCCCGCACCCGGCAGGGCTGAGGGGACGGCCATGAGCGCACTCACCACTCCCTCCGCCGCCCCGGCCGCCACCTCGCGTGGCGCCGGCCTGACCTGGTTGCGCAGCGCGCTGCGCAGCCGCCGGCTGACCGCCGGCCTGGTCATCCTCGGCGTGCTGGCCCTCACCGCCGCCCTCGGCCCCTGGCTGGTCGACAACCCCAACGCCGTCAGCGAGGACTTCACCGAACCGCCGTCCGGTGAGCACTGGCTGGGCACCACCCAGACCGGCCAGGACGTCTTCAAGCAGCTCGTCGTCTCCGCCCGCGGCACCCTGGTCATCGGCTTCGGCGCCGCCCTGATCGCCACCGCCATCTCCATCGTCATCGGCATCGGCGGCGGCTTCCTCGGCGGCCTGGCCGACGACCTGTTCTCGCTGCTGAGCAACGTCTTCCTGGTGATCCCCGGGCTGCCCCTGGTCATCGTCGTCGCCGCCTACGTGCAGGGCGGCTCGTGGGCCACGGTCCTCGTCATCGCGCTCACCAGCTGGGCCGCCTCGGCCCGGGTGCTGCACGCCCAGACGCTCTCGCTGCGCACCCGCGACTACGTGCTGGCCGCCCGGGTCTACGGCGAGTCGCGCTGGCGCATCGTGCTCGTGGAGATCCTGCCGAACGCCGTCGCCATCATCGTCTCGCAGTTCATCTTCGCGGTGATCTTCGCCGTGCTCACCCAGGCCGGACTCGCGTTCATCGGGCTCGACAACCCGTCGAACCTCACCTGGGGCACCATGCTCTACTTCGCGCAGAACGCCGAGGCGCTGGCCAGCGGCGCCTGGTGGTGGTTCGTGCCGCCCGGCCTGTGCATCGCCGTCCTCGGCACCGCGCTCTCGTTGATCAGCTTCGGCCTGGACGAGGTGCTCGACCCGCGGCTCCGCACCGGCGCCGGCCGCGCCGGCCGCGAGGCCCGTTTCACGGGCGCGCGGCGACGCGGCCCGGCCGGCGGCCGACCGCGGACGTCGGTGACGTCGCCGGACACGCCGGACGAGGAGGTCGTCCGATGACGGCGCACAGGACCCCGGGACCGCCGGAGCCGAGCCCGGGCGCCGGCGGCGTCGCCGGACGCGTCGGAGAAGAAGGAGACCACCCGATGACGGCGCACCAGCCCTCCGGGCGGCCGGAGCCGGGCGCGGCGCGGCGGGCACACCGCGACGCGGAGCGCCCGTGCCGGTCCGGGCCGGCGGACACGGCGGAGAAGGGGGCCATCCGATGACGGCGCACGAGACGCCCGGCACGCCCGAGTCGACGCCGGGCGGACCGGCCGGCACGCCGCCCGCGGCCGGCGTGCCGCACCCGTCGCCGCCGGTCGGCGACGCCGCACCGGCCGCCACCGGCCGCGGGGCCCGTGCGGCGAGCACCGACGTCGTCCTGCGGGCCGAGCACGTGGACGTCGTCTACGACGGGGAGCGCCCGCTGCACGGCGTCCGGGACGTCAGCTTCGAACTGCGCCGCGGCGAGATCCTCGGCATCGCCGGCGAGTCGGGCTGCGGCAAGTCCACCCTCGCCTACGCCGTCAGCCGCATGCTGCGCCCGCCGGCCAGGCTGGTCGGCGGCACCGTCACCTTCACCAGCCGGGACGCCGCCCCCGTCGAACTCACCGCCCTGGAGGGCGAGGAACTGCGCGCGTTCCGCTGGAACAAGCTCTCCATGGTGTTCCAGAGCGCCATGAACGCCCTCAACCCGGTGACCACCATCGGCCGGCAGTTCGACGACATCTTCCGCGCGCACCGCCCGCGGATGCGCGCCGCGGAACGCCGCGCCCGCACCCGCACCCTGCTGGAGAAGGTGGGCATCGACCCGGACCGGATCCGCAGCCACCCGCACGAGCTCTCCGGCGGCATGCGGCAGCGCGTCGTCATCGCCATGGCCCTCGCCCTCGACCCCGAGATCGTCATCATGGACGAGCCGACCACCGCGCTCGACGTCGTCGTGCAGCGCGAGATCCTCGACGAGATCGTCCGGCTGCGCGACGAGTTCGACTTCAGCGTCATCTTCATCACCCACGACCTGACGCTGCTGCTGGAGCTCAGCGACCGCCTCGCGGTGATGTACGCGGGCCGCATCGTGGAGTACGCCCCCACCCGGCGGATCGCCGCCGGCGCCGGCCACCCGTACACCCAGGGCCTGCTCCGCTCCTTCCCCGACATGCTGGGCGAGCGCCGGGAACTGCGCGGCATCCCGGGCCAGCCGCCCGACCTGCGCGACGAACTCCCGGGCTGCGCCTTCGTCGACCGCTGCGAACACGCCTTCGCGCCCTGCGCCGGGATCCGCCCGCCCGACCACCGGCTGTCCGCCGCCCCGAACGGACCCGCCCGATCGGGGGATTCCGGCGGCACGGCGCCTGCCGACCCCGCCGGGACCTGGACCGCCGCCTGCCATCTGCACGATCCGGCGCCCGAGACCCTGGGGCAGCGGCCCGTCGACGCCCAGAAAGGGACCCCACGATGACCACCCTGGAGGTCACCGACCTCACCGTGGACTACCGGCGGCGTGGCCAGCGCCCGTTCCGCGCGGTGGACCGGGTGTCCTTCACGCTGCGCGCCGGCCGCACCCTCGCCCTGGTGGGCCAGAGCGGCAGCGGCAAGTCCACCGTCGTCCGCGCCCTGTCCCGCCTGGTCCGCCCCACCTCGGGCAGCATCCGGCTTGACGGCCGGAACCGCACCTCCGGACGGGACTACCGCCGGGCGGTGCAGATGGTGTTCCAGGACCCGTTCGCCTCGCTCAACCCGGCCCACGACATCGCCCACCACCTGCGCCGGCCGCTGCTGGCCACCGGACGCGCCAACGGCGGCAGGGACGCCGAGGAGAAGATCGCCGCGCTGCTGCGCTCGGTCAACCTCACGCCGGAGGCCGATATCGCCAGGAAACGCCCGCACGAGCTGTCCGGCGGCCAGCGGCAGCGGGTGGCCATCGCCCGCGCCCTGGCCCCCGAACCCCGGGTGCTGCTCGCCGACGAACCGGTCTCCATGCTCGACGTCTCGATCCGCCTGGAGATCCTCGGCCTGCTCGACCGGCTGCGCACCGAGCGCGAGCTCGCCGTCCTCTACGTCACCCACGACCTCGCCACCGCCCGCCACTTCGCGGACGAGGTGATGGTGATGTACCGCGGCGAGATCGTCGAACGCGGGCCCAGCGACGAGGTGATCCTCCGCCCGAAGCACGAGTACACCAGGAGGCTGGCCGCCGCGGCCCCGCGTTCCGGGCGCACCGCCTCGTAACGCGGGTCCCGCCGGGCCCACCCGCGACGTCCATAACGGCCGGGTATCCACGAGGTACCAGCCCGTCACCAGGGCCGTGGGCCCCGGCGCGGCCCGCGGCCCGGGTACGGCACAATCGTGGCGATGAGTACCTACAGTGAGCGCGTGCGCCTGGGAACGGCCCGCGGGAGCGGCCTGCGCACCATGGCCACCCGCGAGCGCCGCTCACACCTGTCCGCCCCGCGGGTGCCCACGGTCGGCATCGACATCGGCGGCACCAAGGTCATGGCCGGCGTGGTGGACGCGGACGGCACGGTGCTGGAGCGGCTGCGCGCCGAGACCCCGGACAAGTCCAAGAGCGCCAAGGTCGTCGAGGACACCATCGTCGAACTGGTGCTGGACCTCTCCGACCGGCACGACGTGCACGCGGTCGGCATCGGCGCCGCCGGCTGGGTGGACGCCGACCGCTCGCGGGTGCTCTTCGCACCCCATCTGGCCTGGCGCAACGAGCCGCTCAGGGACGCCCTGGCGGCCCGCCTCGCGGTGCCCATCCTGGTGGACAACGACGCCAACACCGCGGCGTGGGGCGAGTGGCGGTTCGGCGCGGGACGCGGCGCCGACCATCTGGTGATGATCACCCTCGGCACCGGCATCGGCGGCGCCATACTGGAGGGCGGCCGCGTCAAGCGCGGCGCGTACGGCGTGGCCGGCGAGTTCGGCCACATGCAGGTGGTGCCGGGCGGCCACCGCTGCCCCTGCGGCAACCGCGGCTGCTGGGAGCAGTACAGCTCGGGCAACGCGCTGGTCCGCGAGGCCAGGGAGCTGGCCGCCGCCGACTCGCCGGTGGCCCAGCACATCCTCGACCGGATCAACGGCCAGGTCGGCGACATCACCGGGCCGCTGATCACCGAGCTCGCCCAGGACGGCGACGCGATGTGCGTGGAGCTGCTCCAGGACATCGGGCAGTGGCTCGGCGTCGGCATGGCCAACCTCGCCGCCGCGCTCGACCCCACCTGCTTCGTCGTCGGCGGCGGCGTCAGCGACGCCGACGACCTGCTGCTGGCCCCGGCCAGGGACGCCTTCCGCCGCCATCTGACCGGCCGCGGGTACCGGCCCGAGGCGCGCATCGTACGGGCCAGGCTCGGCACCGACGCCGGCATGGTCGGCGCCGCCGACCTCGGCCGCCTGGTCGCCCGCCGGTTCCGCCGGGCCAACCGGCGCCGCGCCGAGCGACGCACCCGCGCGGGCCAGCGCACCCCCTTCGAGCTGCGGCTGCCGCCGCGGGGACGGGCGACCCGACCATGACGGCGACCGCGACCACCGACAGCACCCGCACACCCGGCGGCGCGGACCTGCCCCGCCCGCCGCGCCGGCCCCGGCACCGCTGGCTGGCCGCGATCATCGTGGTGCTGCTGATCGCCATCCCCGCCGGATACCTGGTGCTCTCCGCCTACCAGAGCCGGGACAGCGGCGAGGAGAAGGAGCGCGCCGCCTCGGCCCGGACGATGATCTACGGCTGGCCCAGCAAGGTGCAGCGGCGCATCTACGACGTGCCGCTCCCCGACGGCGTCACCTACGTCGGGCACTTCGAGACCAACGCCTGGAACCGCAGCACCCTCTACGTGCAGTTCCG
This sequence comes from Streptomyces sp. B6B3, assembly GCF_039871525.1. NCBI lineage: Bacteria > Bacillati > Actinomycetota > Actinomycetes > Kitasatosporales > Streptomycetaceae > Streptomyces > Streptomyces sp. B6B3. The sequence goes on along the minus strand of NZ_JBDPLU010000013.1, from coordinate 6,510 downwards.
TTCCTCGCCCGAGCAGCTCAGCTTCTTCCTGGAGGAGCTCGGCACCACCCGCGACGCGTTGAACGAGGGCACGGTCACCATCACCGGCGACCAGGCCGACCTCGTCGGCTGGGTGCTGGACGACCCCACCCACCGCTACGCGGGCACCATCGTCCAGCAGTCGCCCGACGAGCCCGAGGTGGCCGTCACCGTGGACCTCTCCGCCGAGGAACGCCCGAGGATCTACGTCGCCTCGACCTCCGAGCAGTGACCCCGGCGCCCGCCCCGGACCCGGGACGGCCCTAGAGGCGCTCGGCGGCCAGCAGGGCGGCGGTGCGTTGCAGGAGGGGGCCGGCCTGGGCGATCGCGCGGGCCGGGTTCGGCTCCAGGGCGGTGAGCGCGTACGCGGCCTCGATGCCGGCGCCGCGCAGGGCGGCCTCGTCCAGCTCCAGCCGGCCGCAGACGGCGACCACCCGGCGGCCGGCGGCCCGGGCCGCGGCCGCGACGCCGGCCGGGGCCTTCCCGTGCAACGTCTGCGCGTCCAACGAGCCCTCCCCGGTGATCACCAGGTCGGTGCCCGCCACGGCCGCGTCGAAGCCCAACACCCCCAGCAGCACCTGGATGCCGGGGCGGAACGTGGCGCGCAGCCCGAGCAGCGCGCCGAATCCGGTGCCGCCGGCCGCGCCGGCGCCCGGGGCATGCGCGCACTGCGCGACGCGTGCTCCCTCGGACTCCTCGAGCACCCGCGCGAAGTGGTCGAGCGCCGTGTCCAGCGCCTCCACGTCCATCGGATCGGCGCCCTTCTGCGGCCCGTAGATCGCCGCGGCGCCCTTCGGCCCGGTCAGCGGGTTGTCCACGTCGCTGGCCAGCACGACCTCCGTGTCGCGCAACCGCGCGTCCAGGCTGGAGAGATCCGCCGAGACCAGCTCGCGCAGCGGCCCGCCGCCGTGCGCGATCGGATCGCCGTCCGCGTCGAGCAACTTCGCCCCCAGCGCCGCCAGCATCCCCGCGCCGCCGTCGGTCGTCGCGGAGCCGCCCACGCCCAGCACGATGGTGCGCGCGCCGGCGTCCAGGGCCGCCGCGATCAACTCGCCGGTGCCGTACGTCGTCGCGGTGAGCGGGGCGAAGGCGTGCGGGGGCAGCAGGCCGAGTCCCGACGCCTGCGCCATCTCCACGACCGCGGTGCCGTTCCGCAGGGCGAACCGGGCGGTGACCGGGATGCCCAGCGGGCCCGTGACCTCGACCTCGTGCGCCGTGAACCCCCCGGAGACGGCGGCGTCCACCGTGCCGTCGCCGCCGTCGGCGACGGGCAGGGTGGTCACCCGGGCCGACGGACGGGCGCTGAGGATCCCGGCCGTGACGCGCTCGGCGACCTCCACGGCCGTGAGCGAACCCTTGAACTTGTCCGCGGCGATCAGCACGTGCCGTTGCCGTCCCATGTCGGTCATCGTTCTGCCCCTGTGGTCGTTGCTGTCGAACAGGCAGTCGCGCTGGGGCTGACCCTATCCGGCCTGGCCCGCCCGAGCCACGGCCGGCATGGCGGTGGCGGCCCGACGGTCGCGCGGGCGAACGCGATGACGCGATCCCGCCAGCTTCCGCGGCGGCCGGCGGCGAGGCTGGGCGCATGCAGACGACAACGACCCTGAACGACGCCCGTCACGCCGACCTGGCGGGCAAGGTGGCCCTGGTCACCGGCGGCAGCCGGGGCATCGGCGCGGCGGTGGCGCTCCGGCTCGCCGAGGCCGGCGCCGACGTGGCCCTCACCTACCAGACGAACGAGGAGCGCGCGGCGGCCGTGACCAAGGCCATCACCGCGACCGGCTCCCGGGCGCTGGCGATCCGCGCCGACTCCGCCCACGCGACGGCCGTCACCTCCGCCGTCGACCAGACCGTGGCGGAACTGGGCCGGCTCGACATCCTCGTCAACAACGCCGGCGTGTTCCTCGTCGGCCCGGTCGAGGATCTGGGCCCCGCCGAACTGGAGCAGACGCTCGCCGTCAACGTCCGCGCCCCGTACCTGGCGTCCCGGGCGGCCGTCCGGCACATGGCCGAGGGCGGGCGGATCATCAACATCGGCAGCAACGTGGCCGAGCGGACCGTCTTCCCCGGGTTCTCGCTCTACGCGATGAGCAAGACCGCGCTGGTCGGCATGACCAAGGGCCTCGCCCGCGAGTTGGGCCCGCGGGGGATCACGGTCACCGTGGTCCAGCCGGGCGCGACGGACACCGACCTCAACCCGGCCGACGGGCCGAACGGCGACGCCATCAGGGGCTACGTGCCGCTGGGCCGGTTCGCCGCCCCCGAGGAGATCGCCGCGACCGTGCTGCACCTGGCCGGCGACGCCGGCCGGTACCTCACCGGCACGGCGATCACCGTCGACGGCGGTTTCAACATCTGACGCCCCGCCGCTCGCGCCGCCCGCCGCGCTCGCGCCGCCCTCAGGCCCGCGGGCGCGGTGCGGCGCGTCCGGCGCGGCGCGCCGGCTGACCCTGCTGGCGCAGCCGGCGCCACACCGCCCTGGCCGCGTTGTGGCCGCCCATGCCGTGCACCCCCGGGCCCGGCCAGGACGCCGCCGAGCACAGGAAGACCGCCGGGTGCGGCGTCGCGTGCGGGGTGAACGAGAGCCGCGGGCGGAACAGCGTCTGCATCCCGGTGAACGCGCCGCACGCGATGTCCCCGCCCACGTAGTTGGCGTTCCGGCGGGCCAACTCGGCCGGGCCGGCGACCGCCCTGGCCAGCACCAGATCGCGGAACCCCGGCGCGAACCGCTCGATCTGCCGCTCTATGGCGTCCGTCAGGTCGCCCTCCCAGTACGCCGGCACGTGCCCGTACACCCACAGCACGTGCTTGCCCTCCGGCGCCCGGCCGGGGTCGGCCAGGGTGGGCTGCGTGACGATCAGGAACGGCACGTCGGGCGCCCGGCCCTCGACCGCGGCCGCGTGCAGCGCCGCGCCGATCTCACCACTGCTCGGGCCGATCTGGACGGTGCCGGCGCGGCGCGCCTCGGGCGCCCGCCAGGGGGCCGGGCCCTCCAGCGCGTAGTCGATCTTGAAGACGGCGGCGCCGTGCCGGAAGTTCGCGAAGGCGCTGCCGAGCCCGGCGATCCGGGCCAGCGCCAGCGGCGACGTGTCGAAGACGTAGGCCCGCGCCGGCGGCAGCTCGTCCAGCCGCTTCACCTCCACGCCGGTGTGCACGGCGCCCCCGAGGTCGCGCAGGTAGCCCGCGAGGGCGTCCGAGATGGCCTGCGAGCCGCCGCGGGCGAACGGCCACCCGACCTCGTGCGCGGCCAGCGCGAAGACCAGCGCCATGCCGCCGGTCGCGGGGGTCGAGACGGGCGCGATGGCGTGCGCCGCGAGCCCGGAGAGCAGCGCCCGCGCCGGATCCTCGCGAAACCGGCGCGCCACCCAGGAGACCGGCTGCACCCCCGTCACCCCGAACCGGGCCAGCAGCGCCGGATCGCGCGGCAGCCCGTCCCACGGCACCGTCAGGAAGTCGCCGGCCAGCGTGTCCCACCGACCGAGATACGGCGCGACCAGCCGCCGGTACGCCACGGCGTCCCGCGGCCCCAGCGACGCGGACGTCTCGCCCACCGACCTGGCCAGCACCACGGCGCGCCCGTCCGGCAGCGGGTGCGCCATCGGCAGCTCGGCGTGCGCCCAGCTCAGCCCGTAGCGCTCCAGCGGCATCGACCGGAAAGCGGGCGAGCCGGCGCCCAACGGGTGGGCCGCCGAGCACGGGTCGTGCCGGAACCCCGGCAGCGTCAACTCCTCGGTCCGCGCGCCCCCGCCCACCGTCTCCTTCGCCTCGAAGACCTCGACGGACAGACCCCGGCGGGCCAGCTCCACGGCGGCGGTCAGCCCGTTCGGCCCGGCGCCCACCACGACCGCGTCTCGCATCGACGGCACCTGAACGCTCTCCCCTCACCGATGAGGACCACAGCCACCCGGGCCACCCGGATCTCGGCACCCCGAGGATACGCCGCACCCACCACCCACCCCCCGACACGGCGGCCTGACGCCGGCCGGGCAGAACCGGATGCCCCGGGTGCGCGGTGGCCGAGGCCGCCCCGACGTCTGGCTGCGCCGCCGCCGAGGGCGATCTGAGGGCCCGTCAACGGCTCGCGATCGCGGATCACTTGCTCCCCGCCCGCACCCTGCCATCCGGCGGCAGCCGGCCCTGGCCCGTGCGAGGCTCCTGTTCGAACCGAACTCGCGCGCTGCCGCCGCGTACTGGGGCCATCGTGCCGCGGAGGCCCGGCCACGCCGGGCCAACGCCAGGGCGCGGAGCGCCGGCCGGAGGGCGCGGTCACGCCCTGGCCGGAGTGAGGCCGCGTTACGGACCGAACCGGCTTCGGACGGCGGACCGGGCCGGGCCCCGGCTCGCGGTCCCGGGCCGGGACCTGGGTGGCGCCGGTCAGGTCCGGCCGGAGTGCGGCCACCGGCCCGTGCTCCGAAGACGCCGGCCGGAACGTCCCGTCACGCCGGGCCGTCGGCAGGCCACTGCTCGGGCCGTGCGGGCGCCGGCCCGCGGTCCGACGCCGGGCTCAGGGCGTTACCGGACGGGGGCAGCCGGTCACGCCCGGCCGGCGTCGGGCCCGGAGTCGAGGAGGGCCAGGATGCGGCGGACGGTCTCCGCGTCCCGGGCCGCGGCGAACGGCATCGCGTTGCCACCGGCGATGTCGAACGGCTCGCCCGCCGGCGTCAGATGCGTGCCGCCCGCCTCGGTGACCAGCAGCAGGCCGGCGGCGTGGTCCCAGGCCAGCTCCCACGAGTAGGCCACCGCGTCCAGCTCCCCGCGCGCGATGTCCAGGTACTCCAGGCCGGCCGCGCGGCTGGCGCGCGGCGCCACCCCGGGCGCCCACAGCGCCGCCAGGGCGCGCTTCTCCGCGCCCGTCGTGTAGTCGGGGTGCGAGCAGGCCACCCGCAGGACGGCGCCCGGCTCAGGGGAGCCCGCCTGCAGCCGGCGGCCGTCGAGCCACGCGCCGCCGCCCCGCCGGGCGTGGGCCAGCAGGCGCCGCGCGGGGGCGAGGAGCCAGGAGGCCAGCAACTCGCCCGCCCGGGCCAGCGCCACCAGGGTGGCGAAGCCGGTCCTGCCCTCCACGAACTGCCGGGTGCCGTCGATCGGATCGACGATCCACACGGGCGCGTCGCCGCGCAGCGCGGCGTAGCTGTCGGGGTCCTCGTGCACGGTTTCCTCGCCGACCACCAGGGAACCGGGCAGCAGCGCGGTCAGGGCCTCGGTGAGCCGCACCTCCGCCTGCCGGTCGGCGACCGTCACCAGGTCGTGCGGCCCGGCCTTACTGGTCACCTCGTGCGCGGCCAGCCGGCGCCAGCGCGGCATGATCTCCGCCTCCGCCGTGGCCCGCATCGCCGCCTCGACGGCCTCGGCCAGCCCGTCGTCGAGCACCCCGTTCGCGTTCAGCATCCGTCCATCGAAGCACGCCGGCGCCGCGCGCGGTTCCTCCGGGGCGGCCGGCCGCCCCGGAGGAACCCGATGACCCAGGCCGCGCCCTACCCGACGCCGGCCCGCCGCAGCTCGCTGGTGACGGCGAAATGATGGCTCGGCGACACCCGCCGCGCGGCGTCCAGCAGCAGCGGCGCCACCACCTCGGGGTGCTCCGCGGCCGCCGTCGCCGCCTCCTCGGCGGTGCGCGCCCGCACCAGGGCCGTCAGCAGGGCGACCGCCGCGTTGGGATGGCCCGCCGAGCACAGCGCCACGGCGATCGCCCCCGCCTCGACGGCCGGCCGGGCCGCTCCCTGGCGCAGCAACTGCTCGCAGTCGCGGTCCCGCCCGGCGCCCGCCAGCGCCTGCGCCGCGGCGGCGAGCTGCGCCGGCGGCAGGGAGGCCGCCTCCCAGAGCAGCGTCGCCAGGTCGGCGCCCATGCCGGCCCGTTCCAGCTCGGCCACCAGCAGGGGCAGCCGGTGGGCCGGCCCGGCGGCCGCCTCGCACAGCACGATGTGCGCGGCCCCGCTCTGTCCCTCCGCCCGCAGCCGGCGCAGCCGCTCCGCGAGGTCGGTCACCGCGCGCTGCTCCTCCTCCTGCAGCCGGGCCTCGCGCTGCCGCTTGGACTCCCGGGGTCTGGACTCCCGCGCCGCGCCGGCGAACCGGGAGCCGCCGGGCGGCCGGGCCGCGCGGCCCTCCGGGCCGGCGGGCGGCTGCGGCGGGGGAGCGCCGGGGTGGCGCGCGGCCGCCTCGGCGAGCCCGGCGAAGCGGGCGCCCCGGGCGCCCCGGGGCCGGCCCGCCTCGGCGTCCCCGTCCCGGGGCGGCCCGGTGCCGTCCATGGGCGTCCGGGGTCCGGGACGCCCCGACCGGGGCGTGAACATCTCGGGTGCGGGCCGCTCCTGGTACGCGGGGGCCTCGGGCCGGCCCGCCGGGGGAGGCGTCCTGACGTCCGCCGGGCCCCGCGGCGGCGCGGCGGGGCCGGGCGCGTCGTCCATGGGCGCCCGCGGGCGCGGCGCCGTGACGCCGGCCGCGCCCCCCCCCCCGGCCCGCGGGCCCGCCCCGCCGCCCCGCCCCTCCGGGGGCCGGGGC